>NZ_JBNWBW010000012.1:0-121600 GCF_053522725.1 Agrobacterium sp. 16-172Ci
CAGCGTCATCGCCAGAGGCACGATCATCCACACCAGCAACAACAGCACCGATGGCGCAAGCATGACCCGCGCTAATCCGCTCGTGTTTCGGGTTGCCATTGCACTCACCTCCCCTTGGGCCTGGGCGTCACGACATGCGCCCGGCATATCCGGAAGAACCGGCTCATTCTTGTTTTGATTTGAAAGGCTTAAACGCCACCATACAGACCGGCGGCTTGCCGTCCCCAAGGTTCGCTGCCCGGCATTGGCGCCGGGCAGCGATCTTCGGGAGGATTACTTGATGTAGCCGGCGCGGGTCATTTCACGCGTCGCGGTCGACTGGGCGCCCGCAAGCGCATCGTCAACGCTGGACTGACCGGCAACGACCCCCGAGAACAGCTGACCGACCGTGGTGCCGAGCGCCTGGAATTCAGGGATCGCCACGAACTGACCGCCGGTGTAAGGCACGGGCTTTACGGTCGGCTTGGTGATGTCAGCGGCATCCATTGCGGCAAGCGTCGGCTTGGCGAAGGCGGCGGCCTTTTCATACTCGGCATTCTTGTAAAGCGAGGTGCGGGTGCCCGGAGGCACGTTTGCCCAGCCTTCCTTGGAAGCGACAAGCTCGGTATATTCCTTGCTGGTTGCCCAGGAGATGAACTTCTCGGCCGCTTCCGCCTTCTGCGAGCTCTTCGGGATCGCGAGGTTCCAGGACCACAGCCAGTTGCCGTGGTTCTTCAGCTCGCCATGCGTCGGGAAGATGGCATAACCGACCTTGTCGGCAACGGTGGAATCCTTCGGGTTGGAGACGAAGGAAGCAGCGACCGTAGCGTCGATCCACATGCCGCACTTGCCCTGCTGGAACAGCGTCAGGTTTTCGTTGAAGCCGTTCGAGGATGCACCGGAAGGGCCGGCATCTTTCATCAGATCGACGTAGAACTGCAGGGAGCTCTTCCATTCCGGCTGATCGAACTGCGGCTTCCAGTTTTCATCGAACCAGCGGCCGCCGAAGGAGTTGGTGAGCGCGCTGATGAAGGCCATGTTTTCGCCCCAGCCGGCCTTGCCGCGCAGGCAGATGCCGTTGATATCGGCCTTGCGGTCGGTAATCTTGCGGGCGGCGTCGCCGATGAATTCCCAGGTCGGGTTATCGGGCATCTTCAGGCCGGCTTTTTCGAACAGGTCCTTGCGATACATGATCATGGCGGATTCGCCATAGAAGGGCGCGGCGTAAAGCTTGCCTTCGCTGGAGAGGCCGCCGCGGATCGCCGGCAGCAGATCGTCGACGTCATATTTGTCGCCGAGCTTCTCGAGCGGCAGCAGCCAGCCCTGCTTGGCCCAGATCGGCACTTCGTAATTGCCGATGGTCATGATGTCGTATTGGCCGCCATTGGTGGCGATATCGGTCGTCACGCGCTCACGCAGGACGTTTTCTTCAAGTGTCACCCACTCGACCTTGATGTCGGGGTTCTTGGTGGTGAAGTCTGAGGTCAGACCCTGCATGCGGATCATATCGCCGTTGTTCACGGTCGCGATGGTCAGCGTCTCGGCGGAAGCAAGGGTCGAAAAGGCGAGTGCCGAGCATGCGCCCAGCAAAATGGTCTTCAATGTCATATCTTCCTCCCAGAAGAAAAATGATGAGCATTCGCTTTGCTCTAGGGCATTTACTCACCTCATCAGCAAAAAAGTCAAGCGACATCCTGTGCTGCGACGCACATGGAAAAACCAAGCCATTGATTTTATGTGTTTAATTTTTGCTCAGTGCGTGAGCAAATATTCGCTTGTGACTTCATCGGTGATGAGGCCGTTCAGCAGACCGCCCCTCAGCGCCGCCAGAATCGAGGCGTTCTTGCGTGCGCCCTGCGCCATGCCGATGACGGTGCAGGTCTCTCTTGAAGGGATGGGAACGGAGGCGACGCGCTCGTTGACGGAATGCTCGAGAATGCGGCCATTGGCATCATACATCCAGCCGCAAATCTCGCCGACGGCACCGCTTGCCATCAGCGCCTTCATCTCATCCACGCCGAGGAAACCATCGACGCAGAGCGGTGCGTTTTCGCCAAGTTCGCCGACACCGACGAAGGTGACATTGGCCGCAGAACCCAGCGCCAGCGTGGAGCGCACCATGGACTGGTCGTGCAACAATTCGCGCTCTTCCGCAGAAGAACATAGAACCGGCAGCGGCATTGGGAAATGCCGTGCCTTGATAGCATCGGCCATGCTGAAGATGACGTTATAATAGGCGGCCGAGCCATCCGGCCCGATATTGCCCGTCAGCGACACGATGCGATGCTGGGGGCATTCCATCGGGGGCAGCTGGTCGACGGCGGCCTTCAAGGTACGGCCGGTGCCGATGGCGAGCACGATGGGATCGGCATTTTTCAGCCAGCGCTCGATTTCCGCCGCCCCGGCCTCGGCGATGCCGACCGTGGAGGAGACGCCGGCCGGATCGCTCGGCACCACCTCGATATATTTCAGGTCGAATTTCTCTTTCAGCCGTTCGGCTTTTTCGAGACAGGCGGCGATAGGGTGATCGAGCCGCACCTTGATCAACCGCTCGGCGACGGCAAGCGATACCAACCGCTGCGCCGATTGCCGGGAAATGCCCATGGCGGCGGCGATCTCATCCTGCGTGCGCCCAGCGACATAATAAAGCCAGCCGGCACGGGCCGCATCGTCCAGCCGTCCATGTGCGTCGTTTCGTCTGGCCATGCCGCCGCCCTTTAAGAATTATGCTTGCGCATTTGCTGGCATTTTTTTGCGTCGGCTGTCAAACGGGGGATTCGGAAGAGGGCGTGCGGCGGGCCTAAAATCATCTGGCGTGGCGGTGCGGCAAATTTCTTCTCCCCGCCGGGGAGAAGGTGGCCCGAAGGGTCGGATGAGGGGGCAACGTTAGCGATATACGGAGAACTTGCCCCCTCATCCCGCTGCCGCGACCTTCTCCCCCACGGGGAGAAGAAATGCGCGGCGACCGCTCGGTTCCTTACCAGCTCTCCGCCCATACCCTCATTCACGCTGCTTCCTGCACCAGATGCCCGGCGGAAACCTCGCGGTAATGGCGCTGCGGCGGCACATAATCCACCGGCCGAATCGGGCTTTTGATCTCGTCGGTCGCCATGTTGCGCCGGATCTGCCGCCGCGCCGGGTCCGGCACCGGAACGGCGGACATCAGCTTTTTCGTATAGGGATGTTGCGGATTGTCGAAAACCGCCGCGCGCGGCCCGATTTCGACGATCTCGCCGAGATACATCACCGCCACACGATGGCTGACGCGCTCCACCACCGCCATGTCATGGCTGATAAACAGGAAAGCGAGGTTGAGGCTCTGTTGCAGGTCGAGCAGCAGGTTGCAGACCTGCGCCTTGATGGACACATCTAGCGCAGACACCGCCTCATCGGCGACGATAACCTTCGGATCGAGCATCAGCGAGCGGGCAATGGCGATACGCTGGCGCTGTCCGCCGGAAAATTCGTGCGGGAAACGCCGCATCATATCCGGGCTGAGGCCCACCTTTTCCAGAAGATCGGCCGCCTTTTCGCGAGCCTGCTGCTTGGTTCCAAGGCGATGCTCGATAAAGGGCTCCATGATCGCCGTGCCGATGCTCATGCGCGGATCGAGCGAGGCGAAGGGATCCTGGAAGATCATCTGCACGCTGCGGCGCATGGTGCGCAGCGTCGTCTTGTCGAGCTTCAGCACCTCGTAACCGTCAAGCATGACATTGCCGGATGTCGGCTCGATCAGCCGGGTGATGGAGCGGCCCGTGGTGGACTTGCCGCAGCCCGATTCACCCACGAGAGACAGGGTTTCGCCCTCGGCGAGATCGAAGGAGACCTTTTCCACCGCATGCACGGCGCCGGATTTGCGGCCGAAAAGGCCAGTGCGGATATCGAAACGGGTGGTGAGGTCCTTGACGGAAAGAATGGGCGTGCGGCCGCCGGAGACCGTATCCTTCACCTCCGCGACGGGCTGGCTTTCGCCGGTCTTGATATCGATGATCGGGAAACGGGCCGGCAGCACCCTCTCCTTCATTGAGCCGAGCTTCGGCACCGCCGAAAGCAGCGCCCGCGTATAAGGATGGCGGCCACGATGGAAGATGTCGTCGGTGGTGCCGGTTTCCACCACATCGCCGCGGAACATGACGATGGTGCGGTCCGAGACTTCCGCCACCACGCCCATATCATGGGTGATGAACAGGACCGACATGCCCTCCTCTTCCTGCAACGTCTTGATGAGGTCGAGAATCTGGCCCTGAATGGTCACATCGAGCGCCGTTGTCGGCTCGTCGGCGATCAACAGCTTCGGTTTGGAGGCAAGCGCCATGGCGATCATCACGCGCTGGCGCATGCCGCCGGAAAACTGGTGCGGGTAATCATCGAAACGGTTCTTCGCATTGGGAATACGGACCTTCTCAAGCAGGCGGATGACCTCGGCGCGCGCAGCGGATGAGGAAATATCCTGATGCACGGTCAGCGCCTCGGCGATCTGCTTGCCGATCGGGAAGATCGGGTTAAGGCTGGTCATCGGCTCCTGGAAGATCATCGAAATGTCCTTGCCGCGAACCTTGCGCATCTCCTCTTCCGGCAGCGCCAGCAGGTCGCGCCCGCCGAGCATGACCTTGCCTTCGATGCGGCTCGTCTTTTTATCGAGCAGCCGCATGATGGAGAGCGAGGTAACGCTCTTGCCGGAGCCGCTTTCGCCGACGATCGCCACCGTTTCGCGCGGCGCGATCTCGAAACTCATATTGCGGACCACGGATTTCCAGCCGCCATCGACGCGGAAGGATGTGGTGAGATTTTGAACCGATAAAACCGGGCTTACCGAACCGCCGGTCTGTTCCATGGACGTTGCCGCCAAAAGCATGCCGATCTCCTGAAAAGCAAAAGGCGGCCACGAAGGCCGCCGGATGTCTTACGCAGCAAGTGCGGTTTCGGCCATCGAAACCCAGTAGCTGATGCCGTAAGGCAGCGCATCGTCGTTGAAATCATAGGCCGCATTGTGCAGCCCGGCGGTATCGCCATTGCCGATGAAGATGAAGGCGCCGGGGCGTGCTTCCAGCATGTAGGAGAAATCCTCCGCCCCCATATGCGGGTTCGGATTGGTGTTGACGGCGTTCGCACCGGCCACGCCCATCGCCACGCCGGTCGCGAATTCGGTCTCGTCACTGTGGTTGAAGGTGACGGGATAACCGCGATGATAATTCACCTCCACGGTGGCGCCATGCGCCATGGCGGTGGCGGTCGCCACTTCCTTCAGGCGCTTTTCGGCGAAATCGCGGGTTTCCGGCAGCAGCGTGCGCACCGTTCCCGTCAGCGTCACCGCACCGGGAATGACATTGACGGCCGTGCCGCCATGGGTGGTGGCGACGGTGACGACCAGCGATTTCAGCGGATCCGTTTCGCGCGAGACGATGGATTGCAGGGCGATGATGATATGCGCCGAGGTCAGCACAGGATCGATGGAAAGATGTGGGGCGGCCGCATGGCTGCCCTTGCCGGTGATGACGATTTCGAAACTATCCGCAGCCGCCATAGTCGATCCCTTGCGGATGGCGAAATTGCCGACCGGAATGCCCGGCTCATTATGCATGCCATAGACCTGCGAAATGCCGAATTTCTCCATCATGCCGTCGTTCAGCATGGCGAGCGCGCCAGCGCCGCCCTCTTCCGCCGGCTGGAAGATCACCGCCACGGAGCCCTTGAAATTGCGGGTCTCGGCCAGATATTGCGCCGCACCCAAAAGCATGGCGGTGTGCCCGTCATGACCGCAGGAATGGGCCTTGCCCGGCGTCTTCGAAGCCCAGGGCTTGCCGCTTGTCTCGAGGATCGGCAGCGCGTCCATGTCGGAGCGGAAACCGATGGTCGGGCCATCCCCGTGACGGCCCTTGATGATGCCGACTACGCCGGTCTTGCCGATGCCGGTCTCGACGACGTCGCAGCCGAAGGATTTCAGTTTTTCGGCCACAAATTTCGATGTTTCGAAGACATCGTAGAGCAGTTCCGGGTGTTCATGCAGATGGCGCCTCCAGCCGGCAACTTCTTCCTGCATTTCAGCCACACGGTTCAATATCGGCATTCTCTTTTTCCCTTTTTTTGTTCCCCGCCGGGTTGTCGGACGCCATATTGCGTTTGGAATTTCTCGTTTTGCAAGCATGAAATTTGCTGCATGAGCGAAAAATAGGCCCAAAACTGAATGGCTCAATTTTTGTTCATCAAAGGAACATTGGGACTTGCTTTTCAAAAAAACTGACAATAGCATCATCGGGAATGGAGGAATATTCCTTAGCAAAGTCAAATACTTAGAATAACAGACCTTGCACATGACGACGGGAAAAGCGTCAAACATTCAAACAGATAAAATCCAAAAAGGGGAAAACGACAATGAAGAAGCGCAGCGTTCTCTTTGCCAGCACGGTGGCGGCCATGGCCCTGGCAGGCTCTGCCGCCCATGCCGAGCGTGGCAGTGACGGCGAACTGAAAATCCTGTTCTGGCAAGCAGTATCGACACTTAATCCTTATCTTTCCGGTGGCACGAAGGAAGTCTACAGCTCGTCCATGGTGATTGAGCCGCTGGCGCGCTACGACGAAAAGGGCGAGCTGGTGCCGATGCTGGTCACCGAAATTCCGACGATCGACAATGGCGGCGTCGCGAAGGATTTGCTCAGCATGACCTGGAAGCTGAAAAGCGACGTGAAGTGGTCGGATGGCACGCCGTTCACCGCCGAGGACGTTATTTTCACCTGGAAATATTGCACCGCACCGGATGGCGGCTGCGCGCAGGCGGCGCAATATGAGGGCGTGAAGAATGTCGAGGCCGTCGACGCCCACACCGTCAAGGTCAGCTTCACCGAACCGAAACCTTACCCCTATTCCGCATTCGTCGGCGCACAGTCGCCGGTCATCCAGAAGAAGCAGTTTGAAAAATGCGTCGGCGCTGCCGCGCCCGGCTGCACATCCGCCAATTTCGGCCCCATCGGCACCGGCCCCTTCGTGGTCAAGGATTTCAAGCCGAATGACGTGATCAGCTTCGTCGCCAACACCAATTACCGCGACCCCGCCAAGCCCGCCTTCGCGACGGCGACCCTGAAGGGCGGCGGTGATGCCGCCTCCGCCGCACGCGCCGTGCTGGAAACCGGCGAATTCGACTATGCCTGGAACATGCAGGTGGAGCCGGAAATCCTCGCCACCATGGTAGCCGCAGGTAAAGGCAAGCTTGAGACAGCCTTCGGCACCCAGGTCGAGCGTATCAATCTCAACTGGTACAATGCCGATCCTTCGCTGGGCGACAAGCGCTCCACCAAGCAGGCCGGCCCGCACCCTGCCCTTTCCGATCCGGCCGTGCGCCGTGCATTGTCGCTTGCCATCGACCGCGATGTCATCGACGAAGCGGGTTATGGCGAAGCGGGCAAGCCGACCTGCAACATCGTGCCGGCGCCGGAAGCCGTCGCTTCCACCAAGAATGACAGCTGGTGCCTGAAGCAGGATGTGGAAGGCGCAAACAAGCTGCTCGACGATGCCGGCTGGGTGAAGGGCGCCGATGGCATCCGCGCCAAGGATGGCGTGAAGCTCTCCTTCCTCTACCAGACCTCCACCAACTCGGTTCGCCAGGCCACGCAGGAACTGGTGAAGGACATGTGGTCGCAAATTGGCGTTGCCTCCGAACTGCGCAATGTCAGCGCCTCGGTCTTCTTCGGCGGCGACCCGGCAAGCCCGGATACCTTCCAGAAATTTTATGCCGACGTCGAAATGTACACCAACAATTTCGACGGCACGGACCCGGAAAAATATCTGGCGGAATGGCTGTGCGACAAGATTCCGGCCCCGGAAAACGGCTGGCAGGGCCAGAATATTCCGCGTTATTGCAACCCGGAATTCGACAAGCTGGTGGGTGAACTCTCCAAGACCGCCGAGCTTGCCAAGCGCGCGGAAATTTCCAAGCAGCTGAACGACATGCTGACGGAGGAAGGCGCGCATATTCCGCTCATCCACCGCGGCAGCGTTTCCTCGCATTCGCTGACGCTGGAAGGCGTTCGCATGAATGCCTGGGATTCGGAACTCTGGAACGTCGCGGACTGGTCCCGCAAGAAGTAACACGCGGATGCGCCGGCTTCTCCCCCAGGAGAGGCCGGCCTTCTGCATGCCCCTGGACCATGATCTGAAGACACATTTGCCGCGTTAAGGCGAAAACGCTCCCAATTTTCGTCCTGTCGCGCTCTGGGTCTGGAGAGTTTCAGATGTTTACCTTTACGCTCCGGCGGCTTACCTTTGCCGTACCGACGCTGCTTGTCATCAGCTTCGTCATCTTCGCGCTGCTCGATCTTGCGCCGAACGACCCGACCGGCGACCTGCCGCTCACCATCCCGCCGGAAGTGCGCGAGCAAATCCGCGCCTCGCTTGGCCTCGACCAGCCCTTCTTCATCCGCTACCTGATGTGGCTGCAGCAATTCTTCATCAACGAACCGCTGAACCTCATTGAAAGGCTGACCGGCTGGCAGATCGGCGATGGCAGCCGCATGCGGGTGCTTTCCTGGGCGACACGCAGCCCGGTGGTCGATCTCGTCATTCAGCGCATGCCGCAGACGCTGTGGGTGGTGGGCCTCGCCTATCTCTTCGGCGCGCTGCTGGCGATCCCGATCGGCGTCATCTCCGCCTATAAGCAATATTCGATCTTCGACCAGATCGGCACCTTTGTTTCGATGGTCGGTTATTCGGTGCCGACCTTCTTTACCGGCGTGCTGCTGGTCGTCATCTTCAGCTCTTACCTGCAATGGTTCCCTTCCGTTTACGACACCAACCTTCAGGTGACCGACTGGGGAAGTTTCGTGGCGCAGGTGAAGCAGATGTTCCTGCCGGTACTGGTGCTGACGCTCTACAATGTCTCGCAGATCAGCCGCTTCGTGCGCGCCTCGATGCTCGACAATCTGCACCAGGATTATGTGCGCACCGCGCGCGCCAAGGGCGTGAAGGAAAAATCCGTCCTGCTCATCCACGTGCTGCGCAACAGCCTAATCCCGGTCGTGACCGTGATTGCGCTCGGCGTGCCGACGATCTTTTCCGGCGCCATCATCACCGAGCAAATCTTCCGCGTGAACGGGCTTGGCCAATTGCTGATCACCGCCGTTCAGGGCGCGGATATTCCGCTTGTACAGACGCTGACCTTCATTTTCGCGGTGCTTATCGTGCTCTTCAACCTGATTGCCGACGTGCTGTACGGCATTCTCGACCCGAGGATCCGCTATGACTGACGCCACCATCGCAGCGCCGACGGTTGCGGCCACCCCCACGCAATCTGCCCTTGCCGATATCTGGAAACAGTTCCGCGTTCACAAGGGCGGCGTGGCGGGCCTCATCGTCTTCGTCTTCATCCTGCTGGCGGTCTATGTCGGCCCCTATATCCACACCGTTGCACCCAACGCCATCAATGTGAAGGCGCGCAACCAGTGGCCGTCGCTTGCGCATCCTTTCGGCACCGATAATCTTGGCAAGGACATGCTGGCGCAGGTTCTGGCCGGCGGGCGCATTTCGCTTGCCGTCGGCATCACCGCCATGCTGCTGGCGCTGTTTCTCGGAACGCTGGTGGGCGTGCTGTCCGGCTATTTCCGCAGGCTCGACGGCCCGCTGATGCGGCTGACCGACCTGTTCCTGGCGCTGCCGCTCTTGCCGCTGCTGCTCGTCATCCTGATGCTGTTTCGCGATACGCTGCGCGCCGCCTTCGGGCCGGAAACCGGCATCTTCATCCTCATCGTCTTCGTGATCGGGATAACCAGCTGGATGCATACGGCCCGTATCGTGCGCGGCGATGTGCTGACGATCAAAAGCCAGGAATTCATCATGGCGGCGAAATCGAGCGGCATGCGCGAATACCGCATCATCCTCAGGCATATATTGCCGAATGTGCTGAGCTCGATCATGGTCTCGGCCACGCTCGGCATTGCCGCCGCCATCATCACGGAATCCGCGCTGTCCTTCCTCGGCCTCGGCTTCCCCTCCGATTTCCCGACCTGGGGACGGCTGCTGTTCGATGGCGCCAACTTCCTGCAACTGACGCCCTCGCGCGTGCTGTGGCCGGGGCTGGCGATTTCGCTCACGGTTCTGAGTGTCAACTACATCGGTGATGCGGTGCGCGATGCGCTCGATCCAAGAGCGCTGAAGAGTTGAGCGCTCCCCTTCCCTCATCCCTGTGCTTGTCACAGGGATCCAGCCAACCCAAGTCCTTGGGCTGAAAGAACTCTCCCCGCCGCGCAGACGCGCGTCGGCTGGATTCCTGTGACGA
Source organism: Agrobacterium sp. 16-172Ci (assembly GCF_053522725.1). Classification (NCBI taxonomy): domain Bacteria; kingdom Pseudomonadati; phylum Pseudomonadota; class Alphaproteobacteria; order Hyphomicrobiales; family Rhizobiaceae; genus Agrobacterium; species Agrobacterium sp. 16-172Ci. Next base: position 10,244 of record NZ_JBNWBW010000012.1, read on the forward strand.
GCACAGGAATGAGGTTGAGGGGATGCCCCGGCACATAAAAAACGAACGTGCCCTAGTGATAATTCACCTTCTCCGCATCGAGAATGCTGTCCGCATCCAGCGCCGCAATCGGAATATCGCTGCGCGCCGGAATATCGCCGGAAAGCTGAAGCGCCAGATAACGCCCGCAGCAGACCCGAAGGAACGAGGTGAAATTGCCCAGATCGTGCCCGGCATTGATCGATTCATTATAAAGCTTGGCGATGAGCTGCACGCTGTTCATGCCGTCACGCCGCGCGATCTCGTCCAGCGTCGACCAGAAGAAGTTTTCAAGCCTGACACTGGTGACCATGCCATCGATCCTGAGCGACCGCGTATGGCTCTCCCAAAGCGCCGGGTCTGCCTTGATGAAAAGCTTGCACATGGTTTCCTCCCTCACCACGCCTGAAAGATAGGCGGAGAACGGGGCCGGAAAAAGCCCCGTTTCGCCGGTCTCATTTGCCGAGCATGGCCATGAATTGCGAAAGCCACGCCGGGTGCGCCGGCCATGCTGGCGCTGTTACCAGCTTGCCGTCGGTAACGGCCGCATCGATGGCGATATCGGCATAGGTGCCGCCCGCCAGTTCCACTTCGGGGCGGCAGGCGGGATAGGCCGAGCAGGTACGGCCCTTCAAGACGCCCGCAGCGGCGAGCAATTGCGCGCCATGGCAGACGGCGGCCACCGGCTTGTCGGCATCGAAGAAATGTTTTACCGCCGAAAGCACATCCGCATTGAGCCGCAGATATTCCGGCGCGCGGCCGCCGGGAATGACCAGCGCATCGTAATCCGCCACCTTGATATCGGCGAAGGTGGCGTTGAGCGCGAAATTATGGCCGCGTTTTTCCGAATAGGTCTGGTCGCCCTCGAAATCATGGATGGCCGTGGCAATGGTCTGGCCCGCCTTCTTGCCGGGGCAGACGGCATGCACCGTGTGGCCAACCGCGAGCAGCGTCTGGAACGGCACCATGGTCTCATAATCCTCGGCGAAATCGCCGGCGATCATCAAAATCTTCTTCGGCATGTCTGCTCCTCCCGTTTTCGAATGCCTTTGGGCACCCTAACAGGCAGGATCGAGATGCGGGTATTATGGCAATACTACAGGGCCGATAAAGGTGGATCAGCGGGCCTGCGGCGGCTGCGGCCAGCGTCTCACACCGCCGCCCCAATTCTCGAAGGCTTTTGAAAGCTTCAGCACGAACAAATCCTCGTAACGCGGCCCGACGATCTGCAAGCCGATGGGCATTCCCGATCTGGAGAAGCCGCAATTGATCGAGGAGGCCGGCTGTTCCGACATGTTCCACGGCACCGTGAAGGCGATATGCTCGAAGGGGAGTTCGGGATCATTGGTGGGCGAGGCCCAGTCGGCCGGATAGGACACGATGGGATTGACGGGTGAAATCACCGCATCAACAGACTGCATCAACCGCCCGCAAGCCTTACGCATTTCCATGGTCTGGTTGAAACCGAAAACGGCGCGCGCGCCGGAAACATCCGCCCCCTTCTGCGCCCATTCATGAATATAGGGAAGGATCGCGGCGCGACGGTCCGCGCTCAGCGCCGCCATGTCGCCCCAGAACTTCGCCCGCCAGAAATCGTCCAGCCCGTCCAGCATTTCCCGAGTCAGCAACGGCTCGACCGGGATGACGATGGCGCCCGCAGCCTCGAACAGTTTCGCGGCGGAGAGCACGGCGTCGCGCACCTCTTCGTCCAGCGGCAGGCCGCAGCCGGCATCCAGCATCAGGCCGATTTTCAGGCCCTTCACATTAATATCGAGGTCCATCCAGTCGATATCGTTGGGCGGCAGCGCCGTGCCGTCGCGCCAGTCGGGACGGGAAAGCGTCGCCATGGCATAGGCGGCGTCGGCAACGGTGCGGGTCATCGGTCCGGCGCAGCGGCCGGTATAATAGGGATCGACCGGGATGCGGCCCTGGCTTGGCTTGAATCCGAAGAGCCCGGTCCACCCCGCCGGCAGCCGCACCGAGCCGCCAATATCCGTGCCGATATGCAGCGTGCCGTAACCCGCAGCCCCGGCCGAGGCCGCACCGGCGCTGGAGCCGCCGGGGTTCTGGGTGGGGTCCCACGGATTGCGGCTGAGCTTGTGGAAACTGGAAAGACCGGAGGAAAGCATGCCGTAATCCGGGCACGTCGTCTTGGCGTAAATAATCGCGCCATCCTCCCGGCAGCGGGCGGCCACCGGCGCGTCCTCTACCGCGGGCACCAGTTCCACCGCTTTGGTGCCGAGCGGCACCGGATGGCCTTTCGTGGCGATCAATTCCTTCAGCGAAACCGGAATGCCATCGAGGGCCCCGAGCGTTTCGCCTTTTTGCCAACGTTGCGTCGAGGCCAGCGCTTGCCTGCGTGCATCTTCCGGATCGTAGGCGTAAAGCGCGTTCACCACCGGTTCGAAGGCATCGATACGCGCCTCCACCGCCTGCCAATATTCCGATGGCGAAAGCTTCCTCTCCCGGTAAAGCGCCAGGATTTCGAGCGTGTTGAGGTCTATGAGATCGGTCATGGCATCGTCTCGTCAGAAAAACAGGAAATGGGGGCGACAGCTTTTTTGAGCGGTCAGCTGGTATCGCGCGGGTCCAGCAGGTCGCGCAGGCCATCGCCGAGAAGATTGAGGCCGAAGACGGCGAGCGCAATCGCAAGGCCGGGCATGATGGCGAGCCAGGGCGCCGTGCCGAGATAGGTCTGGGCATCGGCCAGCATCCGCCCCCAGGTGGCGGCGGGTGGCGGCATGCCGAGACCGAGGAAAGAAAGGCCTGCTTCCGTCAATATCGCAAGACCGAGCTGGATCGTCACCTGCACGATGATCTGGTTGGATATATTCGGTACGATGTGGAAAAGCGTGATCTTGGCGCGGTTCTGGCCGATGCTGGTGGCGGCGGTGACATATTCCCGCGACCATATCTGCAACGCCGCCCCCAGCGTCAGCCGGGCAAAGACGGGCACCATGAAGGTGGCGATGGCGATGATGGCGGTAAAACGGCCCGTGCCGATGAAGGCGCCCAGCATCATCGCCGACAGGATGGGCGGCACGGCGAAGATGATGTCGCAGATGCGCATGACCATGGTTTCGGTGAAACCGCGCAGCGCTGCAACCGCAACGCCAATGGTCGTGCCGATAAATGCGCCGATGGCGACGGCGGCGATGGAGGTGGAGAACGAGTTCCACGCGCCGGCCATCAGCATCGACAACACGTCGCGGCCGAAATGATCTGTGCCGAGGCCGCCATAAACGAAGGGCGATTTCAGCTTCTGAACGATCTGCATCTTGGTGGGGGACACTGGCGTCCAGACCAGCGACAGCAGGGCGACTGCGACCAGAAAGACCGTGACGGCGATGCCGACGGCAAAGGCGGGGCGGCGGCGGATCAATCGCATCATCGCGCACCTGCCCGCAGTCTCGGATCGATGAAGAGATAGGCAATATCGACCACGAAATTCATGACGATCACCAGCGCCGAGAAAAACAGCACGACGGATTGCATGACGACGATATCGCGCTGGGTCAGCGCCTGATAGGCAAGCCGCCCGAGACCCGGCAGGTTGAAGACATTTTCCACCAGCACCGCGCCGGCAATGAGGAAGGTGAATTGCAGGCCGATCATGGTGACGACGGGGATCATCGCGTTCGGCACCGCATGCCGCCACAGCGCCACCCGTTCGCTCAGGCCCTTGGCCCGGGCAGTGCGCACGAAATCCTCATTCATCACTTCCAGCACGGCGGAGCGGCAGACGCGGGTGAGAACCCCGGCCTGCGACAGCGCAAGGGCGACCGCCGGAAGCACCAATGCTGTGAGACCCGCTGAAAAGCTCGGCGTCCAGCCGGGAAAACCGCCGGCCGGCATCCAGCCGAGCGTGGTGGAAAAGACGATGATGAGCAGCAGCCCGACCCAGAAGCCGGGCACGGCAATGCCCACATGCGAAAACAGCCCGGCCGCAAAATCCAGCGCCCCGTTGCGGCTCCTCGCCGCCGCCACGCCGAGCGGAATGGCGATGGCCACCGAAAGGCAGACGGCCAGCAGCGCAAGCGGCAGGGTAACGGCCAGCCGCTCCAGGATCAGCCCTGCAACCGGCACGCCATAGGTATAGGATTGCCCGAGATCGCCATGAAACACACCGGCCAGCCAGTGGAGATAACGCAGCGGCAGCGGCTGATCGAGGCCCATCTGCTTCTGCAGCGCCGCGAGCGTATCGGGGCTCGCCGAGGTTCCGAGCATGATGGCGGCAGGATCGCCCGGCAGCAGGCCCATGACGACATAGATGATGAGGGAAACGGCAAACAGGGTGATAACGAGGCTTAAAAGACGCCGGATGAGGACGGCTAACATCTGGCATCTTCTCCTTGCTTTGTTTCGCCTGCGGTCGAAGGTCCAGTTATCTCTCTCCCGTCATTCCGGCCCTGAGCCGGAATCCAGCCGACGCGCGTCTGCGCGGCGGAGAGAGCCCTTTCAGCCCAAGGACTTGGGCTGGCTGGATGCCGGATCATCCTCGGGCTCGACCCGGGGACCGGCATGAAGGAAGAAACGGCTATCGACAAACGTCACTCTTCCCAATGCACATCCGTCAGCACATTCGAGGGAATGGGCTCGTTTTCCCAAAGCCCCTTCACCTTCCTGTCCCAGACGCCGAGTTTCGGCATGACGAAAAGATAAAGGGCGGGTACATCTTCCGCGAGGATTTTCTGAGCTTCGCCATAGAGCTTTTCCTGCTCGCCGGCATCCGCCGTCTTTTCCACATTCGCCACGACTTCGTTGAAAGTCGGGTTCTTGTAATTGAAATAATAGGGGTCGCGCGCATAGATATCGATATCCATCGGCTCGGCATGGGCAACGATGGTCATGTCGTAATCCGCGCCTTTAAGAACATCCGCCACCCATTTCGCCGGAAACTCGGTGGTCTCGATGGTCATGGTCACGCCGATTTCGGCAAACATCGCCTGCAGGATTTGCGAGGTGCGCTGGGCATAGGCCATTTGCGGGGCTTTGATGGTGAAGCTGAAACCATCCGGATAACCGGCTTCGGCAAGCAGCACCTTGGCCTTGTCGATATCAAAGGGGTGAATGCCCGTCGTATCGATATAGCCGCGGTCATTCGGCGTGTAATGGCTGCCGATGGCCGTGCCGAAGCCGGACCAGGCGCCTTCGATGACAGTGCCGCGATCCACCGCCATCATCAGCGCCTGACGCACGCGCTTGTCGTCAAAGGGCTTGCGGGCATTGTTCATGCCGGCCACGACCTTCAACTCGGTATTGCCGACGAAGGTGCCGAGGCGCGCGTCGCCATCGAAGGAGGTCATCAGTTCCGGCGCGCCGAATTCCGGGAAGGCATCGATATCGCCGGATTTCAGTGCGGCGGCCTGCGCCTGCGGATCGGAGACGAAACGGAAGGTCGCCTTGTCGAGCTTTACCGCCACGGCCTTGTCCCAATAGGCGTCGTTCTTCTGCAACTCGACCTTGTCGCCCTTGGCCCAGGCCACGAATTTGAACGGGCCGGTACCGACAGGAGTGGTGCGGTTATTCTCGGCGCTTTTCGGCGCCACCATCACGGAGGCCGGCCAGCCGAGCCAGTAGAGGAGGCTGCCGGCCGGCTGCTTCAGCGTCAGCACCAGCGTTGCGGCATCCGGCGTCTCTATACTGTCGATGGCGGCGAAGAAGCGTTTCTGCGGATTGACCGAGCTTTCGCCACGCGCCCGATCCAGCGAAAATTTGGCGACAGACGAATCGAAAGCCTCGCCATCATGGAAAGTCACGCCCTTGCGCAGCCTGAACGTATAGGTCTTGCCATCAGGGGAAATTTCCCAGCTTTCGGCGAGCTGCGGCTTTACCTTGCCCTCGCGGTCGATCTTCACCAGACCTTCGAAGACATTCTGCCAGGTGACCTGGCCGATGGCGACGGGGGCGGCGATGGTCGGATCAAGACCGGCCGGCTCCACCGCCATGCCAAGCGTCAGCGCGGTTTTCGCCGCGGCTTCGGCAACCGTTGCCGAAAGAGGCAGCCAGAGCGCCGTGCCCAATGCAAGGGTCAGCGCGGTACGGCGCGAAAGCGTTGCCGCCTGCGAAAGATAAGTGCGTGGCATCATTGTCCCCTGTCTGGCGGCCGGGGCATTTTTGCCCTTCCGAAGACCGCCCGTTGCAAAAAGAGTGTCATGTTGCAGGCGCACACACAATCTCGATTTTTGTGTGCTCCGTGTAGCTGAAATGGCTACACGGAAATGCGGATGGAAATCAACCTTCCGGGCGGAAAGACCAAACTGTCCCGCTTATCCCGCCGTCGCCTCGCGCATGAAGCGCTCGATGAAATCGGCGAGCTTGGAGGCGGCGAAGGACAATTGCCGGTCGGGCGCAACGCAGAGATCGATCTGGGTGTGGATGCCCTTCTTGCCGGAGAGCGGAACGGCGACCATCTGCCCGCTGCGGATTTCCCGCGCCACAGAAAGCGCCGGCAAAAGCGTGGCGGCGGCGTGGCCCAGTACCAGCTCCTTCAGCATTTCCAAAGAGCTGGTAATGAAGACGGGATCAAGCTCGATGCCCGCATCGGCAAACAGCGTGTCGAAGGCCTGACGCGCCGCGAAACTCTTGTCCGGCAGGGCAAGCGGCAGGCTGGCCAGCTCTTTGAGCGAGACTTCCGTCTGCCCGGCAAGCGCATGGCCGGCCGGGAAGATGGCGTCGTAGCTGATGCGGGTGCGAGAGCGCACTTTCACGCCAGAAAGCTTAGGGGCAAACAGGCTGACGACCAGATCGGCCTCCGCAGCACCCAGCGCCTCCATTGCCTGCCGGGCGCTGGTAATATGCACCTCGAAACGCAACTTCGGATATTTCAGACTGAACTGCGCCAGCACCGGCGCCAGAAGGTTCGCCACCGTCGCACCATTGGCATAGACCGTGACGCGGCCGCGCTGCAGGCCCTTTAGATCATCGATGAGCTGGTGGACGTGGTCGAGTTCCCGCAACGTCTTGCCGGCGCGGGCAGCTAGCAGCTCTCCCGCAGCCGTCAGCTTCACGCCGCGGCTGGAACGCTCCACCAGCGGCGAGCCGAAATAATATTCGAGGTTCTCAATCTGCCGGCTCACCGCTGTCGGCGCGACATTCAGGTTTTCCGCTGCGGCGCGCATGGAATTGGTGCGGACGAGTTCGTCGAAATACATCAGGGCGCGCAGTTGCATGGTCTGGATACCTTGTTTTGGCCGACACCGTCCGTCATGCCGGGCTTGACCCGGCATCCAGCGCGATCAAGTCCTTGATCGCAGTAGAGTCTCTGACCGCGCAGACGCGCGGTCGCTGGATTCCGGCTCAAGGCCGCAGTGACGGAAGATGTCATTTGACCCGACTATAGCGGCACCTCAAACGCGCTTGAAGCCCTCGCTCGCCACCAGCAGCTGCCTTGTATAATCCGCGCTGAATTCCCGGCTTTCCAGCGCCTCGGCTTCCAGCATTTCCACCACCCTGCCGCTTTTCATCACCGCAAGGCGATCGCACATGTGGCTGATGACGCCGAGATCGTGGCTGACCATGACGAAGGTGAGGTTGCGATCCTTGCGTGCCTGTTCGAGCAGGTTGAGGATTTCCGCCTGAATGGAGGCGTCGAGCGCCGAAGTCGGCTCATCCAGCAGCAGGATTTTCGGCTCGACGATCAGCGCACGCGCAATGGCGATGCGCTGGCGCTGGCCGCCGGAAAGCTGGTGCGAATAACGGAAGCGGAAGCCGGAACCGAGGCCCACCTCGTCCAATGCCCGGGCAATGCGCTGCTCGCGATTGTCGAGACCGTGGATGACCAGCGGCTCAAGCAGCAACGCATCCACCGTCTGGCGCGGGTGAAGCGAGCCATAGGGGTCCTGAAACACCATCTGCACGTCGCTATAGAAGCTCTTGTCGCGGTGCTTGCCGGCATAGGAGCGCCCCGCCACCGTCAAGGAGCCCTCATCGAAATGGTTGAGGCCGGCAATGGCGCGCAGCAGCGTCGATTTGCCGGAGCCGGACTCACCGACGATGCCGAAAGATTCACCCTCGGCCACATCGATGCTGACGCGGTCGAGCGCGATATAACCGTCGAAATCGACCACCATGTCGCGAACGGAAAGAACTGAACTCATGCGCGCCACTCCGGCTTGCGTTCCAGAACCGGCAGCGGATGCCGGTGGCCGCCGATTTCCGGCAGGCAGTTCAGCAGGCCCTGCGTATAGGGATGTTTCGCTTCTTTCAGATTGGCCGAGGACAGTTCCTCCACCACCTTGCCGGCATACATGACCAGAACGCGGTCGCAGAAAGACGATACCAGCCTGAGATCGTGGCTGACGAAGATCAGCCCCATGCCGCGGTCGCGCACCAGCTTGTCGAGAATATCGAGCACTTCGAGCTGCACCGTCACATCGAGCGCCGATGTCGGTTCGTCGGCGATCAGCAGTTCCGGGCCGCAGACCAGCATCATGGCAATCATGACACGCTGGCCCATGCCGCCCGAAACCTCGTGCGGGTAAAGATCGAAGACACGCTCGGGATCGCGGATCTGCACGGCTTCCAGCATGGCGAGCGTGCGCTGACGCGCCTCGCCGCCGCCGATCTTTTCATGGGTGCGCAGGGTTTCCATGATCTGGCGGCCGATGGTCATGACCGGGTTCAGCGAATATTTCGGGTCCTGCAGGATCATGGCCATGCGCTTGCCGCGCATGATCCGCCGCTCTTTTGCAGACGCCTTGAGCAGATCAATATCGCCGAAGCGCAGCGCATCGGCCTCGATGCGCGCGTTTTTCGGGGTCAGCCCCATGATGGCGCGGCCGGTCTGCGATTTGCCGGAACCGGATTCGCCGACGATGCCGAGACGCTCGCGGCCGAGCGTGAAGGACACGCCGCGCACCGCCTCCACCAGCCCGGTGCGGGTGGGGAAGGACACGCGCAGGTTCTGAACGGTCAGAAGCGGCGCGCTCATTGGCCCGCCTCCTTGGGATCCAGCGCATCGCGCAGACCGTCGCCCAGGAGATTGAAACCGAGGCTGACGATAAGGATCGCCACGCCGGGCATGGCCGCGACCCACCATTGATCGAGAATGAAGCGGCGGCCGGAAGCGATCATCGCGCCCCATTCCGGCAGCGGCGGCTGTGCGCCGAGACCGAGGAAGCCGAGGCCTGCGGCAGTGAGGATGATGCCCGCCATATCCAGCGTCACACGCACGATGAGCGACGACAGGCAGAGCGGCATAACGTGCTTCAGCACAATACGGAAAGGCGACGCGCCCATGAGTTTGACCGCGGCGATGAAATCGGAATTGCGGAAAGTCATGGTTTCGGCGCGCGCGATGCGCGCATAGGGCGGCCATGAGGTGAGCGCGATGGCGAGCACCGCGTTTTCGATGCCCGGCCCAAGCGCCGCGACCAGCGCCAGCGCCAGAACGAGCTTCGGAAAGGCAAGGAAAATATCGGTGATGCGCATCAGCACCGCATCCACCCAGCCGCCGGCATAACCGGAAACCGTGCCGACGATGAGGCCGACGGGGGCTGCGATGATGGCGACCAGCAGAACCACGAACAGCGTCAGCCGCGAACCGTGAATGAGGCGCGAGAGAATATCGCGGCCCTGATCGTCGGTGCCAAGCAGATAACCTTCCGTGCCGGGCGGCAACAGCCGGGCATTGCGCAGATCGCCCTGCACCGGGTTATGCGGCGCCAGAACATCGGCAAACAGCGCCACGAACAGCAGCGCGATGATGATGCCGAGCCCAAGCAGCGCCAGACGGTTTTCCGAAAAGCGCCGCCAGATGACATAGGCGCGGCCAAGCCGCGCCTGCCTGCGCGAGGCCGGCCGGTCGGAGAGCAGCCATTCGCGGCTATAGGGTTTGATCGTATCGGTCGAAAGGGTCATCGGCTGCGCGTCCTTGGATCGAGCGTCCGGTAAAGCAGATCGGAGAAGAGATTGATGCCAACGAAGATGGCGCCGATCACGATCGTGCCGCCGAGAACGGCATTCATATCCGCATTCTGCAGGGAATTGGTGATGTAGAGGCCAAGCCCCGGCCAGGCGAAGATGGTTTCGGTGAGCACCGAACCTTCCAGCAGACCGGCATAGGAGAGTGCAATCACTGTCACCAGCGGCACGGCGGCGTTGCGCAGCGCGTGGAACCAGATGATGCGGGTTTCCGAAAGCCCCTTGGCGCGGGCCGCGACGATATATTCCTGGCTAAGCTCGTTCAGCATGAAGGAGCGCGTCATGCGGCTGATATAGGCCAGCGAAAAATAACCGAGCAGACAGGCCGGCAGGATGATGTGGCGGAAGAGATCCCACAACACGTCCCATTGCCGCTGCCAGATCGCGTCGATCAGGAAGAAGCCCGTGACCGGCGTGAAGGTGAATTCATAAACGATATCCATGCGGCCGGGATAAGCCACCCATTGCAGCCGGGCGTAAAACACCAGCAGCGCCAGAAGGCCGAGCCAGAAGATCGGCACGGAATAACCGATGAGGCCGATGACGCGCACCACCTGATCGGCAAAGCTGCCACGCTTGACGGCGGCAAGCACGCCAAGCGGAATGCCGAAGACGGCGCCGATGATAGTGCCGAGCGTGGCGAGTTCTATCGTCGCCGGAAACACCCGCTTGATATCCTCCATCACCGGATTGGTGGTGAGGACGGAGGTGCCGAAATCGCCCGATAGCGCCTGTTTCAGATAAAGGAAGAACTGCTGCCAGAGCGGCAGGTTGAGGCCGAGCTGCTCACGCACCCGCTCGACCACATGCGCAGGCGCACGGTCGCCGACGATCGCCAGCGCAGGATCGATCGGCACGACGCGGCCAATGAAGAATGTGACCGCCATCAGCCCCAGAAAGGTGGTGATGACGGTGACGGCGAAGCCGAGAACGGCTTTCACGCGGGCATTGGCACGGCGTTTGCCGTGCCTCGCCCTGCTGTTGCTTTCAACCATGCTCAAGAGACCGATCCTTCCGGATCATTCCTTGGAAATGGTGTAGACGAAGTTGGTGTCGAAGCTCGGTCCGAGCTTCAGGCCCTTCAGCTTGGCGGAATATCCCGCCACTTCCGTCTGCTGGAAGATGATGACGAAGGGACCCTTCGCCAGAACTTCCTTCTGCAGGTTTTCATAGATGGCGGCGCGCTTGGCGCTGTCCTTCTCCAGAAGCGCCGACTGGGTTTCCTTGGTCAGGTCAGGAACGTCCCAGGCATTGCGCCAGGCGAGCGTCTTGTTCTTGCCCTCGTCGGAATTGTCGTAGTTGATGGTGAAGGTTTCCGCATTCGAGTTCGGGTCGAAATAGTCCGAACCCCACTGGCCAATGTAGATATCATGCGTGCGGGCGCGATATTTGGTCAGCGTCTGCTTGCCGTCGCCGGGGATGATTTCCAGCTTGATGCCGGCCTGCGCCAGCGTCTGCTGCACGCTTTCGGCAATGCCGGTTACCGGCTGGGTGTTGCGCACATCCATGGACACGGTGAAGCCGTCCTTCAGGCCGGCCTTGGCGAGAAGCTCCTTCGCCTTGGCGACGTCGAGCTTGTAGGGGTTCTCGTCAAGCGCGCCGAGCTGGCCCTTCGGCAGGAAGGTCTGGTGAATTTCGCCGATGCCCTTGATGATCGTCGCACCGATGGCATCGTAGTCGACCAGATATTTGAAGGCTTCGATGACTTCGGGCTTCTTCAGGTTCTCGTTCTTCTGGTTGAGGCTGAAATAATAGACGGTGCCCTTCGGCGCGGAGGTGACGGCAAGGCCTTCCTTCTTGGAAACGGCTTCCATGTCGCCCGGCTCAAGGTTGCGGGCCACATCGATATCGCCGTTCTCAAGCGCCAGGCGCTGGCCCGAGCTTTCCTTCATGTGGCGATAGACCACACGCTTCAGCTTCGGCTTCTCGCCGTAATAATTCGGGTTGGCCTCGAGGATGACGGCTTCGTTGGCCTTCCAGCCGAGAATCTTGTAAGGGCCGGAACCGGCATAACCGGTCTTCAGGAACTCGTTGCCGAAATCCGTGTCGTATTTGTAGTCGGCGCTCGGCGTGACCGACTTGGCCTTTTCCGTCACGAATTTCTTGTCGACCACCGAAGCGACGGTTGCGGTCAGCACGTTCAGCACAAAGCTCGGCGCATAGGGCTTGTCGACCGTCAGAACGAAGGTGTTCGCATCCGCGGCCTTCGCCTTTTCGGTGACGTTGTCACCGCTGAGGCCGAACTGCGTCAGCAGGAATGCCGGCGACTTGTCGAGCTTCACGGCACGTTCGAAGGAGAAGGCCACATCATCGGCCGTGACCGGATTGCCCGACGCGAATTTCAGGCCGGATTTCAGCTTGAACGTATAGGTGAGACCATCGTCGGAGGTCGTCCAGCTTTCGGCCAGATCGCCGATAACCTTGGACGTGTCGTTGAGATCGATGGAAACCAGCTTGCTGTAGGTGTTGCCGGTAACTTCAGCTGCGGACAGCTCGAATGCCTCGCCCGGATCGAGCGTGATGATGTCGTCGATGGCGAAACCTTCGACCAGCGTATCGGCCGGCGTTGCGGCAAAAGCATGGGGCGCCGCCAGCATCATCAGCGACAAAGCGGCGCTGGTGCTCAGAATGCGCATGGATTTGTTGAGCGATTTGATCATAGGATCTCCCCTTTTGTTATAAGCTTGATTTGGTTCGCTTCAGCTCTTCTCAGGCCGCCTCGTGCCAGGCCTCAGACAAAACACGCAGCCAGTTTTCCCGGCATATTTTAGCAAGTTCTCCATCACCGTAGCCCGCCGATTTCAGCGCCGCAACCAGATTGTGATTGCCGCTCGCATCGGCAACGCCGACGGGTATCGTCGCGCCGTCGAAGTCCGATCCCAGCGCCACGCAATCGATGCCCATGCGCTCCACCATGTAATCGATATGGCGCACCATGTCGGAAAGCGGCGTATCGGCAATGTCGCGCGCATCCGCGCGCAGCATGGTCACGGCATAATTAAGCCCCACCAGCCCGCCGCTTTCCCTGATGGCATCCATCTGCCTGTCGGTGAGATTGCGGGCGACGGGGGTAAGCGCATGTGCGTTTGAATGGCTGGCGATCAGCGGCTGGTTGGTGGTCTTCGCCACATCCCAGAAGCCTTTTTCGGTGATGTGCGCGAGATCGATGAGAATGCCGAGCCTGTTGCATTCCTTCACCAGCGCAAAACCGGCGTCGGTGAGGCCGGGCGCCGTATCGGGAGACATGGGATAAGAGAAAGGAACGCCATGGCCGAAGATATTGTGCCGGCTCCAGACCGGGCCGAGCGAGCGCAGGCCGGCGGCGTAAAACACCTCCAGCGCATCGAGATCGGCGTCGATCGCCTCGCAGCCCTCCATATGCAGCACGGCGGCGAAGATATCCTCGGCAAAGGCCTTGCGGATATCGGCCGTGGAGCGGCAAAGCCGCCACGCGCCGGCGCGGTCGAGCCTCAGCGCAATCGCCGCCTTTTCCATGGCGATATCGAGCGAAGGCTGGCGCTCCAGTGGGGAGGCGAGCGGCGTGTTGTAATGGCCGCTTTCATCCGGTTCCTGCAAGATGAGATCGCCGGAGGGAATATAGATCGCGCAGATGCCGCCGCCGAGGCCGCCTGCCCTTGCACGCGGGCCGTCTATATGGCCTTCGCGCGTGCCGTTCCTGAATTCGGCCACCGGATCGGCACCGGCCTTGCTGTTGCGCCACAACCGAAGCAGCACATCATTATGACCGTCAAACACTGCATGCATGGGAAGAAATTCCAGTCATCGGAAAGAACAAAACGGGGGCGGGCAGACGCCGGGATGACACCGCGCGAAAGCAAACCGGCGCATTGTTCGCCGACCGCTATTGTCTGTCGGGGGCGATCTTAGGACGATCTCTTCGAGCTTCGCAAGACACAAATTAGGCAGCGGTGAAATTATCACCACTTGCCTTTTGCCGGAATTTGCGCTTCGTCAGGTGCGCCAGCCGCCTTCCGCTTTGGTGAGTAGCGGCGTTGAAAAAACACCCCTCACCCGCTCCGGCCATTCCGGCCCGAAAGCGGCGATTTTTTCCCGCCAGCGATCCGATTGCAGCATGGCCGCGCCGATGACGGCGGGCCGAATGCCGGAGGCGGCGAGAAGAGAAAGACCCGCTATGATGGAGCTGCCGCTGGAGATGACGTCATCCACCAGCGCCACCCGCCGGTTCTCGATGAGCGGCAGCATGCGCGGATCGATATAAAGCCGTTTTTCCTGCCTTGTGGTGATGGAGGACATCGGCACCGACAGTTCCTCCAGATACCAGAATTTGCGCGAGGTGCCGAGCGGTACATATCGGGAATGGCCGAGATGCCGGGCGACGGCGGCAGCGAGCGTAAGCCCCAGCGTCGGCAGGCCGATCACGACATCTGGGCTAAAGGGCGCGAGCTTTGCGGCAAGGTCCGCGGCCAGCGCCTCCAGTACCTCGAAGGAAGCCTGATTGACGATCAGAGAGGCCAGTGCATGTTCGCCATCCGCCAGCGGCCTTATCGGCAGGCATATCTGCCTTCCGTCATCCAGCGCCGCCGGAAAAAAGGTGGAATGCGGGCCTGCCGTTTCGAAGCTGCGGCGCGGATGGATCTCCTGCCAGAACTCATGCGGCGCGGCGGGAGAATGGGCGGCAGGCGATGCGGATGGCGGCATCGGTTTTTCCTTTCAGAACCGGGATGGCGCAAGGCGCAGGCGGTTTTCGGCCACGCCAATCCCGTTCGACAGATTAGTCATTTTAGCAACCACAGAGACACTGCGGGTTCATTTCATTGGCTTTTTCCGCTAGGGTATTTCCGTTTTTATCCGAAACACGGAAATACCCTGGCTCTTTGGTTTACGCATTTCCGAACGCAAAACCGCTACACACTTTTGCTGGAAATGCTCTAGAGGATAAAAAAAGCAACAGGCATTCGGATGAACCCACCTATGACGCGGGTTTTTCCCATATTCAAGGACAAGCTGCCCATGAGACTGCTGGACCGCATCGGCGAGGACCTGCCATTCCTGACGGAGCTTCGCCACGACCTGCACGCGCATCCCGAACTGGGCTTCGAAGAGGAAAGAACCAGCGCCATCGTCGCCGATCTTCTCGAGCGTGCCGGGCTGAAGGTGCATCGCGGTCTCGGCGGCACCGGCGTGGTCGCCACGCTGCAGGTGGGCAACGGCACCCGCAGCATCGGCCTGCGCGCCGACATGGATGCGCTTGCCATGCCGGAAGTGCCCGACCGGCCCTATAAATCGAAATTTCCGGGCAAGATGCATGCCTGCGGCCATGACGGCCACACCGCCATGCTGCTGGGTGCGGCGCGTTACCTCGCAAAGACCCGCGATTTTTCCGGCACCGTGCATTTCATTTTCCAGCCGGCGGAAGAAGGCCGTGGCGGCGCGAAAAAAATGGTGGAGGACGGGCTTTTCACCCTGTTTCCCTGCGATGCGGTCTATGGCCTGCATAATATGCCGGGGCTCGGCGTCGACGAAATGGCGGTGGTGGAAGGCCCGCAGCTCGCCTCTTCCGACAGCTGGCGCGTCACGTTCAAAGGCATCGGCACCCACGGCGCCAAGCCGCATCTCGGCCGCGATCCGGTGACGGCGGCGGGCACCTTCCTCGCCTCGCTGCAAACCATCGTCGGCCGCGTCGTCGATCCGCTGCAGCCCGCCGTGGTCAGCGCCTGTTCGGTGCAGGCGGGCGACCCGAAGGCGCTCAACGTCATTCCCGATCTCGTCGAAATCGGCGGCACGGCGCGCGCTTATGCGGCTGACGTGCGCGACCAGCTGGAAGCGGAAATCGGCAGGCTGGCAAAGGGCACGGCGGCGATGTTCGGCATCGAAGCAAGTTATGAGTTCATCCGCCGCATTCCGCCCGTCATCAACGACGCCGATGCAACGAAACGGGCGCTCCGGGCCGCCAAAACAGTGTTCGGCAACAGGACCCGCAACGCCTTCCCGCCCTCGACCGCCGGCGACGATTTCGCCTTCTTCGCAGGCGAAGCGCCCGGCTGCTATGTCTGGCTCGGCAACGGTCCGGCGGTGGATGGCGCGCTGCACCACAACACCTCCTACGACTTTAACGATGCGGCCATCGTGCCGGGCGTGGCGTTCTGGGCAACGCTGGTGGAGCAGGAACTGGCGGCGGATCAATGAAGCCCGCGGCACGCTCCGTCCGCGCGATGACAACCGAAAGATGTGAGCGGATGTTCTAGCTCACAACCGAAATCACCGGGCTTTCCATCACCCTGCCCGTCAACACATCGGCAATGCCCATATCCGTCTGGTGCGGGCCGATATTGCAGGCGAGTGTGGCGCCGAAGCAGGCCTTGAAGACGAGATAGGGCGGCTGCCATTCCACCAGCCTGCCGACGGCTTCGCGCAATTCTTCGAAAGCCTTTGCCACGTCGTCAAGCGGGGCATCGGAAACGAGGCCGGAAAGCGGCAACGGGAGAAGTGCGGTCACCCTGCCTTCGGAAGCGACAGCCATGCCGCCGCCGGCCTTTATCACCGCATTGGCGGCGAGCGCCATGTCCTCGGCATTGCCGCCGAAAACGGTGAGGTTGTGGCTGTCATGCGAGACGGTGGTGGCAAAGGCGCCGTTCCAGTTTCCCCAGCCGGTGAGAAAGCCGGTTCTGGTGATCGGCTCGGCCATGCCGTGGCGATGGGTGACGGAAATCATCGTCGCGCCCTCAGGCGGAACGATGAAACCATCCGTCACCTCGGCTTCCACCTCGCCCCATTGCGTGAAGCGCGGGCGGTCGATGGTGGCGAGGCGCACCTTCGCGCCTTCGCAGGCAACCCGGAAATCATCGGCTGCGCGCAGCGGCAGCTTCATCGAGCCTTCGAGCGCTGTCGCATCGCAGGCCGGAACGTCGGCGAGCATATGCCCGCCTTCCGCAACCGCCCTGCCCTCGGCCAGAACGTGGCGGGCGGCAAAACCGCTCAAATCCTCGAAGACGACGATATCGGCGCGACGGCCGGCGGCGATGAGGCCGAGATCGGCACGCCCGAGCCTTTGCGCGGCATTGAGCGTTGCGGCGCGCAGCGCCCATTCGGGCTTCAGGCCATAACCGACGAGGCGGCGCACAACATCGTCAAGCCCACCGCCCTGCAACAGATCGTCAGGGAAGACGTCGTCGGTACAGAGTGTCACCGTCTGCGGCAGATGGCCGAGCGCGTTCAGCGCTTCCACGAATTCCGGCAGCAGGTGATCGTGCGAGCCGCGCAGCTCAATGGTCATTCCTGCCCGCAGTTTCGCCATCAGGTCTTCGCCCGAGACCAGCTCGTGATCGGAAGAAACGCCCGCCGCCATGAAGGCGTTGAGATCGGCGCCCTTCAGGCCGCGTGCATGGCCGCAGACCAGCTTTTCCGAGGCAAGCCCGGCCTGCACGATGCCGCTCATGCGCGGATCGCGCTCGATGACGCCGCGCATATTCATGATTTCCGCGACACCGCAGACCTGCGGCCACGACAGGATATCGGCGAGAATGGCAGCGTCGAAATCCGCCCCGCCGCGCTCGAGCCCCGGTGCGGAAGGCACGCAGGAGGGCGCGAGCAGAATGGCGCGCAGGGGCAGGTTCTGGATGGATTTCGCCGCCCAGCGCACCCCTTCCACACCATGCACATTGCCGAATTCATGCGGGTCCCAGACGATGGTGGTGACCCCGCGGGCAACCACGGCCGCCGCATAGGCGGCTGGCGTGACCATCGAGCTTTCGATATGCATATGTGTGTCGATGAGGCCGGGCGAGACATAGGCGCCTGCCGCATCGATGATCCGTGCAGCATCGCTTCGGCTTGCCCGCTCGTGCACGCTGGCGATCAAAGCGCCGACAATGCCGATATCGGCGGCGCGAAGCTCTCCCGTCACCACATCCACCAATGTTCCGCCGCTGACGAGAACATCGAAAGGTGCATCGCCGCGTGCGGCAGCGACCGCGCGGCTGCGCAGCGCATCATCGGTGAGATCGGCAGGCTCGCGTGTCGGAAAGTTCGCGCTCATCGGGCGGCCTCCCGGCGCAACGCCTCGAGAATCGCCGTCTTCGCACCTTCGGCATCCACCGTTTCGGCGAAATGCGCGTTGAAGGCGTGAGCTTTCTCAGCGCGCGTCTCGACCACGGTTCGCCCGCGCGTCAGCGTCGCCTGAAGCTCGACATCGATCCGCGCATGACGCCAACCGATGAGACCGGAGACGAATGCGACGGCGGCAACGGGATCGTAAAGCGCCATGGCAGCTCTGCCACGGCTGGTGGCGATGCCGATGAAACCTTCCAGCAGATCGGCGATCAGCCCGGCATTCTTGCCGCCGGCATTGCGGATCGGCAGCACATCGGCCGGCGAGGCGGTAACTTTGCGGCAGGCGTCCAGATCGACCATGCGCAACGGCAGGCCGTGGGAGAGCACGATGGCCAGCGCTTCCGGATCGGCAAAGGCGTTGAATTCGGCCGAGGCCGTGTGGTTGCCGCTGGTCACGCCACCACCCATCCAGGTGAGATCGGAAATTCTGGCGGCAAGATCAGGCCGGGCAAGGCAAAGCGCGGCGATATTGGTGAGTGGGCCGAGTGCCAGAATGCGCTTCTCACCATCACCCTCAAGCCAGTTGCACAGGGCGGCAAAGGCATCGCTTTTCGGCAAGACCGGCGCATCCGGCAAGTTTTGGCCGACGGTCGGAATGCCGTTATCGCCCAGAATGCATTGCGCGGTTTCGAGTGCACCGAGCACCGGCATGGTGCGGCCCTGATGGATCGGCATCGACCAGCCGAAGGCTGAGACGGCGCCTGCGGCATTGCGGCAGACGGCCTGAAGTGTCGCGTTGCCGAAGACCAGCGAAATGCCGTCGATGGCAAGGCCCGACGATTGCACCACCATGATGGCGGCGATATCGTCGAAGCCCATATCGGTATCGATCCATACACCCATGGTCAGTTGAACACCTTGAGGCTCGCCGCTTTTTCGACCGGCAGGTCGAAGGCGAGCGTATCGCCGATTGCGTGGGAGGTCAGGGCGGCGTCCGTTTCCGCCTTGATGGGGCCAAGCGGCGTATCGAGCAGATATTCGCGGCTGTTGCCGGCAAAGGAGGTGCCGCGCACGGTTCCCTGGAAAGGACCTGAACCGAGGGTGACCATGCGCGGCCGCCAGGCCAGTCCGGATGCTGAAAGGACTGGTCCGGGAAGCGGTGTTGCGCCGTTTGCGGTTTTGAGCGCGCCGCCTTCCAGCGCGAAGATGTTTTCGAAGCCGACGAAATCCGCCACGAAGGATGAAACCGGCGCGTTGTAGATCTCTTCCGGCGTACCGATCTGCTCAATCTTGCCGCCCTTCATGACGACAATGCGGTCGGCGAGCGCCAAAGCCTCGATCTGGTCATGGGTGACGAAGATCATCGTCACGCCGGTTTCCTTCTGCACGCGCTGCAATTCGGTGCGCATTTCAAGGCGCAGGCGGGCATCGAGGTTGGAGAGCGGCTCATCGAGCAAGAGCACCTTCGGCTCCATGACCATGGAGCGCGCCAGCGCCACGCGCTGCTGCTGGCCGCCGGAAAGCTCCGCCGGCTTTCGCGAGGCGAAGCTGGACAAGCCCACCGATTTCAGGCCGGAGGCGACCTTGTCTTCCAGCGCCTTGCCGTTCATGCCCTTGAGCTTCAGGCCGAAGGCGACGTTTTCATAGACCGTCAGATGCGGGAAGAGCGCATAGGACTGGAACACTAGACCCACGGCACGCTTGTTCGCGGCCACCCGGGTAATGTCTGCCCCATCGAGATCGATGCGCCCGCCGGCCACCGGCATCAGCCCGGCAATGGCGCGCATCGTCGTGGTCTTGCCGCAGCCGGAAGGCCCAAGAAGCGCGAGCAGCTCGCCCTTGCGGATATCGAGATCGAGGTCCTTGACGGCGACATTGCCGCCATAGGCGAGCGAGACTTTTTTGAGCGAAAGGTAATTTGCGTCAGACATAACGGGAGAACCCCAGGAAACGTTCGGCCATGAAGACGATGCCGATGGAAAGGAAGGCGAGCAGCGAGGAGAGTGCGGCCACGGAAGGATCAAAGACGATTTCCATGTAGCCCAGCATATCAATGGGCAGCGTGCGAACGCCGGGGCCTGACAGGAACAGCGACACCGGCACCTGGTTGAAGCTCGTTACGAAACCGAGAATGAAGGCGGAGAGAATGCCGCCGCGAATATTCGGCAACACGACGCGGAAAAACGCCCCGACCCGCGACGAGCCGAGCAGCACCGCCGCCTCTTCGATGTCCGAGCGCAGATTGTTGAGGCTGGCCGACACCACCCGCACCGCATAGGGCAGGATGAGTGCCGTGTGGGCGAGGAACAATGCAAGCGTGATGCCGATGCCGAAAGGCACGACGAAATAGCGCAGCAGCGCTAAGCCGACGATGATGCCGGGCACGATGATCGGCGCGGAAACGATAGTGCGCACCGTCTCGGCAAAAGGCAGCTTGTAGCGCGACATGGCGTAAGAAGCGGGGATGCCGAGGATGAGCGCCGCAAACGTGCCGCCGATGGCGAGGAACATCGACATGGCAAAGCTTTCCCGGAAGCTCTCAACGGTAAAGACCTTGGCGATCCACTTCAGCGAAAAGCCCTGCGGCGGAAAGGCGAGCGTATCGCCGGCCGAAAACGAGGCCGCGACGATGATGAGGAACGGCCCGATCAGGAAACCGACGACAAGCAGAAGCGTGAGCGGAATGAAGAGCTGCCGGGTCATTTCTTGTTCCTTGCGGTGGCGATGCGCTTCAGCAGGATATTGGCGGCAAAGCTCATGACGATCAGGATGAAGGCGATGACGCTCGCGGAGACGAAATTGTTGGAAACCGTTACCTGCTGGTAAAGCAGGGTTTCCAGCATCAGCACCTTGGAGCCGCCGAGAATGGCGGGCGTGATATAGGCCGTCAGCGAACCGGTGAAGACCAGCGTGCCACCGACGACCAACCCTTCCTTGGTGAGCGGCAGGATGACCTTCCAGAACACCTGCAGCCAGCTTGCGCCGAGCACTCGGGCAGCCGCAATCGTATCCTTCGGCATATTCTCAAGCGCACTGATGAGCGAGATGATCATCAATGGCAGGAACAATTGCAGAAGGCCGATGAAGACGGCTGTTTCGGAAAACAGGATACGGATCGGCCCGTCACTCAGGCCGACAGCCTGCAGCGCCTGATTGACGATGCCGGTTCGACCCAGAATGACGATCCAGGCATAGGTGCGGGCGACAGGCGAAATCATCAGCGGCAGCACGACCAGATTGACGACGTGCCCCTTCGCGCCCTGCGACAGGTTGACGATGGCGAAGGCCGCCGCATAACCCACCACCGCCGAGACGATGGTGACAAGCGCGCCGAGCTTCAGGGTGCGCAGGAAAACCGTCTGGTTCAGCGGATCGGTGAAGAAATCGGCATAAGCCGACAACGTCCAGCCGTCGGCGGTGCGGAAGCCCTCCGACAGCAGGATGAAGACCGGCACAAGAAAGACCGCCGCCGCGAAAACTGCGGCAGGCAAGGCAAGCGCCAGCGCTTCGGCCCGGTTCTGAAACATGGGTTTATTCCCTGAACGGCCTGAGGGCCGGTTGTTACGGCAGCCAGACGCGCCGGCCTACGATCAAAAAGGGTGGAAAAGCGGTCAGGGGACGACCGAACCGCTTTTCCGGGAATGGAGCCGTCCTTGCGGACGTTTAAATGCCCCATTCCAAACGGTGAATGGGCTTACTGGCCCACCTTCGCGTTCCACTCCGACAGCCACTTGTCGCGGTTATCCAGCGTCACGTCGGACGGAATGAGCTGCAGGCTTTTTGCGGTTTCGTCGCCATAGGTGATGTTATTGGCCACCTCATCGGAAACCTTGACTTCCCTGTTGGTCGGGCTGTCCACCAGCTTTTCGGCCAGCGCCTTCTGAACGTCGGTCGATAGCCAGAAATCCATGAACTGCAACGCCAGATCTTCGTTTTTCGTGCCCTTCGGCACCACGAGCACGTTCATGCCGCCGGTCTGGCCTTCCTTGGGCGTCGCCCAGGCAAGCGGCAGGTCGAGCTTGGTGAAAGGCGCCCAGGAGAAGCGGCCGATGGGGGCTGCCCAGATTTCTTCCTGCTGCATCAACTGCACCAACTGCGAGGATTTGACGTAGAAAGTGACGATGTCGTCCTTCTTTTCGCCCACGGCCTCGATGGCGCCGGAAAGATCGGGCGTGTCCTTGCCGATAGCTTTGCCGAGCATATAAAGCGCCGGCGGGCCCTGATTGGTGGTAACATTCGGGAAGGCGACGTGGTCGACGATATCGTCCTTCAAAAGATCGGCCCAGCTGTCGATCTTCATCTTGTCGGTGCGGTAAACAATTGAGGTGGCGTAGAAATTGACGCCGACGCTCATGCCGTCGCCATTCGGATCCTTGGCGATATCATAGAGCTTTTCGATATTGGGAACCTTGGAAGCATCGATCTTCTGGATCAGATCCTTGCGGGTGGCCGAAAGCGCATCGGCCATGGAGACGATGGCGAGATCGACTACCGGATTGGCCTTGTTGGCCTCCATCTTGGCCAGACGCTCAACGCTGTTGCCGGTCTCAACGACCAGCTTGCAACCGCATTTCTGCTCAAACGGCGTATAGACCAGTTCTTTGAATTCGTCCTGCGCGAAGGCGTAGACCGAGATCGTCAGCGTCTTGTCCTGCGCCTCAGCGGCACCCATCGTCAGCATCAGGGCGGAGCCCGATGCGAGAATGATCTTTTTCATGGTGTGAGTTCTCCTGCTGTGGTTTTTTTGGCTTCAATCGCATCATGCTTTGCCTTGCCGGTGGAGCCGCGCATGATCAGCGCCATCGGTACTTTCGAGATTTCCGCGGTCACTTCGCCCGCGATGCCGTTTTCGCCGGCGCCATCGATCGCGCGCAGCAGCGCGCTGACGGCCAGATCAGCGATGCGGCCCATATCCATGCGCATGGTCGTAAGCGGCGGGGTGACCACGGCGGAAAAGATGAGATCGTCGAAACCGGTGACGCTTGCTTCTTCCGGCACCTCGATGCCCTCGCGCTGCAACTCGGTCAGCGCCCGCAGCGCATGCAGGTCGGAAATGGCGGCAAAGCCGGTAAAACCATCCGCCACCAGATCGGCAAGCCCCAGCCGGCAACCCGCACCGTCAGACTCTTCGATGCTGTCGATCCAGAGCGTCCGGGTCACGCAGGCCTTGCCAAGACCATCCCGAATGCCGCCGAGACGGTCGTTCTGCACATTGGAATCGCGGTTCTTGCCCACCAGCACCACCTTGCGGTGGCCAAGGCCTGCCAGATAGTCACCCACCTGCCGGCCACCATCCCAATGGTCGGCGGCAACGGTATTGCTCGGTGTCGACGGGCTGTCGATGACGGCGACCGGGCAATCGACATCGGAAATGCGCGTGCCACGGCGGGGAACGACCACCATACCATCGACCCCGCGCTCAATCAGCCGGTTGATCGCATCCGTCTGCATGGCGATATCGCCACGGGAGTCGGCGATCAGCACGCCGTAACCGGCAGTAACGGCAGCCTTTTCAATGGCCTGCGCGATCTGCGGGAAGAGCGGGTTAGCAATGTCAGGCAGAACCAGCCCCAGAACACCGCTTCTGCCGGTGCGCAACGCCCTGCCCGCCGAACTCGGCACATAACCCAGTTCACTTGCCGTCTTGCGGATACGCTCTACCAGATCAGGTGAAACACGGCCTTTACCCGACAGCGCATTGGACACGGTTGCAACCGACACGCCGAGTGCCGCTGCTATCGCGCTCAGATTGGTGGCAGGCCGTGACGACGCCATGGATGGTCCGGGAAGGCTGATTAAACGTTTAATCAGGATAAGCGAGGCGCGGGCCGCTGTCGAGTCCTGCGCCGGCGAAATACGGCGAAAAGCTGGGCACAAAGGTTAAATGCCCGAAAAGAGCGATTATTTTTTACAGGGCCTGAGTGCTGGCGGCGCGATAAGCCTCAACCTGGCGCACCAGCCAATCGCGAAACAGCACGACCGGCACGTGATTGGCACGCGAAAGCGGCGCCACCGCATAATAGGAACTGGGGCTTCTCGCCTGATGATCGAAGGCTTTGACCAGCTGCTTGGATTTCAGCTCGTTATCGATCAGAAACAGCGGCATCAGCGCCACACCGAGCCCGGCGATGCAGGCCTGCGCCACGCTGGAGAACTGCTCGAAGCGCATGCCCTGCGGCAGGGCGAGCGACAGTCCCAGGCTTTCGAACCAGTGGCCCCATGCTCCGGGCCGCGAGGCCATGTGCAGCAACGGCAGGGCGGCGATATCCTCGCCCCTTTCCACCGGGTGAGCGCTGAGAAATTGCGGGCTGCACACCGGCGCGACCATTTCATGCATGAGAAAGGTGCTCTCCGCCCCCGGCCAATCGGCCTGGCCGATATGGATCGCCATATCCAGCTGCTCGCGCTCAAAATCGAATTGCCCGATACGGGTGGCGAAATTGATGGTGATTTCGGGGTGGTTCGCCACGAAATCCGGGATACGCGGCAGAAGCCAGCGGGTGCCGAAGGTGGGCAGCATGGCGAGGTTCAGCGTATTGCCATGCGTTTTGGTCATGATCTGGAGCGAGGCGGAGCGTATTTCGCCAAGCGCCGATGCGATGGATTTTGCATAGGTGCGGCCTTCCACCGTCAGCGCCACGCCGCGCGCACCGCGCTCGAAAAGGCGCACCCCAAGCTGTTCTTCCAGTGACATAACCTGCCGGCTGATCGCGCCCTGGGTCAGTGCCAGCTCATCGGCGGCCGCGGAAAAGCTGCCGAGCCGGGCCACGGAATCGAAGGCGGCGAGCGCACTGGTGGAAGGCAGGAGTTTGCGGCTGAGAGACGTCATCAGCCATTACTATATGTAATGCAAAAATGAGTAAACATGGCTTGTGCCGACTGGCTCGAATACCAATAATCCGGCCACCAAATCCGGAGGCATCACGTGAGCGAACACGCAGCATTCAATTGGCAGGACCCTTTTCTGCTCGAAGACCAACTGACCGACGACGAGCGGATGATCCGCGACGCCGCCGCCGCCTTTGGCAAATCCGAACTCTTGCCGCGTGTCTCCGAAGCCTATCTTTCCGAGACCACCGAGCCGGAACTGTTCCGCCTGATGGGCCGCACCGGCCTGCTCGGCGTCACCCTGCCGGAAGAATATGGCGCGGCCAATGCCAGCTATGTGGCTTACGGCCTCGTCGCCCGCGAGGTGGAGCGGATCGACAGCGGTTACCGCTCGATGATGAGCGTGCAGTCCTCGCTCGTCATCCATCCGATCTTCGCCTATGGCTCTGACGAGCAGAAGAAGAAATACCTGCCCGGCCTCGTCTCCGGCGAGCTGATCGGCTGTTTCGGCCTGACCGAGCCGGATGCCGGCTCCGATCCCGGCGGCATGAAGACCCGCGCCGAAAAGATCGCCGGCGGCTATCGCCTGCGCGGTTCGAAAATGTGGATTTCCAATGCGCCAATCGCCGATGTCTTCGTCGTCTGGGCGAAATCGGAAGCCCATGACAACCAGATCCGCGGCTTCGTGCTGGAAAAGGGCATGAAGGGCCTCTCCGCTCCCAAAATCGGCGGCAAGCTGTCGCTGCGCGCCTCCATCACCGGCGAGATCGTTCTGGACGGTGTGGAAGTGGGCGAAGACGCGCTGCTGCCCAATGTTTCCGGCCTGAAAGGCCCGTTCGGCTGCCTCAACCGCGCCCGTTACGGCATTTCCTGGGGTGTGATGGGCGCTGCGGAAGATTGCTGGTTCCGCGCCCGGCAATATGGTCTCGACCGCAAGCAGTTCGGCAAGCCGCTGGCCGGCATGCAGCTTTACCAGAAGAAGCTCGCCGACATGCAGACCGAAATCGCGCTCGGCCTACAGGCATCGCTCCGCGTCGGCCAACTGATGGACGACCAGAAGATGGCGCCGGAAATGATCTCCATCATCAAGCGCAACAATTGCGGCAAGGCGCTGGATATCGCCCGCCAGGCCCGCGACATGCATGGCGGCAACGGCATCCAGATCGAATATCACGTCATGCGCCACGCCCAGAACCTTGAGACGGTCAACACTTATGAGGGCACGCACGACGTCCATGCGCTGATCCTCGGCCGGGCGCAGACGGGCATTCAGGCGTTTTTCTGAGGCTTTATCCACGTCGTTTCAAAAAAAAGCCTTCGAAGATCACTTCGAAGGCCTTTTGCTTTTCAAATCCGACAATCGCTCAGAACGTGCCGCGAATACCGACGCCAAACATACGCGGTTCGGTCATGCTCGCCTCGATGCCGCCAATGCCGCGGTTTTCCTTCATCAGCGTCGGTGCGCGCTCATCGAAGACGTTCTTGACGTAGGCGTAGACTTCAAGCTCCTCCTGGAACTTGTAGCTCGCCCGCACATCCGCAATCGTATAGGGATCGATCGCGTAAACGGCCTTGTTATCCGTATCCGAATAATAACCGTCGAGATGGCGCACCTGCCCCGAAACGGTGAATTTATCCGTCACGTCCCAGCTAGCGCCGACGGTGAAGCTGTAACCCGGCGACTTGGCGAATTCCTTGCCGACATAGGCGGCATTGCTGGAAATCTCGTCGATTTTCGTCTTCAGCAGACCGGCGCTGGCCTTCAGTGTCAGATTGTCGAGGACCTGATAATCCACGCCGATTTCCAGACCATAGGCATGGGCCTCCTCGGCATTGACGGTGTAGGACTCGCTGATGCCCGTAGAGACAACCACCGGCACGTTAAACTGGGCATTCTTCATGTCCATGTAGAACAGGTTGCCGTTTACCGTCAGCGTATCGTCCAGCAGGCTGGCGCGGGTGAACAGCTCGTAGTTCCAGATGGTTTCCTTGTCGAAGGTGCGCCATTTGCTGGTCGTCAGGTCGAATGCGACGCCGCCGGGATTGTAGCCGCGGCTGATCAGGCCGCCCACCGTCCAGTCGTCATTGATGGCGTAGGCCAGCGACGCCTTGGGCAGGATTTCCGAGAAGGTTTCGTCATAATTGACCGAGCTTCTGGAGGTCGCGCTCAATGTGCGATAACCGTTGCGCTGAATCTGGTCCTGCTGGTAGCGCAGGCCGCCGGTCAGGGTCCATTGATCGGTCAGGCGATAGCTCAACTCACTGAAGAGGCCGAGATTGTCCTTGGTATCGTTGAAACGCGACGTTCCACGCAGATAAAGCACCTCGTCGGCTTTCGTATGTGCGTAATAAATACCCGCGACACCGCTCAGCACGTCTTCCTGATCACCGAAGGTCACGCGTGTTTCGTGGGACGTGTTCTTCAGGTCGATATCGGCATCACCCGTATTCGCAATGCCGACCCGGCGCTTGGCAATGGACGAGGAGAACTGCGTCTGGTTGAACAGTTTCACGCCGTTTTCGAAATCGTAATTGATGTCGAGGATGCCAGTATTGGTGTATTGGCCGAAACTTGGCATGGTTGTGGTGACGTGGTTCAGGTCCTCGAATGGGCGCGAAGCCGCTTCCTGGCTCGGCCGGTTAGAGGCATTGTAGGAATAGGTTAGCTTTGTCGAAAGACCAGGTATTTCCGAAGGCTCCCACAGAAGCTTGAAGCGACCGTTGAATTCCTTGAAGTTCTGGTCCGTCCCCTCATGGGCGAATGCGGAATTGATGTAGTCGATGAAGGTGTCGCGGCCGGAATAATCGATCGCCATGCGTGCCGCCAGCTCATCCTCGATCAGCGGACCGGAAAAGGCGAAGGAACCGCGCTTCTGATGATAATTGCCGATTTCCGCCTGATAGCTGGCTTCCGGCGTAAAGGTCGGGTCCTTGGTGTTGACGAGGATCGCACCGGCAATGGCGTTGGCGCCCTGCGAGGTGGTCTGTGGGCCACGGAACACCTCGATGCTTTCGACATCCCAGATGGAGCTCGCGCCATAGATGAACTCGTTATAACCGAGATAATGGCCGTCGACATTGATCGTCGCGCGCGGCACCGTGCCGGTGAAGAAGGCGATGGAGCCGGTATTCGGTCCCTGTGTGTCCTGTCCGCGAATGATCGGGGCGCTGACATTGTCGGTGTAAACGACGTTCGGAATATCCTTGATCGCTTCCGATACGGTCGGGTCGCCGGTTTTTTCCTTCTTGATTTTATCTCCGGATATGACCGAAACGGACGACGCCGTGTTCTTCATGTCGCGCGCCACTTTTTCACCGGTCACGACGATCGGCTTCAGGACGGTGGTGCCCGCCGCATCAGCCTGCTGATCCTGACCGAGAACCGGCGTCACAAACAATGTCGCCAGCGTCAGAGCGCTGACCCCGCTCATCAAACGACCGTTAGAGCTAAACCCCATCACGCACCCCTAATAAACATGAGTATTAAAGTCATATTCAAGTAACGGAAGCGTTATCCGTTTCGCAATAGAGAATGCGTTCTGTATTGCGGACAAAAAGGCTTCCGTAACGGGATGTGCCATATTTACAACAAAGTTTACCCACCGCCGCTTGCGCACCCGCAGCGTTTCGAAAGGGAACAGCATGGTTCCGTCCGCAGAAATCGATTCCGATTTCCGGTCCGATGCGTTAGGCATGCTCAACAAAACGGGGGGAACGCGCTTGAACGCCATGGATGACGATTCGGACAATCTGCCGGAAAACGAGGGCGAAAAGCGCTCGGCCCTCATTCAGTCGGTGTCGATAGCGGCGCGTTTCCTCAATCTTCTCGCCAGATCGGACAAGGCGCTGGCACTTGGCGAACTGGCCAAACGCGCCGGCACCGGCCGCTCCACCGCGCATCGCTACATGCAAAGCCTCGTGCGGGAGGGGCTGGTGATACAGGACCCCGCAAGCGGCAGTTACGATCTCGGACCTGCCGCGCTTGGGATAGGCATCAGCGCGCTCAGACGAATCAATCCGGTCGAAACCGCCGGCCGCCAGATGAATGCGCTTGCCTCCGAGATCGGCGCCAGCTGCGGCGTGGCGATCTGGACCGAACGCGGCCCGACCGTGGTGCGGTGGGCGAGAAGCGCCAGCTTTTCCATCAGCACCGTGGCGCTCGGCGATGTTCTGCCGCTGGACAACAGCGCCTGCGGGCTGGTTTTTCAGGCCTACCTGCCGCCGGACAGGATAGCCGCCGTGCGCAGGCTGCAACCGGCCGCCTTTCGCGGCTCCCGTCCCGATGCCGGCATTCTGGAAACCATCCGCGAAGCGGGTGGCGCGGAACTCAATGAACATCTGTTCTCCGCCCTAACGGGCAAGGCGGCGCCGGTTTTCGACGCCCAGGGCGAACTCTGTTGTGTCGTCACCACCGTATCCTTCGTGGCCACTGCCGAGACCGAACGGCATTTTTCCCGACTTATCGAAGCAGCTAGACAGGCGACGGCCGAATCCGGCGGCGCGTAACCCTATTCGGCCAGATGCTCCGCAAAGGTGCGGCCGGAATAGGCCGTGCGGAACAGCCCGGCATCGGCGAGCTTCGGCAACAGCCGCTCCAGCACCAGCCGCATGGACGCCACCGAACCGCCGGGCACTGCGACGAAACCGTCGATAGCACCGGCGGCCGCCCATTCGCGGATGGCCTCAAGGGCATCTTCAACGGTGCCGATGATCTGCCAATGGCCCGATCCCATCACTTCCGGACGTCGCAATAATTCCGCAACACTCAGCGTCTCCCGTTCGATCAGCCGGCGCAGCAGGCCGGCATGGGTGCGGCTTCTCGGTGTCTCCGGCGGCGGCGGCAGGTCGGAGGCGGTAACGATCCGCGTGAGCGGCCAGTCCGTGAGATCAAGGCCCGTCATATCGCGGATGGAGGCAAAGGCGCGGGCGCGGTTGGCGCGGGCATGGGTCTCCGCGAAGAGTTCCAGCGCCTCCCTGCCGGTCTCCGCGAGATAGAGGCTGAGGCCCGGCATCAGCTTCACGCCGTCGGGGTTGCGACCGTGGCCCTCGGCACGCCGCCGCAAATCCGCCCTGAGTTCGATGGCCGCCTGCATGTCCGGCGTCGAGGCAAAGACAGCATCGGCCACCGACGAGGCGAAATCACGGCCCTCGGGAGAAGCGCCCGCCTGCACCAGCGGAATGCGGCTGGCATGGGACGGCAGGTTGAGCGGGCCTTTGACGCTGAAATGCCTACCCTCATGCGCCACCGGCCGCACCAACGAGGAATCGGCAAACCGCCCGCTTTCCCGGTCGAGTTTGAGAGCTTCGTTCGGAAAGCTTGCCCAAAGCGCTTTCACCACCTGCGTAAATTCCGCTGCGCGCTCGTAACGCTCCTGCGGCGAAGGCATCTCTTTCAGGCCGAAATTTTCGTGCCCCTCAAGCGCCGTGACGATATTCCACCCCGCCCTGCCGTTGCTCAGCCAGTTCAGCGACTGGATCTGGCGGGCCACCACATAGGGCGGCAGAAATGTGGTCGAAACGGTGGACAACAGCCCGACATGGCTGGTTTCCCGCGCAATGGCCGCAAGAAGCATGGTCGGATCCATGCTGGCAAATCCGCCGCCGGTCTCCAGCCCCTCGGTGCGCAGAAAAAGCGTATCCGGCCGAAACACGAAATCCACATGCGCCGCCTCCGCGCGCTGCGCCAGATCGACGAAATAATCGCTGGAAAACACCCCGTTTATATCGCTGTCCGCGCGCCGCCATGCCTCGCCGCTGAGCCAGGTTGGGGCCAGCGACATGCCGACATGAAGCTTGGCTGCGACTGACATGATGCACCTCGACTGAAATAACCGGCAGGAAGTCTGCACGTTGAATCGGCAAATTTCGATTTGTGGAGAGTTTTACTATAGTTTAGTGTCGCTTCAAGACCACACCGTCGCGCCTGCCGGAAAGTAATGCTTTTTTGACGGGTTAGACGTTTAAATTCAAATACTTATAAAGACCGTGCGGCTTCTCGACGCATGGGCGCATGAATAACAGGAGTTGTATCCGGTGCTTGACGCCACGGACCTTCACGCCAGCTATGGACATGTTCCCGTCCTGCGGGGGCTTTCCGCCCGTTTCAGATCAGGCCGCGTCACCGCGCTGGTCGGCCCCAATGGCTGCGGCAAGTCGACGCTGTTGAAGACCATCATGGGTTTCGTGCCCTTGTCATCGGGCGCGATAAGGCTCGGCGAGCGTTCGATCGGCGAGATCGGACGCCGCGAACTGGCGCGGCGCATCGCCTATCTGCCGCAGGAGTGCCATTGCCCTGACTATATGACGCTCGGTGAGCTGATCGAGCTTGCCGGTTATGCCCGCTACGGTCTTGCGGGCGGCCCGACTGAACGCGACCGGGCGCTTTTTGCCGAGGCGCTGAAGACCGTCGGGCTGGAAGACAAGGCGAAAGCGCAGGTCAACACGCTTTCCGGCGGCCAGCGCCAGCGCGCCTTCATCGCCATGGTGCTGGCGCAGGATACGGACGTGATCCTGATGGACGAGCCGGTCAATCATCTCGACATGAAATATCAATATGCCGTTCTCAGCCTCGTGCGCGAACTGACGGACAGGCATGGCAAGAGTGTCATCGTCGTGCTGCACGATCTCAACCTCGCCTCCACCTTCGCCGATGATGTCATCATGCTGAAAGCCGGGCGGGTTCTGGCATCCGGGCCGGTGAAAACAACGGTAACGTCCGAAAATGTCGCCGAGGTCTTCGATCTCGAAGCCGATATCTTCTCCCGGCAGGGGCGGCTCATCTGCGTGCCCCGGCTGGAGCGGCAGGAACAGGCCATTCCGGCATGACCCCGAAAATAACGCTGATTTTCGCCGCCGCGCTGCTGCTGGCTGCCATCCTCGCCATCAATCTGCTGGTAATGTCCGGCGACATGCCGCCTGCCGAAATGCTGGCGACGCTCTGGCGCGGCGAGGCCGACAGCTATGAGCAGTCGGTGCTTCTCTATCAGCAGATCCCACGCTCGCTGATTGCCATCTATGTGGGGGCGACGACGGCCGTCAGCGGTTGTGTGCTGCAGGGGCTTGCGCGCAATCCCCTCGCCTCGCCCTCCACCCTGGGGCTGAATGCCGGCGCGACGCTTTTTGTGATTGCCGGTGCGCTGGTGTTCGATTTCTCTCCGGAAATGCAGGGCCTTGCAGCACTCGCGGGCGCCGGCTTCGGTTTTGCCGCCTGCTTCGTCGTCGCGCGTCTCGCCGGGCGGGCGAACGATCCGCGCGGCCTGTCGCTCATCCTTTCCGGCGCGCTGGTTTCCATGCTGCTGATCGGCGTGACCAACGCCCTGCTTCTCTCCAACCCCACACGCCGCGCCGAGTTCCTCAGCTGGGTGGGCGGCAATATCAACCACGTCTATGCCGAGCGCCTCACCGATTTCTGGTGGATCGGCGCAATTGCGCTCGTCATGTTGTGGGCGGTCGCCCGGCCGCTGACGCTGGTTCTGCTGGGCGCGGAAAAGGCCGCCTCCGCCGGTGTGAATGTTACGCGTATTTCCCGGGTCGCACTCTTCGCCACCATGCTGGCCTCGGGTTCGGCGGTAGCGATCTGCGGCCCCATCGGTTTCGTCGGCCTCATCGTACCGCATATGACCCGGCCGCTGGTTGGCGTGAATTTCACGCTTGCCCTGCCGGCCTCCGCGCTTGTCGGCGCGGGCCTCTGCGTGCTGGCCGATCTTGGCGCGCAAACCCTGTTTGCGCCCTATGTGGTCAATACCGGGCTGTTCATGGACCTGCTCGGCGGCCTCGTCTTCATCGTCATCGTCAAGCGCTTCTATCTGTCGCCTTCGGCAAGGGGACTGTCATGAAGGGGGCTTTCATGAAACGGCATTTCGCCACCGACGGCAAAGCCGTCCTCCGGCTTCCGAGCGGCCTGCAGATCGGCATCGGAAATCTGAAGGCCGGCCTTGCGCTGCTTGTGCTGGCGCTGGCGCTCGCCGCCCTGTCCGTCAGCCTCGGCAATACCGAAACGGGCCTCGCCGATCTCCTGCGCGGCTTGGTGGGCGGGCACCTCGGCGGCGATCAGGCCTATGCGCTGTGGACGGTGCGGCTGCCGCGCATCCTCATCGGTTTCATGGCCGGCTGGAGCGTGGCGCTGGCAGGCGCCATACTGCAATCCGTCGCCCGCAACCCGCTCGCCGATCCCGGCCTGTTCGGTCTGAGCCAGGGGGCGATGACCACCATCATGCTGCTTCTGGTGCTGGTGCCGGCCGCACCCAAGACGCTGGTGGCGCTCGCTGCCGTCGGCGGCGGTCTGGCCGTCGCCTTCCTTCTCATCGCCCTCGTCGGAAGGGAACGCTCGAGCGGCCTTGCCATATTGCTGATGGGCATCGCAATTGAATCGGCGCTTTCCTCCGTCTCCTCCGTGCTTCTACTCTACACACCGGCCGCAACCTCGCTGTCGCTGGCCGACTGGATGGCGGGTTCGCTGTTTCAGGCAAGCTGGTCGACCATCTTCGTTTTTGCGCCCCTTTTCGCCGCAAGCCTTGTGGGCATTTTTCTCATCGGCCGGGCGCTCGCGGTCTTCGATCTCGGCAATGAAATGGCCATGGCGCTCGGCGAAACTGTCAGACATTCGCGGCCGCTCGTCATTGTTTTTGCGGTCATCCTCAGCGCTTCCTCGGTTACGGCCGTCGGCCCGCTGACCTTTCTCGGCGTTATCGCCCCGCATCTCGCCACCTTCGTTTCGCCCGCCGTCGGGCGCGCCAGGCTTTTCCTGTCGGGGCTTACCGGCGGCATTCTGGTCGTCACGGCCGATGCCCTGTCCCGCGGACTGGTGGCCGATACGCCGATGCCGATCGGCCTTGCGCTGACGCTGATCGGCGTGCCGCTTTTCATCCTCACGCTGCGCCTTCAGGCGCTGCGCAGAACCAACAGCCACTGAAGACATCGAATAAAGGAAATGCCATGCGAATTGCCATGCTCATCGCCGCACTTCTGGCCGCCGGAACGAGCCTCGCCGCCGAGCGCAGCGTGACCGATGCCGCCGGCCGCAGCGTCTCCGTTCCGGAAAAACCACAGCGCATCGTCGTCATGCACGAGCCGCTGCTCGGCGTGCCGCTGATGGATCTCGACGCCAATGTGGTCGGCGCCTATGGCCGCAACAGCGACGGCAAATTCGCCACCGCGGTCGATTTCGTCGACACCGTTCTCGGTGAAGGCCGCACGAAACCGAAGGGTTTCGGCGCGGTCGGCCAGATCGACCTTGAAAAACTGCGGGCGCTGCAACCGGACCTGATCGTCGCCACGGAAATGGATGGCGGCAAGGCCGAACAGCTCTCCACCGTCGCCCCCGTCTATCTGCAAAAAGTCAGCACCGGCCATGCCTACGGTTTCAGCGTCGAAGAAAACCTTGCCGCCCTGGTCGGGCGAAGCGATGTCTTTGCCGAGCGCCGGAAGACCTATGACACGAAGCTCGCCGCCGTCAAAAAGACGCTGGGCGACGATATCAAGGGCAAGACCTATCTCGCGATCCTGCTGACCGACCAGATCAATGCGGTGGGTGATATGTCCGGCGCGGTGCAGGCATTGGAGGATCTGGGTTATACCCGCCTGAAGATCGACAACGCTGCCTCTTCGGGCGGCATGGGCTCGACCCTGATGATGCCGCTGAGCGCCGATGCCTTCGGCAAGCTCAATCCCGATCTGCTGGTGGTGATGAACAGCTATACCAGCCCCGCCCGCGGCGAGGCCGGAACGCGCGCCGCCCTTGAAAAGATCATTCCCGGCTGGGAGCGTTTCGTAAAACCGGCGCGCGAGAAAAGGATCGTTTTCCTCGATTCCACCAGGGTCACGACGCCTTCAATCCCGAGCGCCCTGCACACACTGGATGAGGTGGAAAGCTGGGCAGGCCGCCGCTGAACGGCTTTATCCAAAGCCAATCCCGGCACGATTTACGTGCCGGGTATAAACTTGAGTTTTTGGAGAAAGTTATATTGCCGGGGCCGAAACCGCCTGTTATGGTTCGCGCATCTTGACGCAACGACGCCGGAACATCGCGCCGGACGAGCCCCCCCAATGCGCGATCGTCCGGCACGCCGACCCGGGACAGCGAAACCGCCGAACCCGTCGGCGATATCCCAGGAAAGACAACAGCATGAGCATGCCAGAAACCGTAGATTCCCCCATTCCGGACCGCACTCCCAAACGCCATCGCCACCCCGTCGCGCTGCGCGCGCTCAACGTCGCGCGTGTCGAAAAGCTCAGCCGGTCCATGGTCCGCATCGTCCTGACCGGGCCGGAACTGGAGGGCTTTGCGAGCCTCGGTTTCGACGACCACGTCAAGATGTTCTTTGCCCAGCCCGGCGAAACCGAACCGAGCCTGCCGGTGATCGGCCCGAACGGCATTGAATTCCCGGAAGGTGCGCCGCGCCCGCTAGCGCGCGACTACACGCCGCGCAGCTTCAACGCCGAAAAGGGCGAACTCGCCATCGATTTCGCCACCCATCACGACGGCCCCGCCAGCAACTGGGCGAAGGCCGCCAAAGCGGGTGACAAAGCGTGGATCGCCGGTCCGCGCGGCTCCTTCACCGTTCCCTTCACCTACGACTGGCATCTGCTGATTGCCGACGATACCGGCCTTCCCGCGCTGGCGCGGCGGCTGGAGGAAATGCCTGAGGGCACCCGCGTCGTCGCGCTGATCGAGGTCGAGACGGATGCCGACCGGCTGGAGCTCACGACGAAGGCGGATGCGTCTATCGTCTGGGTGACGCAGAAGACGGAGAACGGAACCGACCACGACGCGCTGGCGGGTGCGCTGCGCAAGCTTGACCTGCCGAAGGGCGATTTCTTCAGCTGGGTCGCCTGCGAATCGAAGGCTGCGAAGGAGGTTCGCGCCCTTCTGGTCGAAGAATTCGGCGCCAACCCCAAATGGACTCGCGCTTCCGGTTACTGGCGGCGCGGCGCCAGCGGCGTTCACGATCATTTCGATGAGTGAACCGGCAATCGCGGCGGACACCATGCCGGAGGCGGAAACGACGATGACGGAACTCAAGGCCCTTATCGCCAGGGTTCTCGACGATGAAGTGCGCGACATCGAACCGGGGGACAACCTGTTCGGTCGCGGGCTTCATTCGCTTGCCCTCATGCGGCTGATGCCACCGCTTTCCCAGCTTGCCGGGACGCGGCTCGATTATGAGGATCTGGCCCGGCAGCCCACGCTTGCCGCCTGGCAGGCGCTCATCGAACGGTCGCGCGCGGGACATTGATCCCACGACACAGCACTTTTCGCGCCGGAGCGCGATTCCCGAATATTTCCAAGGAGAGGACCATGGCAGCAGACAATACGCGTATGCTCGCACGTCGCATCGAAGAAACTTTCGACAGGGGGGATGCAGCCCCGCCGAGCCAATACGAAGAACGGGTCTGGTTCGAGCAGTTTCAGGATCCCGATCAGGTCTTCCGCGCCCTTCTCGCCTATCGCATCGGTGAAGAGTGCGATCTGCTGCGCCTGACCTCGGCGCTGAAGACGCTTTGCGAAGTCTGGCCCGAACTTCGTGCACGCTTTGCCTTCGGCGAGGACGGCACGCTTGCCAAGAGCATCGAGGCCCCGTCCGCATCCATCGTGCAGCTAATGCATGTTCCATCGGCAGGCGAGGCCCTGACTTTGCTGCACGACCTGCAGGCAAGGCCCTTCGATGCCGAGACCGACCCGCCGTTTCAGGCCGTCGTGCTTTTGAGCGAGGGAGAAATCCTGCTGGCATTTCTGGTCCACGGCCTGCTCGGCGAAGTCCTCTCGCCGCAAATCCTGCTGGAAGGCATTACGGCGGCCTATGCCGGTGAGACACCGAGACCGCTTTCGCCGCGCGCGGTCGAAAGTAACAGTGTCGATCCGCTTCCGCTCGGCTGGCTGCAACGTCCGGCCTCCGGCTCGACCGTCGTGGCGCTGCGGCAAAACGGGATCGACAAGCCGGCGAGCCACAGCCATGGCGTCGATCTTCCCGCCACCTTACTCGGCCTCAACAGTTCCGCGGCGACGAATGCGCTTCTGGCGCGCGCCGGATCGCGTTTTGCCCTTTTCCTCGCGAAAACCGGCGGTCCCGAGACAGTAACCCTGCGCCTGCAGCCCGGCGTCGGCGCTTCAATGCCGATGTCAGCCGAGGCTGCGGCACAGGTATCGATCTCCCGCGACCAATCACCCGAACAGGCTGAAAAAGCCGTGCTGTCCGGTCTGGAGCGGCGAAACGACAATGAGGGCGGAACCGCCACCTTCACGCTGCAGGCGCTTGCGACACCCGTTCAGGCCATATCGGAGCATGGGCTCCAGTTTGAGCACCTGCCCCTGCCCTCCCTGCAATCCGGTCTCGGCCTGACGCTTGCCGCCGGCCCGACAGCCGCCGGCGATATCCGCCTCGAACTGACGGGCGGCAGGGAGACATCGCCGCATGCGACGGCCTTCCTGCTGGAGCGCTTCGTCAGCCATCTCGAAGGCGGCGCTGATTTTTCCGACATCGTCCCCCAAAACGCCGTGGCGACACCGCAGCAGGCAGCCCTTTCGCCCGCTGCTTCCGGTGAGAACGACGACAACACCGTCGCAACGATCCTTGCGGAATTCCGTGAAGCGCTCGTTGCGCCCTACATGGGGCCGGATGACGATTTTTTCGATTTCGGCGGCCATTCGCTGATTGCGACGCGCATCATCGGACGTCTTCTCAGCAACCACGGCATCGAGCTGCGCTTCAACGACCTGTTCAGCTACCCGACCGCCGCCTCGCTCGCAAAACAGGCGACCCGGCTCGAAACCGCAGCACCCGCACAGGCCGAGGCGACCGCGAGCGGCTCGCTCACAGCGCCGCTTTCGCTGGCGCAGATGTCGCTCTGGAAGGCCTATGCCGCCTTCGGCTTCGGCGAAATCTTCAACATTCCCTTCGCGCTCGATTTCCTTGATCCCGTGGATGAGAATGCCTTCGAATGCGCCTTCCTCGACATCATCGAGCGCCATCCCGGCCTGCGGACCCATTTCTACGTCGAAGACGATACGGTTCTGCAGAAGATCGTGCCGATGCACGATCTGCCCGGTTACAAATGGTTCTGGACCAGCGAAGAAAGCGAAGGTGTGGACCGGCACGCGGAGGCCAGCTGGAGGTTCGATCTTGCGCGTGAACTGCCGATGCGGCTGCGCTTCCTTAAGGATGCGCAGACCGGCCGTCAGGTGCTTTCCTTCCTTTTCCATCACATCGTACTCGACGAATGGTCGGTGAACCTGATGATGGACGAGCTGACCGAGGCCTACCGGGCAAGGGCGGCGGGCAAGGCCCCGGTCTTTGCCACCAAGCCGGCGCCCTTCCATGAATTTGCGAGAAAACAGGTCGCGTCAGGCGTCAATGCCGGCCACCTCGCCTACTGGACCGATATGCTGCGGGATGCGCCGAAAGGCCTTACCCTCAACGGACAGGACAGCACGCCGCACGAGGCATCGCAGGACGAAGCACCGGCGGGCGGCTGGATCGAATTCAAGCTGGAAAAACATGTCAGCGACGGGCTTTACGCCATTGCCAAGCAGAACAGCGCCTCGCTGTTCAACGTGGTTTACGCCGCCATTGCCGCATCGCTGCGCCATCTCGGCGGGTTAAGCGATCTCGTGGTCGGCACCTCGGCTTCAGGCCGCACCGATAGCGGTTATTTCGATACGATCGGCTATTTCACCACGGTTGTCGCCCATCGCGTGCGTTTCGGCGAGACAATGACCGTCGGCGACCTGATTTCTTCGGTGAAGAACACCATCAACGGATCGCTGGAACATAGCGAAATCCCGATCGATCTCGTCGAGGAAGCGCTGGGCATGACGCCCGGCCGCGACCATCTGTTCGAGGTCTTTATCCAGATCCACGCCAAGAACAAGCTGAAC
The DNA here is from genome assembly GCF_053522725.1 of Agrobacterium sp. 16-172Ci. NCBI lineage: Bacteria > Pseudomonadati > Pseudomonadota > Alphaproteobacteria > Hyphomicrobiales > Rhizobiaceae > Agrobacterium > Agrobacterium sp. 16-172Ci. The sequence goes on from NZ_JBNWBW010000012.1 coordinate 48,918, forward strand.
GGCACTCTTGCCGGGCCGGATGGCAAACCGGTGGAGTTCCGCCAGATCGACCCCGACAAGCATGAATCCATGCTGGGACTGCAATTCGAGGTGATGGAAGAGATGATCGGCGGCGAGCGCTCCATTCGCGTGCTGATGAGCTACCGTTCGGACCGCTACGGCCCGCAGGATGTCGAACGGCTGCGCAACACCACCAGCGGCGTCTTCAGCCGCTTTGCCGAAGCCGGCGCTTCGAGCCGCGCGCTGACGACACTCGCCTGAGCTGGAATTGGGCAAGAAAAACCCGGCTTCGCCTTAGCGGAGCCGGGTTATTTTTGCCTGTGAACGCTGATGAGAATGTATTGGTGCGGCCGCGCCGTCACCCCGGGCTTGGTCCGGGGTCCAGTGCGATCAAGTCCTTGATCGCGAGAGAGTCCTTTCACGGCGCAGACGCGCCGTGGCTGTATGCCGGATCTAGTCCGGCATGACGGAAAAGGGACTATCCGTCTTTATCGGCAACATATGCCCATCCTCACACTCTGAAGCCGGTCTGGCATTCACCCACAGTCGTCCCCCCCTTCAAACCGCCAGACGGAACGCCGTGGACGCCTCCGCCGCCGCAAGCGTCAGCGCCTCCTCGCGCAGCATGGCATCGAGGAACAATGGCAACTCCTCGCGGTAACGGGCGAAATCCTCCGCTTGCGTCAGTGCTGAATCCGCATCGATATGCAGGTTCAGCTCGCTGCCGTCATCTTCGCCACGGAAGGTCAGGTTGAAACCGTCGCCGGGACCGTTGGCGAGGATGTGCCTGACAACGGTAAGCCCGGCAAAGACCGGCGCGCTGAAAGGCAGGACATTGATGAGCGGCGAGAAGAAGAAGCGCCGGCCCTTCGGGATTTCCCGGTCGGCGGCGATCTGCTCGATGCGGTAGCGGCCATGCAGGCGCTGCTTTCGCAGATTGGCGGCGTTGCGCGTGAGAAATGCGCCGAGGCTCTCTCCCGGCTCGATGGTGAGATGGAAGGGCAAAATATTGACGAGCATGGCCGGCATATGCGCGCCGACGCTGCCCCAACGGCTCATGAAGGGCAGCCACAAGGTCAGCACATCGCGATCCGGCCGCGGCAGGACACGGTGGAGATAAAGGCCGGATAGCAGCACCAGAAGGTCCGGCCAGCCTATCTCCGTTGCGCCGGCCACCTGTTGCAACCGCGTGCTGAAACCCTGCGGCAAGGCCGCGTCCGTATGCAGGCCACCGCCGCCATAGTCCTCGCAATCCTTGTCCAGCACCGGCAGATCGGCGGGTGCGGCAAGATAGGCCGCCCAGAAATCGCGGTCCTTTTCAAAACGCCGGCTTTGCCTGTAGGCATCCTCTTCGGCAAGGAAATCGCCGAAGGGGTGGAAATCCGGACCCGCTTCGCCTTTGCCGCAATAGTGCCCGTAAAGCTGGCCGCAACGCTGCTCCACCAGCGTCAGGCCATAACCATCAACGACGATATGATGGGCGCGGATGTACCAGAGATAACGATCGTCGGCGATACGGTAGAGCAGCTGCGCCGAAAGCCTGTCGGTTCTGAGATCGAGCCTTGCTTCCACATCCGCGTTCATGCGCCGCAGCGCCTCCTCCAGGGGAGCGGCATCGCCGCGAAGATCGACAAGCTCCACCACAGGGGCACGGCTTGGATCGCAGCATTGCTGCGGTGTCTCGCCATCGTCGCCGATGCGGAAACGGATCGACAGGACTTCGGATTCGCGCACGGTGCGTTTGATCGCCTCGATGAGCGCGCTTTCATTCACCGCACCGGAAAGATCGATGTAATGGGCGACGGTGGAAACCGGTTCGTCGGGATGGAAGGAAAACTCCTCCCAGAAATCGAGTTGCGGCTGCGTCAGTGGAAGCCAGCCGCCGGCAGGATCGATATGCGCCATCTGTTTTTCCTTGCACAATTTCCGTTATCGGGCGCGAAGTGCCACCCGAAATGATTGGGTTCACGCCGCCCGGGCGGCCAGGAGCGAAGTCACCTGTCTGGCGTTGCGGCACCGCAAAAGCTGCTGCGGTGTGAGCTCCACGCCGAAGGCAGTGCGGATTTCAGCCGAGACGGTTTTCAGATGCGAAGGCAGAAGACCGAGCGCCAGCAGGTCGCTGTTCGCATCCACATTCGCCGGTTTTTTACCCAGCACGCCGAGATAGATATCCAGCACCCGGCGGTCGCCCTGATCGACGGCGGGAGCCGCACGGGCGGAGATTTTTGCCGGTTCCGCAGCACCGGTCAGCAATTCGCGGGCGCGACGGCGATCCGGCTTGCCGTTGGCCGAAAGCGGCAGATCGTCGACCTTGAGAAACCGACCGGGAACATGCGATTCCGGCAGATGCTGGCGGGCAAAATTGCGCAGATCGGCGGTGGGGAGTTCAAGGCCCGGCGCAACGACGTAAAGCACGCCGATGGCCGCCTCGCCCTTTTGTTCGACGCCGTAGTCCACCACCAGAACGCGCTGGATGGAAGGATGGCGGATAAGCTCGTTTTCCACATCCGGCAGCGAAACGCGCACGCCGCGCACCTTGACGTAACCATTGACGCGGCTGGCAAACATGATTTTGCCATCCGGCCGGTAACGGCCCCGGTCTCCGGTGCGGAACGCCCGCACGGGGTTTCCTTCGGGATCGGCAACCGTCACGAAATCCGTCTGGGTAATCGCGCCATCTTCGAGATAGCCGATTGCCACATTCACGCCGGCCGTATGGATGCGGCCAACGACACCGGCCGGGCAATGGCCACCCTGATCGTTGAGGACGAAGTAACGATTGGCGGGCAGCGGGTGGCCATAGGGCACGGCCGCCACATCTTCCGCAACGATCTCGTGCCAGATGCTCCAGATCGTGGTTTCCGTCGGGCCGCCGAGCGATATCAGCCGCAGGCCGGGCTTCAGCCGGCGAAGTTCTTCGATAATCATCGGCTTGATGTAATCGCCGCCCTGCGCCACGAGCCGCAGCGAAGCAAGCTGGTCGCCACGGCGGCAGGAGAGAAGCATTTCGAGAATGGCCGGCACCGAGCACCAGAGGGTGACGCCATGTTCGGCCACCAGCTCGTTCCAGCGCACCGCATCCTTTTCCTCGCCCGGTTCCGGCAACACCAGGGTCGCTCCTGCGACGAGCGCGCCGAAAACATCGAAGACAGACATGTCGTGATGCAGCGGCGTGACGGAGATGAACACATCGCTATCCGTCACCGCCCATTCCGCAAGCGTGCTGCCGATGACATTGGCCGTGGCGCGGTTGGAAAGCACGACGCATTTCGGTTTGCCCGTCGTGCCGGAGGTATAGAGATAATAGGCAGGCTCCTCGCTTTGGGAGAGCGCCGCCACCTCCTCCATGGTAACGGGTGCGCCAGCCGGTGCGGGCGCGGACAGAAGCGCCGCCGGATCGACAGCGTCGAAACCCTGCGGAACGCTGCGGGCGACGATGATCGCCGGGCGGCAATTGGTTAGCAGATAGCGCAGGCGATCTTCCGGCGAGCCGGCATCGACCGGCACCCAGACCGCACCCATCAGCGCTACGGCGAGCGTGATGGCCGTATGTTCCGGGCTGCGCGGCAGGCACACGGCCACGACATCACCGCGGCCGATGCCGCGCGCCTTAAGGCCCGCCATCGCCCCTGCCACCATCTGACCGAGTTCGCCATAGGAGATACGTCGCTTGCCGCTGACGAGCGCCGTGCGCGACGGGTCGCCCTCGAAAAGATGGCCGGCGATCCGTTCCAGAAATGGCGGGCAGGCGAAGTTTCTCTCGTCGCCGTTCAGCCGGTAGTGGGACAGGTCGACAATATCGCGTGCGTTGAAGGAGAAAGCGCCGTTATTGGCGATCCAGGCAATCGCACGCTCGATGGCGGCGAGAATATCCGCCACCATCGCCGCATCGATCGCCTGCTCGGCATAGTCGATATCGAGCACGAGATCGCCCTGCGGATTCTGCGAAAAGCGGAAATCCAGCGCCACCTGTGGCGTCTGGGTAAGCCCGCCGGTCCATTGCATCGTCGATTCGGATGAAAGCGTCGGCCAGGTCAGACCGTTGGTGATCACCACCGGCAAGGCGAGCCCGCCCGGATTGGCATTGAGAAGTACACGATTGAGATCGATACCCGAAAAGGCGAGATGGTTCAGCCCTTCCAGCACATCCGTCTGGAGACCTGCCGCCCGCTCCGCAAAACTACTCTTGGCCGCATCCCATTGGACGGCGACGAAGCTGGAGCGGTTTGCGAAGGCGCCTTCCACCTGCGGCGCGACGGGAATGCCGACGACGAGCGCGCCTTCGTTGAGCCAGAGCGAGAGCACATCGAGAATAACGGCCGTCAGCGCCGAATTCTTGAACAGCCGCTCTTTCGCACCGATGCGTGAAAAGGCGGTGAAACGCGGCTTTTCGACAGTCAGGCTCCGGCGGCTGTAACGCGAGGTTGGAATGGTTTCGAGCGGTGCTTTCCACGGCAGTTGCGAGGGCACCTCGGCATCTTTCAACTTTTCAGCCCAATAGGCGGCATCCCCGGCACGGGCAGCTGAGATATCCTCCTTCGGCGTTTCGACCGTTGCGGCGGCTTCCGGCGGCACGACGCCATCGAAGAGTTCCGCCGCGAGGCTGGCAATGGCCCGCCCATCAAGGATAAGCGCATCGAAACGCAGGAAGACCACGATCTTAGGCCCCGTCGGCCCTGCATCCGGCATAAGAAACACCGTGACCTGCCATGGCGAGGCTGCGAGATCGAAATGTGCATGGGAAAAATCCCGTCGCACCGTGTCGATCCTTGCCTCGGCTTGCGAAAGAGACAGGGCCGAAAGATCGACGAGATCGAGATTGATCTTCGGCTCATCGGAGACCATCTGCACCAGCCGTCGCTCGTCGATGCGGGTGCGCAGGCTTTCATGTCTCGCAACCATCGCGGCAAGCCGCGACCGCAGCAGTTCCGGGTCGATATCGCCCCGATATTCGCGGAACTCCTGCATGGCCACGCCGCTCAGCGGCAGATGGGTGCCGCGCCCGAGCAGATAGGCCTGTTGCAGGGGTGAGAGGGGACGTTCCATGGATTTTCCTTTTGCCTCGGCTGCCGTTTCCGACCGCTGCGCGACCAATCTCTCCACGCTTTCGCAAGCGAGATCGGGGCTTTCCGCGATCCGGCGGAGAAGAGCGACGTAGGTTTCGAACAGGGCGCGCAGCCAGCGTTCCGGCAGCGCATCGAGCCGCACATCCCAGTTGATCAGCAGACCGCCATCCAGCGCCGCCACCTGCGCATCCAGCGCCACCCCCGACCCCTGCGAGACGGTGTGGACCATCGGACCGAACACCCGCCCGACCCGTTCCGAAAACAGCTCCCCGCCCGGAAGATCGACGCCTGCGGTGAAAACCACCGGCGAGGTCTGCAAACCACCGCGCTGGCGGGAGAGATCGCGCATCACGCTGACACCCGGATAGGACTGGTGTGCGAGAAGCCCGTTCATCTCATCGAACAGCCGACCAAGCAGCGCCTCGAGCGTTTCTTCAGGCCTGATATCGACGCCGAGCACGAGCGCGTTGGAAAATTCGCCGACGATCTCATCGACCCCTTGCACCAGCGGCGCGCGCCAGAAACCCGGCACTGAAAGCCGGAATTTTTCCGCCCCCGACGCCTGAGACAGCGCCAGTGCGAAAACACCGAGCAGAAGGGTCGATGTCGTCACGGAAAAACGCCGCGCTGTCCGCTCCAGACTGCTACGCTCCGCCGCTGAAAGCAGCGTGGCGAGCCGGTCCGTGTGAACGGCGCGCGAGGGTTCATCGGACAAAAACGGCAACGGCGGCGCGTCCGGAACATCGGCAAGCCGTTGCCGCCACCACAGGCGGTCCCTTTCGCGCAGGCCCCGCAAGTCCGGATCGGACATGAGACGTTCCGCCCAGTCGAAAAACGACGGGGTCACTGCTTCGAAAGTCCGGGTTTCGGCTGCGCCTGACGCCGTCTCGTAAAAACGGGCAAGGTCTTCCATCACCATCCGCACGCTGGCGGGATCGACGGCCAGCATGTCTGTGTCCACATGCAGACGGCAACGTCCCTCCGGCAAGAGGCTCAGCGAAATCGCCGCCGGTGCGGCAAAGCGAAGATCGGCCCGGCGATGGCTCCATTCCTCGCGCTTCGCCTCAAGACGGCGTGCAAGCGCCTCCGAATCAAGCGCGGCCATGTCCTCCACATCGAGGCGGAGCGGCCGGCCGGCAGGATCGACGGACTGATGGCCTTCCGCATCGATCCTGAGGCTCAGCATGGGGTGACGCCGGCAGAGCCTTTCCACGGCAACGGCCAGTTTTTTCGCATCCACCGCCTGCCCGTCGAATTCGAGGTAAAGATGCGGCGTAACTTTCCCGAGTATTCCATCCGCCTCGCGGCCGACCCAATAGGCCACCTGCATCGGGGTTAAATTTAGCATGTGAGTTTGTACCGGTTGACAAAACATGATTAGCATACTCAAGTATAAGCCATCGTCAACCACTCGCACAGGAGGCATCCCATGAAAACGGGAGCACTCAGGACGAATGACGTCGAATCCGACGAAATTACTGAATTTAATAGAGAATTTCTGTTTACGTCCGGCAGCGGGCAATTGCGCGCCAAGGGCATTCGCGAAAAGATAGCGATTCCTGCCCGGGGCGGCGAAGTCATTGCCAGCCCGCTGCAGCAGGCACTGGCCGGCGCGTTCGAGCGTGCGCAGCGGGAGGGACAGGAGAACCCAATCGCCATCGGCGCGATCCCCTTCGATGTCAGCGAACCCTCATGCCTATATATCCCATACAACTATGAATGGAATTCCAAGGATGCGGAGCCGATCGCCGCCGATTCGGCCATGCCCGCCCTTGTCGGCCAGAACAGCCTGCCGGACGAGAGCGGTTTCAAGCATGCCGTCGAACATGCCATCGTCAATTTCCGCCATTCCGAAGTCCGCAAGGCGGTGCTTTCCGTCATGCGTGAACTGACTTTCGCCTCCGAGGTCAATGTCGAAAGATTGCTGGCGAGTCTGGCCAAACAGAACCGCGAAGGTTACCAGTTCCGCATTCCGCTGCCCGATGGCGGCGACCTGATCGGCGTCAGCCCGGAACTTCTTATTCGCAAGCAGGGCGAGAAAATCACCTCGAACCCGCTGGCGGGATCGGCAAAACGCATGGTCGATCCGGCGGCGGACAAGGCCAATGCGCATCGGCTCTCGGCCTCGGAAAAGGATCATTACGAGCATAGCCTCGTCATCGAGGATATCCGCTCGCTGCTTTCGCCGGTCTGCGCGGAACTCGATGTTCCCGAAAAACCCTCCCTCATCAATACGGCGGCGCTCTGGCATCTTTCGACCCGCATCGAAGGCCGTCTCGCCGATCCGGAAACCAATGCGCTGCAGCTTGCCTGCCTGCTGCACCCGACGCCAGCCGTCTGCGGCTTCCCCACCGAGCGCGCCCATCGCCTCATCCGCTTCGTCGAGCCTTTCGAGCGCGGCCTCTTCACCGGCATGGTCGGCTGGACGGATTCGCAAGGGAATGGCGAATGGGTGGTGACGATCCGTTGCGGCACCGTGCAGCGGGAAACCGTGCGGCTCTTCGCCGGCGCGGGCATCGTGGAGGCCTCGGAGCCCGAATCCGAATGGGCCGAGGTGCAGACCAAGCTCAAGACCATGCTGAACGCCTGCGGTCTTGCGGCCTAATTTTTCCAGGGACAAACCATGACAATCGAATTCCAACGCTGGCCCGAGGATTTCGTTCGCCGATACCGCGAACGCGGCTACTGGATCGACCGGCCGCTGAGCGGCATTCTCGCCGAACAGGTGGAGCGCCGGCCGGACGCCACAGCGCTGATCTGCGGCGACCGTCGTTTCAGCTACGCCGACCTCGACCGGCAATCCTCCAATCTGGCCGGACATCTCTCCGCCGCAGGCATCGGCAGGGGTGATACGGCGCTGGTGCAATTGCCGAACATAGCCGAGTTCTATCTCGTCTTTTTCGCGCTCATCAAAATCGGCGCCGCCCCCGTCAATGCGCTTTTCAGCCATCGCCGACTGGAAATGACCTCCTATGCGGAGCAGATCGCGCCGAAGCTGGTGATCGCCTCACGCAGCCACGAGCTTTTCGCCGATGACACATTTGTGGAGGCGCTGAAGGCGGTCTCTCCAAAGCTTGCCGTGACCCTGCTGCTCGGCGAAACCGATCCGCAGCGCAGCCTGGAGCAGAAGCTGGCCGCCCCGGCCGAAAATCCACCGGCTTACGCCCCTTCCGCCGCCGATGAGGTGGCATTGTTCCAGCTTTCCGGCGGCAGCACCGGAACGCCGAAACTGATCCCCCGGACGCATAACGACTACGACTACAGCGCCCGGGCCAGCGCGGAGATTTGCGAACTGTCGCCGCAGACCCGCTTCCTCTGCGCCATTCCGGTGGCGCATAATTACCCGATGAGCTCACCCGGCGCGCTTGGGGTGTTCCACGCCGGCGGTGCCGTGGTCATGGCCGCCAATCCGGAGCCGCTTGCCTGCTTCGATCTGATCGAAAAACATCGCGTTGACATTGTGCCGCTGGTGCCGCCGGCGGTGGCGCTGTGGCTGCAGGCGGCTCCCGCCCATCGCGAACGGCTGAAATCCCTCAAGCTCCTGCAAGTTGGGGGCGCAAGCTTCGCCGAAGCGCTCGCCCGCCAGGTGCCGGAGGTGCTGGGCTGCGATCTGCAGCAGGTGTTCGGCATGGCGGAAGGTCTGGTGAACTACACCCGCTTCGGTGACCCCGACCATATCGTCTTCACCACGCAAGGCAGGCCGATCAGCCCGGACGACGAAATCCGCATCGTTGACGAGGACGGCAACGACGTGCCCGAGGGCGAAGCCGGCATGCTGGCGACCCGTGGTCCCTACACGTTCCGGGGCTATTACCGCGCCCCCGAACACAGCGCCCGGGTCTTCGATAAGGACGGCTTCTATTATTCCGGCGACGTCGTGCAGCGCACGCCCGAAGGTTATCTGCGGGTCGTTGGCCGGGTGAAGGACCAGATCAATCGCGGCGGCGAAAAGGTCGCCTCGGAAGAGGTGGAAAACCTGATCCTGCGGCATCCGGATGTGACGCACGCGGCGTTGGTGGCGATGCAGGACGAACTTCTCGGCGAAAAAAGCTGCGTCTTCGTCGTGTCGCGCAATCCCGCGCTTAGGGCGCCGGCCATCCGCCAGCATCTCGCCGGTCTCGGCGTCGCGGATTACAAGCTGCCGGACCGCGTGCGCTTCATCGAGGCCATGCCGCTCACCGCCGTCGGCAAGATCGACAAGAAGCGCCTGCGCGACCTGCTGATGGCCCCCGTCGCCATCAGCGCCTGACAGGCAGCGCCAACCGAAAGGGACGCTCAAAAGGGCGTCCCCAATTCCAAAGATTACGCGCCGCCCGAGCCGGCGCAGCAAAAAACCGAGGTCATCATGACGATCCCCACCATTTCCGACTATCCGATGCCGGTCGCCGCGAGCTTTCCGGCCAACAAGACAAAATGGCAGCCCGATGCGAAACGCGCCGTGCTTCTCATCCACGACATGCAGCGTTATTTCCTGCGGTTCTACGAGGCGGACGGCAAGTTGATCACGGCCCTCATCGACAATCTCGCCAAGGTGAAGGCATGGGCCGTTCAGAACGGCGTGCCGGTCATCTATACCGCCCAGCCGCATAACCAGCCGCCCGGCGACCGCGCGCTGCTGAACGACATGTGGGGACCGGGTCTTACTGTCGTCGATCCCGAATTGCAGAAGGTGGTCGACAAGCTCGCGCCGACGCCCGACGACGTGGTTTTGACCAAATGGCGCTACAGCGCCTTCCAGCGTTCCGATCTTGCTGAGCGCATGAAAGGCTGGGGCCGCGACCAGATCATCGTCGGCGGCGTTTACGCCCATATCGGCTGCATGATGACGGCGGTTGAAGCCTTCATGAAGGATATTCAGCCCTTCATGATCGGTGACGGTGTCGCCGATTTTTCCGAGGCCGAACACCGCATGGCGCTGCAATATGTGGCGACGCGCTGCGGCGTGGTGATCGACACCGCAAGCCTTGTCGGCGCAGGCGAGGCCACCGGCACCCGCGAATGGCTGAAAGCCCGCGTCCTGCAGATGGTGGAGGATGAAAGCGATATCGACCCCGATGAAAACCTGATCTTCTACGGGCTGGATTCGCTGCAGGTGATGAAGCTCGCCGGCGAATTGAAGGAGCGCGGTGTCACCGTCGGCTTCGATGAGCTGGCCCGTGTGCCGACACTTTCCGCCTGGTGGACGCTGATCGAAGAAAAGCGGCTCGCAGCCTGAGCGGACGGACAAGATGACGCAACAGAGATTTACCGGACGGCGCGTGCTGGTGACGGGCACGGCCCAGGGCATCGGCCGCCGCATCGCCGAACGTTTCATCGAGGAAGGGGCCGAGGTCATCGGCCTCGACCTTCTGGCTGACACGGCGGAGGCCCCCTTCCGCCAGATCGCGCTCGACATCACTGACGCGGCGGCGGTGGAGACGGCCTGCAAGGCGATAGAGAGCGAATGGGGCGGGCTCGATATTCTGGTCAATGCCGCCGGAATTTTACGGCTCGGCGACAGCGAAAGCCTGACGCCAGAGGACTGGAAGGCCTGCATGGATGTCAATGCCGCCGGGCCGTTCTATATGCTGCGGCAATGGAGCGGCACCTTCAAGCGGCAGGGGCGCGGCGCCATCGTCAATGTCGGCTCCAATGCCGCCGTCGTGCCGCGCATCGGCATGATGGCCTATTGCGCTTCCAAGGCGGCGCTGGTCAGCCTCAGCCATTGCGCCGCCCTTGAGCTTGCGCCTTATGGCGTGCGCTGCAATGTCGTTTCCCCCGGCTCCACCGATACGCCGATGCTTGCCGGCATGTTGAGCGATCCTTCCGGCAAGGACCGGCTGGTCGCCGGCCTGCCCGATCAGTTCAAGCTCGGCATTCCGCTCGGCAAGATCGCGAGGCCGGACGATATCGCCGATACGGTGCTGTTCCTCGCCTCCGATCAGGCAGGCCACGTGACGATGCAGCAGATCGTCGTCGATGGCGGCGCAACGCTTGCGGCCTGAACAGACGCGGGATGGCGAAAAGCGTGAGCGCATGATCTAGGCCGCTGGATGAAGGTGACGGACATGGCCATTGCAACGGCGTTTCATCGCAAAGCCGTCTCCGGCGATCCACCGGAGGCCATCTGGCCTTGGCCGGACGACAGCTGCGATTGCCATTGCCTCACCCTTCATTACAGCGCCGATGAGGGTTGCGGCGGCGAGGTCCCTCCCTTGCCGCCGCAGCTTTTACACGCCCTGCCCAAACGCAAGGCGGAGTTCATCGCCGGGCGCAGATGCGCGGCCGAAGCCATCCGCCGTCTCACCGGCCGCTCCAGCTTTCCCGGTATGGGTGAGGACCGCGCGCCGATCTGGCCCGAAGGCGTGATCGGCGCGATTTCCCACAGCCATGAGCGGGCGATTGCCATTGCCGGCTCTTCGGGGCGGTTCCGCGGCATCGGCATCGATATCGAAAGGCTCCTGACTGAAGAGGAAGCCTGCGATATCGCCACGCAGGCCCTGACGGCGAATGAACGCCACAACCTCGGCAACGCCATAGACCCCTTCATGACCGGCCTGATTTTTTCGGCCAAGGAAAGCCTGTTCAAGGCGCTTTATCCGACAGTGAAACGGTTATTCTTTTTCGAGGCGGCGGAATTATCCGGCTTCGACGATAACGGTTCGGCCTCGCTGCGGCTGACCGCCGACATAGGCGAATGGCGCAGGGGAACGGAGATTCCCTTCCGCTTCTGCCGCTTCGACGGCTTCCTTGTCACCTGCATCCTGATCGGGCGCTGACGAAAAATGCCGCCCCGGCGCAGGGAAAATGACCGCCGATACTGCCCTTTCCGTCATCCGCATGAAATATTGGGACGGTAGGCACCTTGCTGGAATGATTCCAAACAAGCAACGGTGGAGACAGACTATGACCGACATCGATACGAGCAAATTGTCCTGGGACGAGTGGGACGAACTGCAGAACCCGCCGCCGGCCGAAACCGATTTCGACCGCGTGGTCGAAACCGCGATTTCCCGCCGCGGCTTTCTCGGCGGCGTGCTTGCCTTCGGTTCGGCCGCGGCCGCCATGGGCACGCTCGGCAACCTGATGAGCAGCACCTCGGCCGAAGCGCAGGAAGCCGCCGTTGGCCGTTTCCCCTTCAAGCCGGTTGCCGCCGCCACCGACAACACCATCCATGTCCCGGAAGGTTATAACTGGAAGCCGCTGGCGAAATGGGGCCAGCCGCTGTTCTCCAACGTTCCCGATCTCGACCCCGCCAAGGGCGTCAGCGTTGAAAACTCCGACAAGGTCTTCGGCGAAAACACCGACGGCATGGAACTCTTCGTGGTCGGCAGCCACCAGCTGATCGCCGTCAACCATGAATATGTGAACCCCGAAATCAACCTGCCGCACACTGACAAGGGCAACCCGAAGACGGCTGACGATGTGAAGATCCTGCAGAACATGCAGGGCGTCACCGTCATGGAAGTCGCGGAAGACAAGGACGGCTGGAAGATCGTTCTCGACAGCCCCTTCAATCGCCGTATCCACCACAATACGCCGATGAAGCTTTCCGGCCCGGCCGCAGGCTCCGATCTCGTCAAGACCGCCGCCGACCCGAAGGGTGTCGACTGTCTCGGGACCTTCAACAATTGCGGCGCCGGCCGCACGCCGTGGGGCACCTATCTCACCTGCGAAGAAAACTTCAACGGCTATTTCGGCACCACCGACGCCGCCTTCAAGCTGCCTGACGACTACAAGCGTTACGGCATCGTCGCCGAGACGCGCTACGCCTATGAGAAGTTCGACGCGCGTTTCGACGTCGCCAAGAACCCCAACGAACCGCGCCGCGCCGGTTACGTGGTCGAGATCGATCCTTCGGACGCCTCCTCCACCCCGATCAAGCGCACCGCGCTTGGCCGCATCAAGCACGAAAACGCCGCCGTGGTGATCGCTCGTGACGGCCGTGTCGTCGTTTACATGGGTGACGACGAGCGTGGCGAATTCCTCTATAAATTCGTCTCCAGCGGCATCTACGTGCCGGGCGGCGACACCTCGAAGCTGCTCGACGAAGGCACGCTTTACGTCGCGAAATTCTCCGACGACGGCGCCGGTGAATGGCTCGCCCTGACGCCTGAAACCACCGGCATGAAGATCGACGAAATCTGCGTCTTCACCCGTCAGGCCGCTTCCAAGGTGGGCGCAACGACGATGGACCGACCGGAATGGGTCGCCATCAACCCGGTCGCCATCGAAGCCTATTGCGCGCTGACTAACAACAGCCGCCGTGGCGAAATGAAGGACGGCAAGCTGCGCGCCAATGCCGGCGGCGACGCCATGGCGATCAATGCCGCCAACCCGCGCGAAAAGAACGAATACGGCCAGATCGTGCGCTGGTATCCGGAAAATGACGACCATGCGGACGGCAAGTTCAAGTGGGACCTGTTCTGCATGGCCGGCAACCCTTCCGTTCACAAGGACGCCTATGCGGGTTCTTCCAACATCAACGAAGGCAACATGTTCAATTCGCCTGACGGCATGATGTTCGATAGCACCGGTCTGCTCTGGATCCAGACCGATGGCGAGGACACCAATGAAGGCAACTTCGCCGGCCAGGGCAACAACCAGATGCTGGCGGGCGACCCGGCCACCGGCCGTATCGAGCGCTTCCTCACCGCCCCGAAGGGTTCCGAAGTCACCGGCCAGACATGGTCCGGCGACAAGCGCACCCACTTCGTCGGCATCCAGCACCCCGACGCCCCCTTCCCGGATGGCGAAGGCAAACTGCCGCGCTCGACCATCATCGCCATCAAGCGCGATGACAATGTGACGATCGGGTAAGCCACAGACATATTGGCAACCGGATCGTCGCGACAGCCGCGATCCGGTTCTACTGACGAAAACGCCGTGCGCCCGAGGGGATGCACGGCGTTTTTTTCAGGCGATCAAAAAACGTTCCGGTGCACATCCGTCATCGCACGTCTAAGGTCGTCGACGGCAGAGGCCGTTGGCCCCGGCTGGTCGTTGAGCGCCGGCGGCATTTTCCAGCCGGGGTCTATGCCTTCCATATTGGGCAATTCATGGGCGATGCCTTTATGGCAATCGATGCAGGTAGCCTTGCCCGTCAGCAGATATTTGGAATGAATATCGGCGGCGCGCTGCGTCTGTTTGGTAAAGTCCATGGCGGCGGAGGAATGGCAGTTGCGGCATTCCAGGCTGTCATTGGCCTTCAGGCGCGACCATTCGTGCTGGGCAAGCTCCAGCCGCTTGTCGAGGAACTTCTTGCGCGTATCGATGGTGCCGAAAATCTTGCCCCAGACCTCCTTCGAGGCCTGCATCTTGCGGGCGATCTTGTCCGTCCACTCATGCGGCACATGGCAATCCGGACAGGAGGCGCGCACGCCGGAACGGTTGGAAAAATGCACCGTCCGCGTCAGTTCCTCATAAACATTGGCGCGCATCTCGTGGCAGGAAATGCAGAAGGCTTCCTTGTTGGTCATTTCGAGCGCGGTGTTGAACGCGCCCCAGAACATGACCCCGCCGACGAAACCGCCAAGGGTGAGAAAGGCGAGGCTGAGCGTGCCGGCCGGTGTCGTCAGAACCGCCCAGAGCCAGGCGAGAAGTTTTTTCACACGGGCGATCATCATTCGCTACCCGCCGGTTTGACGCCCATTTCGCTCATGTCCTGAAAGGTGTTGGGCACGAGCGGCCGTGTGTCGGCCTGCGGCACATGGCAGGCCGTGCAGAAATAACGGCGCGGCGAAACATCCGCCAGCATCTGGCCTTCGCGCGTCATGTAATGGGTGACGCTGATCATCGGCGCGCCGGAATCCTGCGTGAATTCGCGCTTGTGACAGGAGAGACAGCGGTTGGCATTGACCGAAAGCTGGTAACCGTCGATCGAATGCGGGATGACCGGCGGCTGCTCCGGATAGGCGCGCATGCGCCTGAAATCGTCGATCACCCATTTCGGCAGGGGTTTGGCAGGTTCGGTCTGCATGGCGTCACCGCGCGGACCGGACAATTCCGGCACCATCTGCGCAACGGCCCCCGTCGCCACCGTCGCAACGACGAAAGCGGCGATCATCCATCCGTGTTTCCTGATCATGCGACCGGCTCTATCTTGACTGCGCATTTCTTGAAATCCGTCTGCTTGGAGATGGGATCGGTTGCGTCGAGCGTCACCTTGTTGATGAGCTGGCTGGCATCGAACCAGGGAACGAAGATGACACCGGGCGGCATGCGGTTGCGGCCGCGCGTTTCCACGCGGGAGCGTATTTCGCCACGGCGAGAAACGATGCGGATTTCCGCGCCCTGATTGAGCCCGCGCTTGCGCGCATCGTCGGCATTCATGAAACAGCGGGCGCCGGGGAAGGCCTTGTAGAGTTCCGGCACGCGCATGGTCATGGAGCCGGAATGCCAGTGCTCCAGCACGCGGCCCGTCACCAGCCAGGTATCGAATTCTGCATCCGGGGATTCCGCCGGCGGCTCGTAGGGCACGGCGATGATGACCGCCTTGCCGTCCTTGTTGCCGTAGAATTTCACGCCCTCGCCCGGTTTGACATAGGGGTCATAACCTTCGCGGTAACGCCACAGCGTTTCCTTGCCATCCACCACAGGCCAGCGCATACCGCGCACCTCGTGATAGGCATCGTAAGGCGCCAGATCGTGGCCGTGGCCGCGCCCGAAGGTGGCATATTCCTCGAAGAGACCCTTTTGCAGATAGAAGCCGAAGTGTTTTGCTTCCTGGTTTTCGTATTCGCCGTTGATCTCGCTTAACGGGAACTTGCCGACATCGCTGTCCTTGAAGAGCACCTCGTACAGCGTCTTGCCGCGATAGGCGGGATTGGCGTCCAGTATCTCCGCCGGCCACACCTCATCCGTGGTGAAGCGTTTGGAAAATTCCACCAGCTGCCAGAGGTCGGAGCGCGCCTCGCCCGAGGCCTCGACAAGCTGGTGCCAGACATGGGTGCGCCGCTCGGCATTGCCATAGGCCCCCTCCTTCTCCACCCACATGGCGGCGGGCAGGATGAGGTCGGCGCTCATGGCCGTGACGGTCGGATAGGCATCCGAAACAACGATGAAGTTTTCCGGGTTGCGATAGCCCTGATAGGTCTCGTTCTTGGTGTTGGGACCGGCTTGGACGTTGTTGTTGACCTGCACCCAGTAGAAATTCAGCTTGCCGTCATGCAGCATGCGGTCCTGCTGCACGGCGTGGTAACCCGGCTTTTCCGGGATGATGCCGTGCGGGATGCGCCAGATTTCCTCGGCATGTTTGCGGTGTTCCGGGTTGGTCACCGTCATGTCGGCCGGCAGGCGATGGGCGAAGGTGCCCACCTCGCGCGCCGTGCCGCAGGCCGAGGGCTGGCCGGTGAGCGAGAACGGGCTGTTGCCAGGCTCGGAAATCTTGCCGGTCAAAAGATGGATGTTGTAGACCATCTGGTTGGCCCAGACGCCGCGCACATGCTGGTTGAAACCCATGGTCCACAGCGACATGACCTTGCGGTTCGGGTCCGCATAAAGCTCGGCCAGCTCCTCCAGGAAACCGGCTTCCACGCCGGTCATGGTGGCGGTCTTTTCCAGCGTGTATTCGGAGACGAATTCCTTGAAGGTCTCGAAATCGATCGCTTCGGTCTTGGTCGGATCGGCGGAATTGGCGGCATTCACCTCTGCCGGATTGTCGGGCCGCAGGCCATAACCGATATCGGTGACGCCGCGCACGAATTTCGTGTGGTTCTTCACGAAGTCTTCGTTGACGCGCCCGGTCTTGATGATGTGGTTGGCAATGTAATTGAGGATGACGAGATCCGTGCCCGGCTTGAAGACCATCGGAATATCGGCAAGGTCCATGCTGCGATGGGTGAAGGTCGAAAGCACAGCCACCTTCACATGGTCGAAGCCCAGACGCCGGTCGGCAATGCGCGTCCACAGAATGGGATGCATCTCCGCCATGTTCGAGCCCCAGAGCACGAAGGCATCGGCATGTTCGAAATCATCGTAACAGCCCATCGGCTCGTCCATGCCGAAGGTGCGCATGAAGGCGTAAGCGGCCGACGCCATGCAGTGGCGTGCATTGGGATCGAGATTGTTGGAGCGGAAGCCGGCGCGCATCAGCTTGGTGGCCGCATAGCCCTCGAAGATCGTCCATTGGCCGGAGCCGAACATGCCCACGGCCGTCGGCCCCTTCTCTTTCAGCACGCGCTTGCACTGCTGCGCCATCACGTCGAAAGCCTCATCCCAGCTCACCGGCTCGAACTCGCCGTCCTTGGCGTAGACGCCGCCTTTTTTGCGCAGAAGCGGGGTTTGCAGGCGGTCCTTGCCATACATGATCTTGGACAGGAAATAGCCCTTGATGCAGTTGAGACCGCGATTGACCTCCGCCTGCATGTCGCCATGGGTGGCGACGACCTTGCCTTCCTTGACGCCGACCATGACGCCGCAGCCCGTGCCGCAGAAACGACAGGGCGCCTTGGACCACTTGATCTGCAATGCGGAAACCCCGCCCGGCACCGGCTGGGCGGCGGCCGGCAGCGCAATGCCCGCCGTTGCCGCCGCAATGCCGGCGGCATGGGCCTTCAATAGATCACGCCGCGTCAGTTCGCTGCTCATCGCCGCTTGTCTCCTCTGTGTCGACGTGTTCGAAAACCATGTTGGCGGCAATCACACCGTCGAGTGTCGAAATATAAGTGAGCGTATCGCCCAGCATGCCGGTGCTCGTGCCGTCTATGACAATGACGACCTTGCCGTTGCCCTCGCCATGAACCTCGACATTGTCGAGCGTTGAAAGCGTTGCCAGCACGGCGTCCCGCATCTGCGGCATCACCGCCACCACGGCGCTTGAAACATGATACCGGCCTGTATTTTCAGGCATATTGCATCTCCGTGGCTCTCTCTTTGATCTCGATCACACTGGCGGGGCAGACGGACACGCAGGCCCCGCAACCGGTGCAGGCGTCTTCCAGCAGTTCCGGAACGAAGGGGCCGCCACGGCGGGGCCGAAACCGGATAGCCTCGGTCGGGCAGGCATCGCGGCAGGCCTGACAATCGATATTGCCGAAGGCAAGACACCCCTCACCGATCGCCATGACATGATCGAAGCGCTGCGCCGCGGGGGCGGCAAAGACCGGTTCGGGACAGGCCTCCGCGCATTTGCCGCAGAAGGTGCATTCCCCGGCGGAGAAATCCACGCAAGGCAAACCGTCCGCCATGGCGATTATGCCGGTGGGACAGGCCTCGACGCATTTTGCACAACCGCTGCACGCGGCGAGGTCGCTCAACGCGACCCCGGGGGGACAGATGCGTGGTCTATTTTTTTGTCCGCCGCGCAAAAAATCGCGCCGGCTGAGAGAGACTTCCATCATCATCTCGCCCTCAATGGCCGGGCGGCCCCGGCGGGCCGTAAATGATCTGGAACATCCAGACAATAAAACCATAGGCTCCGACAAATCCGACCGCCAGAATGGGCCAGATTCCGAAGGCCAGAACGGCGAAGGTCACAAGTTCCCTCGTCCGGCTTGGCTTTTCATCTGCGTGCTGAGGCGCGACTATTTTAGGCATATTCGCGGTTCCCTATTCGGTTGGAGTTATAATCGACCAAAAAGAAAATATGTTCAACCACTTGATTTTATTGATTATTTATTAAAACTAACATTCATCAATATCCCTCCTCTAAGCCACTGATTTCACATTGTGCTTTTGCCGAAAAAATAAACAAACTCGTCGGCGCAGCGGGGAAAGGTCTGTCTCATCCGCATGCGCCCGCCTCATCGATGCCAGGCGCGCGCATGAAAGGCACGAAGCCCTGCAACCAGACCCCGAAACTCGCCGCCCACAAAACGGCGCTGAGGCCATGGTGATAGGGCGATAATGTTGCGGCAAAATCGAATTCCGGCAGGATGCGCACCAGCCCGGCCATCGCCATCAGAAGGGCGGCCACATGCGCCTGCCATGGAAGATGCGTCAGATTGCGGCCCGTATGCCGCAGCCCGGCAATGATGAAGACGGCCATGATGGCGCATCCCAGCGCCCCGACCGACAGCAGATGCAGCCCTGCGGCGGGCGTGACCGAAAAACCGAGCCGTGTCGCGCCGAGCGCCAGAAAACCCGCGCCCGCAAAGGCGTTGCCGAGGCCAAGCAACAGCACTTCGGTCTTGAAGACGGCACGCCCGATGAACCATTCGGCCAGCCGGTCGAAAAAGGCGGCGCCGGCCGCAAGCGAAAGCCAGGCGCAGACATCGCTCTGCGGAAAGAAAAGTTTCGCCGCCATGTAAAGCGTCACCATGGCGCCCGCCATATGCTGGCGGCCGGGATGAGGCCGGTAAGGCGTGGTCTCGCCGCCGGGATCGAGCGCCAGATTGATGACAACCACATTGATACGCGCGGCGGAAAGCGAAAACAGCACGGTAAAAATGCACAGCGCCGCTTCCAGCAAGCGGGCTGCAAGTTCGAGATCGCCGCTCCACCAGGCATAACGCACACCCGCTTCAGCCGCCGTAAACAGAAGAAGCCAGATAAGGAACACCAGGTGTTTCATCGTGCGCCGCGCCAGCATCGCCCTGCCGATGAGAACGCAGAGCGCGAGCAGAAAGGCGAGATCGAAAAAACCTGCAAACAGGCTCCATGCCTCCATCCCGAGAAGGCCGATAAGGCGGCCCGGCAGCCAGAGACCGGCGAGATGAAGCAGCGTTCGTCCCTGCGCGGGCTTCGTATCCGTCCATTCCGGCACCGCCGAGCCAAGGAAACCGGCAAGCGCCATGCCATAGGTGCCGAAGATCATTTCATGGGCATGCCATTGCGATGCAGGCACTGCATCGGCGAAAGGCAGGGCATAACCACCAATGACGACCCACAGGAAGGGCCAGCCCGCGCCGTGCAGGGCGGCCAGAGGGAAAAACA
Source organism: Agrobacterium sp. 16-172Ci (assembly GCF_053522725.1). Classification (NCBI taxonomy): domain Bacteria; kingdom Pseudomonadati; phylum Pseudomonadota; class Alphaproteobacteria; order Hyphomicrobiales; family Rhizobiaceae; genus Agrobacterium; species Agrobacterium sp. 16-172Ci. The sequence goes on from NZ_JBNWBW010000012.1 coordinate 68,837, forward strand.
GCCGCAGGGCTTCGGAAAGGATGGGGGGCTGCCTCATCGCACCCGCTCCCTTGCTGAAAATAATTCGGCGAAAGCCGGGCTCTCGGACAGGCGCTCCGCTTCGTCGAAAACCGCACGCGCCATGCGCCGGCCCGGCGAACCCGCGGGCTTATGCGCGGCAATGACTCGGCCATCGACGCCGGAAAGCACGATCAGCCTATCGGCAACCAGCAACGCCTCATGAAGATCATGGGTGACGAGAAGGGTGGAAAAACCGCGCCGACGGGCGGCGCCCACCAGAAGCTCCTGCAAATGACGGCGCAGGCCGACATCGACGGCGCTGAAGGGCTCATCCAGAAACAGCATGTCCGGCTCCACGGCGAGCGCCCGCGCCACGCCGGCGCGCTGGCGCATGCCGCCGGAGAGTTCCACCGGATATTTGCCGAAATCAGCCACCTCCAGACCGACCTCCAGCGCAAAAAGGCCCGCCCTTTCGCGCCGCTCCCGTTTCGGCATGCCGGCCGCCGCAAGGCCGTAGGCGATATTGTCGATAAGCGTCATCCATGGCAGCAGCCTCGGTTCCTGAAACACCAACCCCTGCCGGCGATAATGGCGGTGCACGCGGCCGCGAACAGGATCGATGATACCAGCCGCGATCTGCAAAATCGTCGTCTTGCCGCTGCCGGAGGGGCCAAGCAGCGCCACGGTTTCCCCCGGCGCTATGCCGAGATCGAAATTCTCGAACAGGCTGCGGCCGAGAAAGGCGTGGCCGACATGTTCGAAACGCAGGATGGAACGGTCGCTCATCGCTTGACACCCCATGGCAGCCCGGCGGCGCGCCAGCGTTCCAGCGCCTCGCGCAGCAGATGCAGCAGGCCGTAATCGGTGAGCAGCGCCAGCGCGACGGTGATGGCGAGCCAAGCGCTGACCTGCGCGATGTCGAACAGCGCACGTGCGGTGGCCAGTTCGCCGCCAATCCCGCCGGAATTCGAAAGGAGCTCGGCCATGACGGTTACTTTCCACGCGCTTCCCGCCGTCGTCGTCCAGGCCGGGAAGAGGTAGGAGAGCACATGCGGCATGGTGACGGTGCGCAGCCGGTAAAACCACGGAGCGCCGAAAGCCTGCGCCATCACCTCCAGCTGACGGTCCCGCTTGGCGACACCTTCCAGCGCACCGGCAAAGGACACGGGGGCCGAGGCGATGATGACGGTCATGACAGCCGTGCCGCCGGACGAGCCGAACCAGATGAGCGCCAGCACGATCCAGCCGATGGGCGGCACGCCGAGCAGAACGGTGACGACAGGCTTCATCAACCGCATGGACGCGAAGGAATAGCCCGCCAGCACGCCCGCCACCGTGCCGATGCCGGCCGCGATGGCAAAGCCGGTCAGGGCCCTGACGGCGCTCTGCGACAGGATGGCGAAGAAATCCGGCCGCGCCGCCAAAAGCCCCATTGCCGCGAAGGTCTCCCCCGGTGAAGGCAGGATGAAGGAGCCATAAATCTCATGCCCGGCCTGCCAGGCGGCGAGAAAACAGAAAATGCCTGAAAGCCCGGCCCAGCCCGCCCACAGATAGCGGCCCATCCAGCCAAGACTTTCGAGAATGCGGTTCATGCCTGCTACACCAGATAAAATCCGTCATCCGGCCGCCGGCCGCCGATGATTGCCGGGTCGGTCCTGGCAAGCTCATCGTAGAACGCCTCGAGATCGGCGCGCGCAGCGCTCGCCTTCAGGGCGCACAGATGACTTGTCGGAAAGGAGGCGGCGATGATTTCCGGCGGGAAACCCAAGGCATCGGCGGCCGCAGCGGCCGCCGCCTCCGGATCGGCCATGGCGCTGGCAAGCGCCGTCTCTAAGGCGTCCTGCAAAGCCTCGATGCCGGCCCTGCCGAGTTTTTGCTGGACCGGCGATGTCAAGGCGAGGCCAGCCTGCGGAATTTCAGCCTTGCCGGCCACCTTCGCCCATTCCCGCTGGATATCGATGGTGCGATGGACGGTCATGAAAAAAGACTTCGCCTTGATGAGCACGGCGGTCGCGGCCGGCTCGCTCAGCAGGGCGGCATCCACCCGTCCCGTCAGCAGCAATTGCACGGCTTCCGGTGGCGAAGCGGCATATTCCAGCTTGATGTCGCCGGGCTTCAGGCCGTTTTCGGCAACAAGGCGGCGCAGCACGAAATCGGGCATGTCGTTCTTGAACGGCAAAGCGAGCGTCTTGCCGGAAAGGCTCTGCAGGGAGTTCAGCGTCCCGTCTTTCGAAACGATATAGAGCAGGCCCGTGGTCAGCACGTTCAACAGCCCGAGGCCGAGACCGCGATTATGGAGATTGGCGACGCCGTAGCTCGGCATCACCACCGCTCCCATGGAGCCGGAGGCGACGGCGGCGCGCATTTCGTCCGGCGTTTTCCAGGCTCTGAAACCCGCTCCGGGTGCGACATCCTTCAGGAACCCGCCCTTTACCGCATGGGCCAGCACGGCCGACGGCGCGGCCGGAGGGCCATAAAAGGTGAGCGGCGCTTCCGCCTTCGCAACATGCGGTGCGGCAAGTGTCGCGACCGCGAGCCCGGAAAAGGCCGAAAGAGCCTGACGACGGGTGAGATGGGCCATGGTCCTGATCCTTTCGCGCCGGAAGCGCCCTGATGCGCGTGACGCCCGCTCAGACCGTTTTCCGGTCTCGGCGCGTCACCACCCCGGAAATGACATTTTGCAAGCGCCCGCTCTTTGCGCAGGATCAAACTGGGCCAAAAACAGGAATTATTCACCCTTCTTGAGTGAGAGCGCGTCCCGCAGGAGCCGCGAGCCCTCCTGAGCGGCGGCGGCGATATCGAGAAACATCAGGCTTGCGGTTTCAACCACACCTTCATCCACCGTGTCGTCTTCGGCAAAATCGCAGAGCATCTCGGTCAGGAGCGCGATCTTGCGACGCTCCTCGCGGGCGGCGGCCAGAAGCTTGACGATATTGCGCTGGCGCTCGAAATCCTCGAGTTCGCGCAGCGCCTCGTGCACCCTGTCGCGGCAGGCGCAATCAAGCGCGCTCTGCAAGACAATATCGCGCACCAGATGGATTGCCGCCGCGATATCCGCTCCGCCCGGTGCGGCTGCGGGCAGCTTTTGCTCGCTTTGCCCGTTCGTCGTCATGCATTCACCCCATGCGCCGTGTTGCGGGCGCGGGCGATCCAGGCCGCCCCTTCCTGCCCGTGGTGAAAACCATTGGAAAAGGGCACGTCCGGATAGATGTGCCCGAAACGTGCAAGACCGTCCTCCGCCTCCCGCCTGCCGGCCAGAACATCGTGATGGATTTGCGCCACCGCGACCATGTCGCAGTCCTGCGGCGACAGCCGGAAGCGGGTGATGCCGGCGGCGGCTAGGTCCTGCAATTCGCCAAGCAGCGACTGGCAGGTGTGCGACACCGTCTGCACGCCGTTCAGCGCCAGAAACGACTGCCGGTCGAGCGTGCGTACCGGCAATCCATCCGGATCGTCGCCGCAGACGAACTGGCAATTATCCTTGATATTGCCCTTGGCGCGGGCGTGGGCGCAGCGCGCCGAAATGGCGAGCGGCAGGCGGCCGAAGGCGAAGATTTCGAAATCCACATCGGGCGTCTGCGCCACGATGCGCTCCACCGAGGTCATCGGCAGTTCCGGCGGCAGGCATATGGCGCTTGCCCCACGCGAGGCGAGCAACCGCGCGGTCGCGGCATTATAGACATTCACCATCGGCCCGACGACATGCGGGGTGCCGTGCAGCATGCCGAGCGCGGAAAGATCGTTCGCCTCGACCGGATAGGGACTATCTGCGATCAGGCCTCGCAGGTGGCGGCTTTCCCGCTCCAGCGTCACCAGCGAAAGCGTCGACAGGATCACCTGTTTTCCCGCACTCTCCAGCCGCTCGATCACCTCTGCCAGATGCGGCTCGGTGAAATGAAACCGTTTGGAGCAGACGGTTTCACCGAGATAGACATGGCTGACGGGCGCTTCATCGGCGATGCGGAAATAGAAATCGCGCCATTTCTCCCCCTGCCAGAGATAGAGGACCGGGCCGAGCGCCAATGTGGCTTTTGCGGGTTTTGCCATCGCCGTCATCTCCAGCGTTTCTCATAAGCGCCGACGGTAGTGCGCTGGCCTTCGCTCAGGAGCCGCAGGCGGGAAAGCATTCTGCCGCGCTCCTCAGCACCGGCGGCAAGCGCCCGGTGGAGGGTGGAAACCACTTCCGCCACATAGGCCTTGCCGCGCTGGCGGCCCTCGATCTTCAGCGCGCTGACCCCTGCCTCGCGCAAGGCATCGATCTGGTCCATCACATCAAGCGACACCGGATCCTCAAAGGCATAGGACCTGTCATCGGCGATCTCGAAACGGCCCTTGCACAGCGTGGGGTAACCCGCCGCCTCGCCGGCGGGAAAACGGTTGATGGTGTAATCGCCAAGTTCCGACACCAGCGCCTGCCCGTCCTGCCGGTAGCGGACGTGGCTCGCCGGCGAGCAGACGCCGTTCATGTTGGGTGACTTGCCTGTGGCGTAAGACGAGAGCGAGCAGCGCCCCTCCGCCATGACGCAGAGACCGCCGAACACGAAGATTTCGATCTCACAGCGGATTTGCCGCGCCAGCCGGGCGATGTCGGGGATAGTCAGGGTGCGCGGCAGCACCACGCGTTTCGCGCCGAAGGCATCGACGAGGAAATTCACCGCATCCGCATTGGAGGCGGAGGCCTGCACGGAGACGTGGATACGCTGCTGCGGATGATGTTCCGCCACATGCGCCATCAGGCCGAAATCGGCAAGGATAAGCGCGTCCGCCCCCGCCTTCACGGCATCGGCCGCGCCGCGATACCAGATATCCTCATGCCCGGCGCGCATGAAGGTGTTGAGCGCCACGAAGGTCTGGACACCGCGCTTTTTCGCGTAAACGATGGCCTCGGCAAGTTCCTCGCGGGAAAAATTAAGGCCGGGGAAATTGCGGGCATTGGTTTCATCCCGAAACCCGCAATAGACCGCATCCGCCCCGGCATCCACGGCCTCGCGAAAGGCGGCAGGCGTTCCTGCAGGACAGATCAGTTCCATGACTCACCTCCCCGTGTTTCGGATAGAACATGGCCGCGCAGGCGGTTCGCAAGGCCCGTTACCATTGGCGCGAAAGGTCCGGCAAATGCACCGAGATCGCGCGGCAGATCGATGCCGCTATCATCAAGCGCATTGCGCAGCGCCAGCATCGCCTCCATATCGCCGGTGACGCTGAGATCGCGCGAGAAGAACAGCGCATCGGCATCCTGCCGCCCCTCCATCAGCGCAAGCAGCATGAAAAGCGGCCCTTCCACCGCCGCATCCACCTTCGGCAAGTGGGCCTTGCGGCTGACGGTGATGGCGGGACCTGCCGGCTCGACCATGAAGGCGAAGGGGAGATCGACGGGCAGAAAGGCGTAGCGCTTGCCACGATGTTCACCGAGCCGGACGAACACATCCGGATGCCGCTTCATGATCTGCGCCAGCATCGCCGCCGTCGCTCGCTGCACCACGGCAAGGGGCAGAAAATTCATGGGGCGGGCGATGGCGGCGGGAAAAGGTCTCATGAAAGGTCCTGTCGGCTCAGTTGCGGGCGGCAACCTAACCGCAGCGCGCGGGTGGCGGTTTGAGCGAACGCAAAGACAGGGAAATTTTCGGGTGCGCCTTCACAAAAGCCGCTATAATTCATTCACTTGCCAAGCGATGGAGGCCGCCCGTGTCCGATTTAATGGTCAAACGGATTTACGAACCCGCCAGCGACGATGACGGCGCGCGCATTCTGGTGGACCGGCTATGGCCGCGCGGCATGAGCAAGGAAAATGCAAAGCTTTCCCTGTGGATGAAGGACATCGCTCCCAGCAACGAATTACGCAAGAACTTCTCCCATATGCCGTCTCGCTTTGAGGAATTCACCCGGCATTATCATGAGGAGCTGGCCGCCAATCCCGATGCCGTGGCGCACATGAAGGAGCTGATGGCGAAGGGCCGGGTCACGCTGCTTTATGCCGCCCACGATATCGAACATAACCACGCCCTGGTTCTCGCCGACTATCTTCGTTCGCACTGAGCCGCATTTGCGGCAGCGCAAGGACATGCCGCACCGCCACCGGCAAATAGGCGGCATGAGAGACGAAGAAACAGAAACGAGACCCATCCGCACCGCCGATCTGCACGGTTTCATCCGGCTGCTGGAAGAACGTGGGCAGCTGCGGCGAATTCGCCAGCCGGTCTCGCTGGTGCACGAAATCACCGAAATCCACCGCCGCGTGCTTGCCGGTGGCGGGCCGGCGCTGCTGTTCGAGCAACCCGTCGACCATGAGGGCAAGGTGCGGGCGATACCGCTGCTTGCCAATCTTTTCGGCACGCGTCAACGTATCGAATGGGGGCTGGGGCTTGAGACCGACGGCCTGCCCGCACTTGGACAAAAGCTCGCCGAATTGCGCGAGCCGCGACCGCCGAAATCCATGGCCGAAGCGTGGGGTAAGCTGCCTCTTCTGAGAGCAGCACTTTCCATGCGGCCACGAAACGTCTCGCGCGCGCCGGTGCAGGAAAGGGTACTGACGGGTGACTCAATCGACCTTGCCTGCCTGCCGGTGCAATGGTGCTGGCCGGGCGAGCCGGCCCCGCTCATCACCTGGCCGCTGGTCATCACCCGTGCGCCTGACGATCCCGACGATATCAATGTCGGCATCTATCGCATGCAGGTGCTGGGGCCGGACAGGGTGATCATGCGCTGGCTGGCGCATCGCGGCGGGGCGCATCACCACCGGCTGTGGCAGGCGCGCGGGCTGGATATGCCCGTTACCGTCGCCATTGGGGCCGACCCTGCCACCATTCTTGCCGCCGTGATGCCGCTTCCCGACCATATCAGCGAGCTTGGCTTCTCCGGCCTGCTGCGCGGCTCGAAAAGCCGCATTGCCAGCGCCTTGACCGTGCCGATGCCGGTGCCGGCCAATGCCGAAATTGTGCTGGAGGGTACCGTTTCGGCAACGGAAACGGCACTCGAAGGGCCCTATGGCGACCATACCGGCTACTATAATTCGGTCGAATCCTTTCCGGTCATGACGCTCTCGGCCATCACCATGCGTCGCGATCCGATCTATCTTTCCACCTATACCGGCCGGCCGCCGGATGAGCCTTCTGTTCTCGGCGAAGCGATGCTCGAGATTTTCCTGCCGCTCGTGAAAAAGCAGTTTACGGAAATCGTCGATCTGTGGATGCCGCCGGAGGCCTGTTCCTACCGCATCATGGTCGCCTCCATCGACAAGCGTTATCCCGGTCAGGCAAAGCGGGTGATGATGGGGCTCTGGTCGATGTTGCCGCAGTTCAGCTATGTGAAGCTCATCATTCTGGTTGATCCCGACATTGATGTGCGCAACTGGGCGGATGTCATCTGGGCGCTCTCCACCCGCTTCGACGCCTCGCGCGATACGATGATCATAAACGATACGCCAATCGATTATCTCGACTTCGCCTCTCCTAAAGCCGGTCTCGGCGGCAAGATGGGGCTGGACGCCACCCGCAAGCTGCCGCCGGAAACGGAGCGTGAATGGGGCCGCGTGGTATCCATGACGCCTGACGTGATCGCAAAGGTGGATCTTATGTGGCGCGATCTCGGCCTTGGAGAATGGCCATGACCCCGTGCCGCGTCGTGGTCGGCGTCACCGGCGCCTCGGGTGCCGGCATTGCGTTGCGTATTATCGAGCGCCTTGCCGGGATGAAAAGCGTCGAAATCCATCTCGTCCTGTCGCAATCCGCCAGACGCACCGTGTTGCACGAGGAAGGGGCGCAAGCCATGGGGCGGATGTTTTCGCTCGCCAGCGTCAATCATGCCGTCGACGATATCGGCGCTGCGATTGCGAGCGGCTCTTTCCCGACGGCCGGCATGATCGTCGCCCCCTGCTCCATGCGCACACTTGCGGCCATTGCAACCGGGCTTTCGGACAATCTCCTCACCCGCGCCGCCGATGTGCATTTGAAAGAACGTCGGAAACTTGTGCTGATGACGCGCGAGACGCCGCTGCATATCATCCATCTGCGCAACATGTGCACGGTGACGGAGGCAGGTGCGATCGTCATGCCGCCGGTGCCGGCCTTTTATAACAGGCCGCAAAGCGTCGACGATATTGTCGACCAGCTCGCGGCCCGCGCCATCGACCAGCTCGGCATCGCTTCCGCGCCGCAGGCGCCGATATGGCAGCCGTAAGTGGTGAAGACGTCGTGAGCCATCAAAGATAGGCCATCGGGTCAGCACCAAAGAGCGCGGCATGGCCGCCGGCCAGCAGCCACCACACCGTCAACCCTGTCAGCGCTGCGGCTAACAGCATCGGCCCGTCCACGGCGAGGCGCGTTTTGCCTGTGAGAGCCGCCGCGAAGGGAATCGTACCGCTTCCGGCAGCCGCCAAGTTCCACGCATTCCCCAACCTTTTCCGGGCGCGTTTCGCGGTCATGGCCATTCCGCCGAGCGAAAACAGTGCAAAGCCGCCGAACAGGATGACGGAGCGCAGATCGCCATTCGGCACGACATGCCCCAACGACCAGCATAGAAAGCCGACGAGTACCGGGTGCCGCGTGATGCGCACGATTGCCCCCGGTCTATCTCCCTGCCGCACGGAAATGGAGAGCGGATTGACACTGAGAAGACCGGCCAGCACGAAAAACAGCCCAATCGGCGCCGCCAGAAAGGTGACATGCGCCTGCCAGGGCGCGACATCCCAAAGCGGAATATAATCGACCGACAGCGCGGCATAAAATACCCAGCCCAGCGTCAGAAGCGAGACCACGGAATAAGCCCCGAAATAGGCGGGCCTGCCGAGGGCCGCGATCAGACGGCCGCGCACGGCAGGGACGGCGGGAATGGAATGCAGCGCCACGAAAAGCGAAAGAGCGGCGACAAGTTCAAGCATGCGACTGTCTTCTCACTGGTTCAGGAACAGCACCGAAGCAATGGCCACGGAGGCAAGCACGGCGGAAACTGCACCCATGCGCTGCAACACACCCATACGGTACAACAGCACCGCAAAGCCAATGATAACAGGGGTTGCGACAATCAGCCCGACCTGCGCGTCGTTCATGGGAAGCTCCATTTTCCAGAGTTGCGCTTTGTCATGACAATAGGGCTTTGCACGCTCCCTTCTTTGACCGACCGCAAAGAAGCGGGGTTTGAGGACGCCTAAGCGTGGCTTGCTGTTTTATAATTACGGACAAGACCATGGCGATCAATACGGAAGAGGAAAGCGGAAACCTGCTTTTGTGGATTCTGGTCTGGAGCGAACTTGCCGCTTTCGGCGCGCTGACCGGCGCATTCATCATTGCCTTCACCCTCAATCCCGAGGCCTTCGCCGCCGCGCGCCAGCATCTGCAGCCACAACTTGCCGGTCTCAACACGCTGATTTTACTGGCAAGCGGCTGGCAGGCGGCCGTCGCGGCCAGCCGCTGCACCGCGCTGGCGGGCAAAAGACGGGCACTTGTGCTTGCCGGCCTGCTGGGCTTCGCTTTCGTCGGTGTAAAACTCTATGAATATTCCACCGAAATCGCCTTCGCCTCCGATCCCGCCTATGGCGCTTTCTTCGAGCTCTATTTTCTGCTCACCGGCTTCCACCTGCTGCATGTCGTCTTCGTGGCCGCGCTGCTGTTTCTCGTCGCAGTCTTCCCCAAAAACGAGAACGTCACGCTGGTGACGACGCTGTGGCATGTGATCGATCTGGTCTGGATCGTCATTTTTCCCATCGTCTATCTGGTTTGACAATCATGATCCACCGCACCTCCCGCCAGCTTGCAAGAAGTTTTGCAGCACTCGCCATTCTTGTTCTTGCCGGTACGGCCGTCGTGACATCTTGGAAAGCGGCGCTTCTGCCGCCGGTCGCCGCCGCCTGCCTGATGCTGCTTTTCGCGCTCCTGAAATCCAGACGCGTCATCGACGATTTTCTGGGTTTTGGCGAAGAGCGAGGCCTGCTGCGCACAGCACTTCTGGCATGGCCGGCCATCTTTGCCGCCGCGGCCCTGTTGCGGGCGTTCCTGCAGGGCATTTTGTCGCTCTGAAAAGGCGGACCACACCACCTCTCCACTTGTTTGCCAAAAGGCAAAGAACGCCGGCGGCCAGCGGCTAGAAAGGGGCGAGACCCTAAGCCTGCCGGCAAATTCCGGCGCGAGGGTTCGATCAAGCCAGTCCGCATAAGCGGTCTTCCGGATGGAAAGGACCATTGGCATGGCAGAACGCCTGACCAAAACAGGAGCGCGAAACGTCTTTTACGGCGGCTCCATCTTCTTCTTCGCCATATTCGTCGGGCTGACCGCCCATAGCCATTATTACATGCGCACCACCTCGACGGATGAAAGCACGCTGACCGAAAGCGTCGCGCGCGGCAAACACGTGTGGGAGAAAAACTCCTGCATCAACTGTCACACGCTGCTCGGCGAAGGCGCCTATTTCGCGCCCGAACTGGGCAATGTCTGGAAGCGCTATGGCGGCGTGGAAGACAAGGAAGCGGCGCGCGATTCCATCAAGGCGTGGATGGCCGCCCAGCCCACCGGCATCGAAGGCCGCCGCCAGATGCCGCAGTTCAATCTCACCGAACAGGAACTCGATGATCTCGTCGACTTCCTCGAATGGACGAGCCGGATCAAGACGCAGAACTGGCCGCCGAACGATGCGGGTTGAGGCTGACGGCAAGGAGATGACGAGATGAAATACCAGACGCAAAAAGTCGCCATGCTGTATTTTTACGGCGCAATCGGGCTGTTCGTGGCGCAGATCCTGTTCGGCGTCGTCGCCGCCACGATCTACGTGCTGCCCAATACGCTTTCCGAGCTTCTGCCCTTCAACATCGTGCGCATGATCCATACCAATGCACTGGTCGTGTGGCTGTTGATGGGCTTCATGGGCTCGACCTTCTATCTTCTGCCGGAAGAAACGGAAACGGAGCTTTACAGCCCCAAACTCGCCATCGCGCAGTTCTGGATCTTCCTAGTGGCCGCCGCGGTTGCCGTGGTCGGTTATATGTTCCGCATCCACGAAGGCCGCGAATTCCTCGAACAGCCCTTTGCGATCAAGGTCGGCATCGTGCTTGTCGTACTGATGTTCCTGTTCAACATCACAATGACGGCGCTGAAGGGCCGCAAGACCACCGTCATCAACATCCTGCTCTTCGGCCTCTGGGGTCTGGCCATCTTCTTCCTCTTCGCCTTCTACAACCCCATGAACCTGGCGCTCGACAAGATGTACTGGTGGTACGTCATCCATCTGTGGGTGGAAGGCGTGTGGGAACTGATCATGGCCTCGATCCTCGCCTTCCTGATGATCAAGCTCAACGGCATCGACCGCGAAGTGGTGGAAAAATGGCTCTATGTCATCGTCGGCCTTGCCCTCTTCTCGGGCATTCTCGGCACCGGCCACCATTATTACTGGATCGGCGCGCCGGGTTACTGGCAGTGGATCGGCTCGCTGTTCTCGACGCTGGAAGTGGCCCCCTTCTTCACCATGGTCATCTTCACCTTCGTCATGACCTGGAAGGCCGGCCGCAAGCATGAGAACCGCGCAGCGCTTCTGTGGTCGATCGGCTGCTCGGTCATGGCCTTCTTCGGCGCCGGCGTCTGGGGTTTCCTGCACACGCTGTCTTCGGTGAACTATTACAGCCACGGCACGCAGCTCACCGCCGCCCACGGCCACCTCGCCTTCTTCGGCGCCTATGTGATGCTGAACCTTGCCATGATGGCCTATGCCGTGCCGGAAATGAAGAAACGCGCGCCCTACAACCAGTGGCTTTCGATGACGAGCTTTTGGGTCATGTGCACGGCCATGTCGGTCATGACCTTCGCGCTGACCTTTGCCGGCGTGGTGCAGATCCAGCTTCAGCGGGTCATGGGCGAAAGCTTCATGGATGTGCAGGACCAGCTGGCGATCTTCTACTGGATCCGCCTCGGCTCCGGTTTCGCAGTTCTCATTTCGGCAATCATGTTCATCTGGGCAGTTCTGGTGCCGGGCAAGCAGAAACAGGGCGACGTCGCCCGCCTCGTACAGCCCGCCGAATGAGAAACGGACCGGCTCTCCTTTTCCCCCGGAGAGCCGGTCCTTACCATCAACCATGGAGATGACCATGAATACGATTTTCCGCCCCGCGCCGCAGCCTTTGCCGGACGCGCCGTTTTACACCCCGCTTGGCAATGAATGCACGCTGTTCGAAAGCGCCTGGGTGCGGCAATTGCCGCTGCTGCTGAAAGGTCCGACAGGTTGCGGCAAGACCCGTTTCGTCAGCCATATGGCAGCGAAACTCGGCCTGCCGCTTTCCACCGTTTCATGCCATGACGATCTTGCCGCCGCTGATCTGACCGGCCGTTACCTGCTGAAAGGCGGCGAAACCGTGTGGATGGACGGCCCGCTGACACGATCTGTGCGCCAGGGCGGCATATGTTACCTCGACGAGATTGTGGAAGCGCGCAAGGATGTGGCCGTTGTGCTGCATCCGCTCACCGACGACCGCCGTATCCTGCCGCTGGAGCGCACCGGCGAGGTTCTGGAAGCGCCCTCCGGCTTCATGCTCGTCGTATCCTACAATCCCGGCTATCAGAACCTTTTAAAGAGCCTGAAACCCAGCACCCGCCAGCGTTTCGTCGCCATCGAATTCGACTTTCTGCCGAAGGAACAGGAAATCGCCGTCGTGTCGCATGAAAGCGGGCTGGATGCGCGCGAAGTCGAGCCGCTCGTCGATCTCGCCCACCGGCTGCGCGGCCTGAAAGGCCACGATCTGGAAGAAGGCGTCTCCACCCGCCTGCTCGTTTATTGCGCCAGCCTCATCGATACCGGCCTTCCCGCCCGTCAGGCCGTGCGCGCGGCGATGATCGAACCGCTGACCGACGAGCCGGATGTGAAGGCCGCGCTGCATGAAGTCGCGGATGCGGTCATCCGATAAGGCACATTTATATCCATATCTGAATGCGCGGTATTACCCGCGCATTCCGGCTCGATGCCATGAGGATAAACCATGCTGGATTTTCTGGAACTGGAAGAAACCGTCGGCCGCGCCTGGCACAGGCTGATCGGCGAAACCGGCACATGGCTGCGCTTTCCCGATCACGCCGTCAGGCTGGAAGACATGCAGACCGTGCTGGCCATATGTTTCCGCGGTTTTGGCGGTGAACACGCGGTGCAGATCGCCCCGGCGCGCGCCCGCACCTCCAGACACCGGCTGAGGCTTCGCCAGCGCATGGGTCTCGGCGAAGAAAAGCTTGCCCAGCCCGGCCGCGATCATGCCACGCTGATGCTGCCCCCGGTGCTCGATCTGTTTCCCGACCGCCGCCTCAATCGCGATCTTTATCTCTGGCTCGCTGCCGCCATGGCGATGATGCCGCTTGAACCAGTCATGGCTGCCGACCCGTTGCGCAACGATCTTGCCCGGCTCAACCGCGCCGCGGAACTGGCCGAGACCGTAACCCGTACTTTTCCCGGCATGAAGACCCGCTATCGCCGGCTTTGCGCCGCCATGCTCGCGGTGCGGCAGAAGCGGCCGCTGCCGCAGGCGGAACAGCAGGTGGAACAGCGGGTGCTTTCCATGCTGGCCGATGCAGCAGGGATCGAAGGCTATCCGCCGCCCGTCGGTCTTCTAGCCAAAGCGCCGCCGCGTTATCTGCCGATGCTGCCGGTGCCGCTATGGCCGGACACGCTGCTGCGCGAAACATCCGAGGCCAGGCAAAGCGAAGACCAGCCGGCGGTGAGCGCAGCACCACAGGGGGCGGAAGCGGCCCGCCATATCGCCGTGCGCGAAAAGACGGAGAACCGGCAGACCGAGCGAAGCCCCTTCATCCTCAACCGTTTCGAAAAAATCCTAGCCATGGCGGAGATGGTCAATGTCGACCGTCCCGGGGACGACAGCGACGATGCCGACGGCAGTGCGGCGGACGAGCTGGACGACATGACGCTGGGTGAAAGAAAGGGACGGCCCTCCGCCCGCTTCCGCTTCGATCTGGACCTGCCGCCCGAAGCACTGAACCATACCGCGCTTACGGCGGAACTGACCTATCCCGAATGGGATTATCGCAGCAGCAGCTATCTCGCCGATCATTGCCGGGTCATCGCCGGTCCGGCGAAGGGTGCCGAAACGGCACCGGAACCCGACCCGGACACCAAAAGCCTCATCCGCCGGGTCAGGCGGCAATTCGAGGTGCTGAGACCGCGCCACGAGATGCTGCGCGCCCAGCTTGACGGCAACGATCTCGATCTTGACGCCGTGGTGCGCGCCAGAAGCGATATCGCCGCCGGAGGACAGGGCAGCGACCGCATCCATATGGCTAGTCGCCCGCAGGCGCATGATCTCGCCGTAACGATCCTCGTTGACGTATCGCTTTCGACCGATGCCTGGTTCGACAATCGCCGGGTTCTCGATGTGGAGAAGGAAGCCCTGCTGGTGCTTGCGCACGGGCTTTCCGCCTGCGGTGACAGTCACTCCATCCTGACCTTCACCTCCCGCCGCCGTTCCTGGGTGCGGGTGGAAACGGTGAAGGATTTCGAGGAGCCGATGGGCCACGCTGTCGAGCGGCGCATCGCGGCGCTGAAACCCGGCTTCTACACCCGCATCGGCCCCGCCATCCGCCATGCCAGCGCCAAGCTGCGTGAGAGGCCGGAGCGCCGCAAGCTGCTTCTGCTGCTGACGGATGGCAAGCCGAACGATGTCGACCATTATGAGGGCCGCTTCGCCATCGAGGACAGCCGTCGCGCGGTTTCCGAGGCGCGGCGCTCTGGCGTCAGCGTCTTCGGCGTGACTGTCGACAGCAAGGCGCAATCTTATATTCCGGCCATGTTCGGCCAGAACGGTTATGCCATCGTCAACAGGATCGCCAAGCTGCCATCGGCGCTGCCGGCAATCTATCGCAGCCTTGCCGGCTGATTGTCGCGCAGACGGACCTGACGAATCTCAGGTTTGTTTGCGCGGCGACAATGTCTCCAGACCGCCTGGCGGATAGGTTTTTCCAGTCCGCCGGCCGGCCGCACCGCCGGACATCATTCCATCCGCGGCCGTGGAGCCAGCCTATGTCCGAAGCCCAAACCGCAACCAATATCGATGTGCGCATCATTCCGCATCGCGAACGTCATCCGCGCATTTTCGGTGCGCTCGGCGCGTTGACCGAGGGTCAATCGCTGCAGATCACCAGCGATCACGATCCCCGTCCGCTGCTTTACCAGCTGGCCACCAATTTTCCCGGTCAGTTCGGCTGGGAATATCTCGAACAGGGCCCGGAAGTCTGGCGCCTCGATATCGGCCGGCTTGAAGAACGGGCCGAAGGTTCCGAGGACGATATGTCCGGCTGCGAATGCTGCTGCGGATCCGAACATTGACCCCTGCCCCGGCCGTGTGGTGAAAAGACCTCTGGCGGCCGGCCCTTGCCGCCGCCAGCCGACAGATGAGGTGATGCAATGACGGAAATGATCAGGGAACTCGATGTCCGGCCGCTTTTGCTGAGCGGCGGCGAGCCCTTTCCGGCCATCATGGAAGCCGTGGCCGGACTTGCGCCGGGTGAGGCGCTGCGATTATACGCCACCTTCCGGCCCGTTCCGCTGTTCAAGGTGATGGCAGAGCGCGGTTTCGACCATCAGGTGAGGGAAATCGGCGGCGGCGACTGGGAAGTGCTGTTCACACCGCAATCCACTGAAGTGGAGCAGATTTCCGTGTCGCCGGCGCTTGCGGGCAATGCTGAGGAGCCGCAGATATGGCCCGATCCGGTCATTTATCTCGATCTAAGCGACGAAACGGCCGAAGGCCAGGCGAGCCGCACGCTTACAGCACTCGACCGCCTTCCGCCCGGCGCCGTGATCTTCGTGCTGATGCCGCAGGAGCCGACCTTTCTTTACCCGGAGCTTCTGGCCCGGGGCCATCAATGGGCCGGCAATTTCGACGAGGCGCGCACGGCGTTTCGCATCTTCATCCGCGCCGGTGCCGGCGCGCATTAAGCCGGATATCAAATCCCTCGATAACGAAACGCCCCGGAAATTGCTTCCGGGGCGTTTCGTTTTGGCGGCGTCGCAAGCAATCTAGGCTTTCAGCGGTTTGCGCTCGCGCGTCAGGATCGGCCCATATTCAACACAGAAGAGACCGAAACCCACGATCCAGAAGAGCGCCGAGCAGGCGTAGAGATGCATCATCGCGCCGGGGAAGAACTCGGCTGCCGGTCTCAGCAGCGCGCAGGCGATCAGCGCGACATAAGCGGCGATGGTGACCCTGCTGGCCGCGAGCTTGCGCCCGGTATGGCCAAGGCTCGCTCTTGTCATCACCGCAAGCATCATGCAGCCGATGACGCCCACGGTGAAGACATGCAGGACGGAACGCGTGTCCATGACGTCAAGAGCCGCCAGCGCTATGGTGATGAAACCGACGGGAATGAAGGCATAGGCGACATGCAGCACCACCAGCACCTGCTCCGGCCAGGTCGTCCAGCCGCGCCAGCGGATAAGACGCACGGCGTGCATGAACGCCGCCAGAAGCGCCGTTGGTACGGCCACGATGCTCTCGGGCTCTATTGTCCAGACGGCCAGCGCCGCGATACCGGTCAGGATGGCTGCGGTGTCGAAGCCGTTATAGGGGACTGGAAAATCCGTGCGGCCGAAACGGTTCAGCCAGTTGCGGGTAAAACTCGGCACGATGCGGCCGCCGACGATGATGACAAGCACGGTATAGGCACAGACCGCAAGGCGGGTCGCGATCTGGCTATGATCGCCCCCAATCGCTGCAACGTGGAATACGATGTTGGCGACGGAAAGCGCCAGCAGCCCGCCCAGCACCTTCAGGTCCTTCCATTTGCGCCCGGCAATGACCTCACGCGCGCAGATCGCCAGAAGCGCCGGCAGGAAAAGCCCGTCCACGGCTGCGGCGGTGACCAGGCCCACCGTGCCCGGCACAAGCAGGAAAAGCCGGCCGGCGCACCAGAGCGCAAACAGCCACACCAGCGGTTTGCCCGATACCGGCAGCCGCCCCGTCCAGTTCGGCACAGCGGTCAGAAGAAAGCCCGCCAGCACTGCCGAAGCGAAACCGAACAGCATCTCATGGGCATGCCAGTTCGGTGCGCCATAATCCCCGCCGAGGTCGATGAAGCCCGAAAGGGCTGCGATCCACAACACCATCGCCACGATGGCCCAGAGGGCGCCGCCGAGGAAAAACGGCCGGAAGCCGTAAGAAAAGATAACCGGGCCGGTGCGCGCCAGCCCTCTTGGAATGCCGCCCTTTGGCCGGCTGCGCCCTTGGGTGAGAACGGTTTCGCTGCCACTCATTATAATGCTCCTTGCTTGGTCTTGACATATGTCTAGACGCAAGCCCGTCCGGCTTCTTTGCGAACAGGCAAAGAGGCGGTGCGACGCTTCCTCACCGGCCTTCAGCCGCCTGCCAAAATGTCGCAGGGTGCCGAAAGCGAAGTTTGCTCCATCTCAAATTGTATTTCCGCCCCTCCGCTACAAATGCGGTGACAGAGCGAAACATGCTCTGCCCCAAGAGGGATAGGAGAAGAATGATGACGGAAACCTTCCACATCACACGGCGTAATATTCTCGCAGGCGCAGCATTTGCAGGGGCTATAGCTCCCGTCATCATGCCATCGGCAGCGAGCGCGGCAGAGGAAAAGAAGGCCGCAGCCAAGCCATTGACGAGCGCGGAGATTGCAGCGCTACCTCGCGTAAAGGTTGATCTCGTCAAACCGCCCTTCGTGCACGCCCACACGCAGAAAGCCGAAGGTGGACCGAAGATCGTCGAGTTCACGCTGACGATCAAAGAGCAGAAGATGGTCCTTGACGACAAGGGCACCGAGGTCCACGCTATGACCTTCAACGGTTCGGTTCCCGGGCCTCTGATGGTGGTGCATCAGGACGACTATGTCGAACTGACCCTCATCAACCCTGATAGCAACGAGCTGCAGCACAATATCGATTTCCACTCGGCCACCGGCGCGCTCGGCGGCGGCGGGCTCACCATCGTCAACCCCGGTGAAAAAGCGATCCTGCGCTTCAAGGCCACCAAGGCCGGCGTCTTTGTCTATCACTGCGCACCTCCCGGCATGGTGCCCTGGCACGTCACCTCGGGCATGAATGGCGCGATCATGGTGTTGCCGCGAGAGGGCCTGACGGACGGCCACGGCAAGGAACTTGTTTATGACAAGGTTTATTATGTCGGCGAGCAGGACTTCTACATCCCGCGCGACGAGAACGGCAATTTCAAGAAATATGAAAGCGCCGGCGACGCCATGGCCGACACGCTGGAGGTGATGCGCAAGCTGACGCCGAGCCACATCGTCTTCAACGGCGCAGTCGGCGCCCTGACGGGGGAACATGCTCTTCAGGCCGCCGTTGGCGAGAAGGTGCTGATCGTCCATTCGCAGGCAAACCGTGATACCCGTCCGCACCTCATCGGCGGCCATGGCGATTATGTCTGGGCGACGGGCAAGTTCCGCAACCCGCCGGATCTTGACCAGGAAACCTGGTTCATCCCCGGCGGCACGGCGGGTGCGGCCTTCTATACCTTTGAGCAACCCGGCATCTATGCCTATGTCAACCACAACCTCATTGAAGCCTTCGAACTGGGCGCGGCCGCCCACTTCAAGGTGACGGGTGAGTGGAACAACAACTTGATGCAGGCGGTGCTTGCCCCATCGAGCATCTGACGCAAACCGGAGCGCGCCGCCAGCAGGTGCGGCGCGCTCCCCCTTCTGCTATGCGGCCTGAAAGCAGGCCCGAACTCTGGCGTCTTCTCGACGCAGGCAGGTTCCCATGGGCATTCCCGGCAACAGCCATTTCCCAAATGCCGTCTCGCTTCTTTTGCCGCTCTCGATTGCCACGCTGCTGGCAACGGCCATCGGTTTCCAGTCCGGGATCATCCGCAGCGGCATTGATGACCGCGCGGCCATGATGGCTCCACAGGTCGTTACGGTGCCCGCCGGACATTTCACCTACCGGGCGGAGGGCGAATATTTCCGCAACGGTTATGCCGTCGATGGCCCGATGGTAGACGTAACGATGCGGCAAAATCTGACGATCATGAAATATCAGGTGTCGAGCGCGGATTATGCGCGCTGCGTCGCAGACGGCGGCTGTCAGCAGCCGGAGCCCGGCTTTGCCACTCCGGTCGGTGGCGCGATACCGGCAACCGGCATCAGCCAGGATGACGCCCGCGCCTATGCAAAGTGGGTGAGCGAGCGGACAGGCGAGGTCTGGCGCCTGCCGAGCGACGCTGAACTGGCCTTCGCCGCCGGGTCGCTTTTCCCGGATGAGACGCTCGGTGTGGCAGCGGACAGTGAAAACCCCGCTTTGCGCTGGCTGGCCGATTATGAGCGGCAGACCAGCCGCAAGGCCTCGGGCAATCCCGTTCCGCAATCCTATGGCAGCTTCGGCGAAAACGAATATGGCCTTGCTGATTTCGGCGGCAATGTCTGGGAATGGACCTCGAGTTGCAGCCGCCGCGTGACACTCGGCAAGGATGGCGAGGTAGTCGATACCGTCGCCTCCTGCGGCATTCCCGTCGCTTCGGGAAAACACCGGGCGGCGATGAGCGCCTTCGTCAAGAACCCGAAGAGCGGCGGCTGCGCCGTCGGCGTGCCGCCGGATAATCTGGGTTTCCGGCTGGTGAGGGATACGCGCTGGTATGCGCCGCTTCTCGAAAAGCTTGGCGCAACCGCTCTATTTTCTTGATAATCGTCAATAAAAACAATCGGTTGATTCATATCATTTGATCTTCTTCAGCCCGTGATAGTGCTGTATTGTGAGGATACAGAAGAGGCCGACACCCGGGTGCCCATTGCGGGAACCAGGGCGGCGGCCAATCACCGGAGAGGGTGCAAGTGAAGATTGACCGAAGCGTCATCCGGTCGCTGGCCTTGTTTGCCAAGATGGCCGACGATGAGCTGGACGGGCTGCTGACCCACGCCACATCCCGGCTGGTGCCGCCGGGCGAAGCCATTTTCGAGCAGGGGCAGCCGGCCACGCATTTCTTCCTGCTCATCCACGGCCGCCTGAAGGTGACGCAGGTGACCCATGATGGCCAGCAGATCATCGTGCGGGTGGTGCATCCCGGCGATCTCTTCGGTTTTGCCCGGGCGCTGCAAAGGTTGGATTATCCCGGCACCGCCACGACGGCTGCCGAAAGCGTCATACTCTCCTGGCAGACGGACCTCTGGCCGCAATTCGTCGAACAGAACCCGCATCTTGCCGTTTCCGCCATGCAGACCATCGGCCAGCGTCTCGAGGAAGCCCATACACGTATCCGCGAAATGTCGACGCAGGAAGTGGAGCGCCGGGTGGCCCACGCGGTGCTGCGCCTCTCCCAGCAGGCGGGGCGCAAGGAGCTGGACGGTATCCGCATCGACTTTCCAATCTCGCGACAGGATATAGCCGAAATGACCGGCACGACACTGCACACCGTTTCCCGCATCCTCAGCAGTTGGGAGAGTAAGGGGCTGGTGCAGGGCGGACGGCAGAAGCTTCTGGTCTGCAATCTGCCGGGCCTCGCGCAGCTGGCGGAGGGCGAAGTGAGCCAGGTGTAGCGCGCAGGCGCCTGACCTTCGCCAGGAGTTTTACCTCCACCGAGCAGCCGCGCTGCTCTCACTCAGCCGGCTTCGAAGCGGCGCTTTCGATATAGGCGATGAGATTGTCCAGATCTTCCGGCTTGCTGATGCCGGCCAGCGCCATCTTGTTGCCGGGTATTTTCTTTTTGGGCGCGCTCAGGAAATCCCGCAATTCTTCCGGTGTCCAGACGAGACCGTCCTCGCCCGCTTTTTTCATCGCAGCCGAATAAGTATAGTCAGGCACGCCGCCCGCTGCACGGCCGATGATACCGTTAAGCTGCGGGCCGACCCTGTTTTTCGCACCCTCGCCTATGGCGTGGCAGGCGGAACAGCGCTTGAAGACCGCCTCCCCCTTGGCAACATCGCCCTCCGAAAGAGCGGGAACGGTGCTTGCGGTCAGCATAGCCGCCGCGATGATTACTGTCTTGCGCATCGTGTCATCCTTGTCTTGCCGCTTGAGTGTGGCCCGTCTGCAAATGCGGACGGGCCAACGGTTCTCTCTTCAGGTCGTGCCCCAGGCGGGCGTGCCCTTCTTGTAGGGAACGCGATCTTCGAAACCGCCGGGAATTTCGTCGTAGACGAGAACTTCCGTGGCCCCGATCTTCGAGGTGAAGAAGCCGAGCAGCGTCAGTTGCTTGACCAGCGTGAAGGCGTGCGGCTTTGCCGGCGTCTGTTCCGCCTTGGCCTGCTTGTCCAGCGCGGCAAGCAGCGCCTGCCGCTGTTCCGGCGTCAGCTCCAGAAAGCCCTTCTTGTGTTCGGCCTGACTGCGCTTCTCGATGTCGGAAATCGCCGAAAGGAAAAGTGTCCGCTGTTCGTCGGTATAACAATCGGCCGCATAGACGGCCATGAATGCACCCACTTCAGCATCCTTCGCCCCCGGCGTGGAGGTGCGGGGAATGATGGTTTCCGCCACCTCGTCCAGAAAGCGGATTTCCTCCGGGGTGAAGACGTGGGTAGCGCCGGCGGGCCTAGTGGCGTTTTCAGCAGCCGTGAGGACATCCGCGCCGATCAGCGGAAGGCCGGTGGCAATGGCTATGAGTTTCAGCAGTTCGCGTCTATTCATCACAGGTTCCCCTTCTTGCGTTCGGAAACGGCAAAATCGGCGGCACGCGCCGTCAGCGCCATATAGGTCAGAGACGGGTTGACGCAGGAGGCCGAGGTCATGCAGGCGCCGTCCGTCACAAAGACATTGGGCGCATCCCAGACCTGGTTGTTGCCGTTGAGGACGGAGGTTTTCGGGTCGCGCCCCATGCGGGCCGTTCCCATTTCGTGAATGCCCATGCCCGGCGCATAGCTGCCCCGCGATGGTTTGACGTTCTTGATGCCGACCGCCTCGAACATTTCGACGGCGTCATTGACCATGTCTTCGCGCATGTCGAGTTCGTTCTGCTTCATCTCGACATTCATGGAGAGGACCGGAAGGCCCCATTTGTCCTTCTTGTCATGATCGAGCTTCACGCGGTTGTCGTGATAGGGAAGCATTTCACCGAAGGCGGTCATGCCGATGGTCCAGCCGCCCGGATCGGTCAGTGCCTCCTTGTAGTCGGCGCCGATATTGAGTTCGGCGATCTCCCGTTCCCAGCGCGAGCGGCTGGCGGAGCCCTGATACCCGAAACCGCGCAGATATTTACGCTTGTCGTCACCGGTATTGCGGAAACGTGGAATGTAGAAGCCCGCCGGACGGCGGCCCTTGAAATAGAAGTCCTTGAAACCTTCCACCTGACCTGTCGCGCCCATGCGGAAATGGTGGTCCATCACGTTATGGCCGAGCTCGCCGGAGCTGCTGCCGAGACCGCCTTCCCAGACATCGGTGGCCGAGTTCATCAGCACCCATGTCGAGTTCAGCGTCGAGGCATTGAGGAAGATGATGTCGGCGGTGTATTCGTAGGTCAGGTTGGTTTCGGCATCGATGATCTCGACGCCGCGCGCCTTTTTCTTGTCCTTGTCGTAGAGGATTTCCTTGACGATGGAGAAAGGCCTGAGCGTCAGATTGCCGGTGGCGACCGCCGCAGGCAGGGTCGAGGCCTGCGTGCTGAAATAGCCGCCGAAGGGACAGCCCAACCGACACTTGTTGCGGAACTGACAGCGCGTGCGCTCCTGATCGGGAAGTTCCTGGGTGATGTTGGCGCAGCGCGAATTGATGAGGTGGCGCGTGCCCTTGAACGCCTTCTTCAGCCGGCTGGCCACATCCTGCTCGACGAAATTGAGCGGAATGGGCGGCAGGAATTCGCCATCAGGGAGAATTTCCAGCCCCTCGCGGCTGCCGGAAATGCCTGCGAAGCGCTCGACATAGTCATACCAGGGAGAAACGTCTTCATAGCGGATTGGCCAATCAACGGCGATGCCTTCTTTCGCATTGGCCTCGAAATCGGTCTGCGACCAGCGATAGGTCTGGCGGCCCCAGAGCAGCGAGCGGCCGCCGACATGATAACCGCGGAACCAGTCGAAGCGCTTTTCTTCGACATAAGGCGTTTCCTGCTCATCGGCCCACATGCCGAGCGTTGCTTCTTCCAGCAGGTAATCGCGGCTGAGAACGGGGTATTTCGCCTTCATCTCCTGCGTTGCGCGGTTGCGATGGGGGTAATCCCAGGCTTCCTTCTCGGCATTCTGATAGTCGGTTATGTGCTCGATATTACGGCCGCGCTCCAGCATCAGGACCTTCAGGCCCTTTTGCGTAAGTTCCTTTGCGGCCCAGCCTCCACTGATGCCCGAGCCGACAACAATCGCATCATAATGATTGTTTGCCATGATAACTCCTCCGATGTGAGCTTGGAAAAAACGACAGGACAAAGCGCTTCCCGTCGCGGCGCGGCGGAAAATGGTCATGCGTCTGTCGAACCTCATGCTCCCCGCCGAAACCGGCCGCCGGGGAGCGGTTCTGGTTTTTACTGGCAGTGTTTACTGAATGGTCGGAAGGCGTTCATTGAGGAACGCGTTGCCCTTGGTCACGACGGCTTCAGCATCGAGCGGAAGATCGTGTTCAAGGATGAACCATTTTGCGCCGGCATGTTTGGCCGCCGGCAGGATCGTTTTCCAGTCGAGAACGCCGGTGCCGAGTGTGGCGAAGCCGCGCTCGTTTTCCGCCGTGCCGGCCGGTGCATTGTCCTTGGCGTGGATGGCGAAAACCTTGCCCTTCAACGTGCCGAGGAATTCGGCCGGATCATTGCCGCTGCGCGCCACCCAGGCGACATCGACTTCGGCCTGCAGTTTCGGGCCGGCGGCATCGAGCAGCAGCTCAAGCGCCGTCTTGCCATCGAATTTGACCATCTCGAAGTCGTGGTTGTGATAGGCCATGGAGAGGCCTGCTGCGGAAAGCTTGTCCGCGTAACCGCCAAGCTCCTTGCCGAAGGCGGTCCAGCCGGCGGCGTCCTTCGGGCGGTCTTCCGGCTTCAGGAACGGCACGGTAACGACCGGATTGCCGACAGCCTTCTGCTCGGTGATGACCGCATCGAGATTGCCGCGCAGCTTGTCGATCGGCACATGCGAGGAAATGACCTTGATCTTGTGCTTTTCCAGCAGCGTGTTCAGTTCGCCGGCGCTGACCTTCTGCATATCCACCGTTTCCACGGCGGAGACGCCGGCGCGGTTGAGAATGGCAAGCTGTTCTTCCAGCGTTCCGGAATTGCGCAGGGTGTACATCTGCGCGGCAATCGGCAGCGTCTTGCTGTCATCGGCAAAAACCGGATTTGCGAAACCGGCCGCCAATGCGACAACGACTGCCATGCCAGCGAATTTTGACTTGAACGTTTTCAAACGCGTAACTCCCTTTCCGTTTGATCAATGTGACGACACGCGTGCCCTCGCCTTTCCCGGCCGTCTGGCCGGGTCATGTCGGGCACCGCCTCCTGTGCCCTGCGTCGTCCGTGCCCGATATTGGGCGAGCTAGATGTCGATCCCGACCCAGGACGAGGTCCGACTGGACCGGACGGCCGCATCGATGAATGCGAGACCCGCAAGGCCGTCCTCTATGCCGGGATAAATCACATCCCCGGCGGCCGTTTTTCCCTCCCTCTTTGCAATGATTGCATCTGCGGCTTCGCGGTAGATCGTCGCAAAACCCTCGAGATATCCTTCCGGGTGCCCCGATGGCACACGGCTGACGCGGTTGGCGGCATCGCCTGCACCCGCGCCATTGCGGGTGATCAGCCGCTTCGGCTCGCCATAAGGCGTGAACCACAACTCATCCGGCACCCGGTGGTGCCATTCAAGCCCGCCCTTGTCGCCATAGACCCGGAGCGACAGGGCGTTTTCGTTGCCAACCGCGATCTGGCTCGCCCAGAGCATGCCTTTTGCGCCGCTTGAATAACGAAGCAGAATATTGGCGCTGTCATCCAGCTGTCGGCCCGGAACGAACGACGTCAGATCGGCATAAAGGCTTGTCGGGATTTCACCCGTCACAAAGGCAGCAGCGTTGAAGGCATGGGTTCCGATATCGCCGATTGCCCCGCCAGCGCCGGAACGGCTGGGGTCCGTGCGCCATTCCGCTCCCTTTGCGCCGGTCTTTTCAACGGCTTCGGTCAGCCAGTCCTGCGCATATTCAGCCTGGACATGGCGCAGCTTGCCGATGTCGCCACGCGCCACCATTTCCCGCATCTGCCGCAGCATCGCGTAGCCGGTGTAATTATGCGTCAGGATGAACAGGCTGTCGGATGCCCTGACGATCTCGGCCAGTGCCTTCGCTTCCTCCAGCGTCGCGGTAACCGGCTTGTCGCAGATGACGTGGATACCGGCGTCGAGAAAGGCCTTGGACGGGGCGAAATGCAGATGGTTCGGCGTGACGATAGCGACCGCCTCGATGCCGTCCTCCCGACCAGCCTCGGCCGCCGCCATGTCCTCGAATGAAGCATAGGACCGCTCCGGTGCAATGCCGAGCAGGGTCGCCGAAGCGGCAGCACGTGTCGGGTCGGAGGAAAGCGCGCCGGCCACCAGCTCATAACGGTCATCCAGCCGGGCCGCGATGCGGTGCACAGCACCGATAAAGGCGCCCTGACCACCACCGACCATGCCGAGACGGATACGGCGGCTATCGAATTTCTTTGTAGCGGAGGACATGGCTATCCCTTTCAAAGTCCAAGAAGGCGACGATTGGCGGCATCATCGATGCCACTCTTGGCGAAATCGTCGAAAGCCCGTTCGGTCACGCGGATGATATGGTTTTCAATGAAGCCGGCACCTTCGCGCGCGCCGTCTTCCGGATGCTTCAGCGCACATTCCCACTCCAGCACCGCCCAGCCATCGAAGTCATATTGGGTGAGCTTGGAAAAAACCGCGCCGAAATCGACATGCCCGTCGCCAAGCGAGCGGAACCGCCCCGGCCGGTCGACCCAGCCTTGATAACCGCCATAAACGCCGGAACGGCCAGTCGGATTGAACTCGGCGTCCTTGACGTGAAAGGCGCGGATGCGCTCGTGGTAGATGTCGATGAAATCGAGATAATCCATCGCCTGAAGGACGAAGTGGGAGGGATCGTAGAGGATGTTGGCGCGCGGGTGATTGCCGGTCGCCTCGAGGAAACGCTCGAAGGTGACGCCGTCATGCAGATCTTCGCCCGGATGCAGTTCGTAGCAGAGATCGATGCCATTCTCCTCGAAGGCATCGAGAATAGGGGTCCAGCGTTTGCCCAGCTCCGCAAATGCCAGTTCAACGAGGCCCGCCGGGCGCTGCGGCCAGGGGTAAACGAAGGGCCAGGCGAGTGCGCCGGAGAAACTGGCGTGGCTTTTGAGGCCGAGATGCTGCGAGGCTTTCGCCGCGTATTTCAGCTGGTTCACCGCCCATTCCTGCCGCGCCTGCGGTTTGCCGCGCAGTTCAGCGGGCGCAAAACCGTCGAACATTTCGTCATAGGCCGGGTGAACGGCCACGAGCTGGCCCTGAATATGGGTCGAAAGCTCGGTGATCTCGATACCCATTTGCGCCAGCCGGCCCTTGATATCGTCGCAATAGGTCTTGGATGCAGCGGCTTTCTCAAGATCGAAGAGTCTGGGATCGGTCGGCACCTGAATGCCCTTGTAACCGAGGGAAGCCGCCCATTGGCCGAGATTGTCGAGCGTGTCGAAAGGGGCCTCGTCTCCGGCAAATTGCGCGAGGAAAATCGCCGGGCCTTTGATCGTCTTCATGTCCTTACACTCCTTGCATTCACAGTCTGGCCGCTACCGATGCGGCGGGCGGCAGGGCGCGACCGAGCCGCGCACCACCAGTTCCGTATCCAGCACGATGGTCTCGGCCGTCCGCTTTCCGTTCAGCCGGTCCACCATCAGCGCCATGGCCTTGCGGCCCATCTCCTGGCGAGGCTGGCGCACCGTCGTCAGCGGCGGCTCAAACGCATTGGCGAAAATGATGTCATCGAAGCCGATGACGGAGACATCGGCCGGAACCGAAACGCCGCGCGCACGCAATTCGCTGATCGCGCCAATCGCCATCTGGTCGCTCGATGCGAAAATCGCGGTGAAGGCGATGCGACCTTCGAGAAGAGACGCAATCGCCTGACGGCCGGCCTCGATGCTGTAATCGCCCGTCACGACAAGTTCGTCGTCATAAGCGATGCCGGCTTCGGCAAGTGCCGCGCGATAACCATCGAAACGCTCCTGCGCCAGACTTTCCGGAACCGGACCGGCCAGATGCACGATCCTTTGATGTCCAGCGTCGATGAGGTGGCACATGGCGTTTTGGGAGGCGGCGCGGTTGTCCACCTTGACGGTCGGCAGAGCGAGGCCGGGCACCGTTTCCGACGCGATCACGATCGGCGGCAGCGCATCGCCCTGTTCGAGAAGCTCGGCGGGAAACTGGCCGGTCATCAGGATCAGGCCGTCGGCATGTTTCTGGCGCACCATGTCGATATGGGTCGCCACGCGGTTCTCATCGTTGCGGGCGTCGCCCATCAGCACCTTGTAGCCCGCTTCGCCCGCCGCTTCCTCAACGCCCTTGTAGATTTCGAGATAAAACGGGTTACCGATATCGCGAACGAGAAGGATGACGGTGTTGTTGGACTGACGCCGGAAGCTCGCCGCCTGCGCATTGGGAACGAAGTTCGCTTGCCGGACGGCGTCGAAAACCTTCTTGCGGGTTTCCGGGCGAACCTTGTCGGGTTGCTGCAGCGCCCGCGATACGGTCGCGATGGAAACGCCCGCGAGAGCTGCCACTTCCCTGATATTCGAACCTTGGTCTTTGCTCATCTGTCACACACGCAACTGCTTTTGGCGGCCATAAAGCAGCATCAGCGCTAGCAACGTGACACCGAATATGATCTGCCGTGCCCATACATCGAGGTTGAGCGTTATCAGTACGCTTTGCAGAATGGTGAGCGCAACAGCCCCGGCCATGGTTCCGACATATCCGCCCGCACCGCCGGCAAGCGAAGTGCCGCCGATGACGACCGCGATGATCGACGTAAGCACATATTGGTCACCGACGGAGATGAAGGACGTGCCGGTGTAACCGATCACACAAACCCCGGTCAGCCCGGCAAACAGGCCGGAAAGCCCATAAAGCAGCGTACGGATCAGGGAAACCGGCAATCCGGTGAGCGTCGCCGCCCGCTCGTTCGAGCCGATGGCATAAATGGCGAAACCGAAGGCAGTGCGGCGCAGCACGAACAGCATGATCGCGGCGATGCCCAGCCAGACGAAAAGCACGCCGGGAATGCCGAAGATGAGCGGCCGGTTGATGAAGCCCGCCAGCAGGGGTGCGGCCGCACCTGATGGAACGCCCTGCGAATAGACGACCAGCCCACCCTGAATAACCGCCGTCATGCCAAGCGTCATGACCAACGGCGGAATGCGCACGAAAGTGATGCCGAGACCGTTGATGAGGCCGATCAGGAAGGGGATGCCGCCGGCAACGAGAATGGCAAGCGGAATGCCCGCATTCTGGCCGTTCATCATATTGCCGGCAAGAACGGCGCCGAGCGAAATCATCGCGCCGACGGAAAGGTCGATGCCTTCACGGCCGCCGAGGATGACGAGGTTCTGGCCCGCCGCGACGATGCCGAGAATGGCGGCAATCGTCAGCAGCCGCACAATCTGCGAGCCCTGTGCGAAGCCGGGCGACAACAATTCCCCGACCAGCAGCAGGAAGACCGATGCGCCAATGGCGATGGTGAGGGGATCGGTAAGGAGGGTTTTGAGTTGCAAGCCGGGATTGGTCATATCAACGCCTCGTCACCAGAACACCGCCGGCGAGCGCCGTCAGCACGATCAAACCCTGCACCAGTGTCTGGTACTCGAAGGGCAGGCCCGCAAAGAAAATCACATTACCGATCATGCCGAGCACCAGCGCGCCGGCAATCGACCCTGTCGAGCTGCCGAAACCGCCCGAAAGTGCGGTGCCGCCCAGAACCACGGCCGAGATGGAAGACAACGCCAGACTTGCACCGAGCAGCGGATCGCCCGAGGCCGTCTCCCCCGTCAGGCACAGCGCTGCCAGCGCCGAGAACAGGCCGGAGATCATGTATGCGCCGATGCGGATACCCGAAAGGCGCAAACCCGTCTGGAAGGCTCCAGTTCGATTGCCGCCAACGGCCAACAGGTGCGTATGAAATGGAATGCGCGACACGATGAGGGTGAAGGCAATGCCCCCAATCAGCACCCACAGCACGAAGGGCAAGCCGATGAAGCTGCCGGAATAGGTCTGCCAATAGGCTTCCGGCACCGGAAGGCCCGCCTGCGGCAGCACCCAGATCGCCAGCCCGGCGAAGATGATGCCGGTGGCGAAGGTGGTGACGATTGGCTGGAAGCGCAGGCCGGATATGAAGAGGCCATTGACCAGCCCACAAAGCAACCCGACAGCCGCACCCGCCGCCATGCCGGCGAAGACAGCGCCCGTCGTGCCGCCGAGTGCTGCGATGACACTGACGGTGACGACATTGGCAAGCGCCACGATACTACCAACCGACAGATCGATATCGCCCGCCAGAATGACATAGGTCTGGCCAATGGCGACCAGGATCAGCGGCAGAAAAGTCGTCAGGTTCGATTGCAGCACGGAGGGCTGAACGAAGGAGGGTTGCAGAAACGTGTTCACGGCGATGAGAAGCGCCAGTACGACGAGGGTGATGACCCATGGCTGCCTGCGCAGAAAACCGGAGGCGCTCATGCGGCATCTCCATAAGCGGCGCGGGTCATGTTTACGGATGTCATGTCGGCTCCGGTCAGTTCCGCAGAAATGCGTCCACCGTTGAACACAAGAATGCGGTCGGCATATTCGAGGATTTCCGCATCCTCCGAGGAATAAAGAAGGATGGTCGCGCCGGCATCGGCCTGTTGCCGCATCAGGGCGAAGAGATCGGCCTTCGCGCCAAGATCGATGCCCTTGGTCGGATCGTCGAGCAGCAGCAGTTTCGGTGCGGTGGCGAGCCAGCGGGAGATAAAGATTTTCTGCTGGTTGCCGCCCGAAAGCGTGCCGATCGGCATATCGAGGCCGGCGAACTTCGTCTTCATGTCGTCCGCGACCTTCTGCACGCGCGGCTTCAGCGTCGCGGGACGGACCAGCCGAATCTTTTCGCGCACCATCAGCGCCGCGACGAGATTTTCGAAGATCGACCGGCCCTGCAGGGAAGCGTCACGCCCGCGGTCGCCAGAGACATAGGCGAAACCACTGTGAACCGCCTGCGAAGGCTTGCCGATGGTGATTTCACGACCCTCAAACCGGATTTGGCCTGAGGCAAATGGGTTGGCACCGAAAAGACCCTTCAGCAAGGCCGACTGGCCCTGACCCTGCAGGCCGGCCAGACCGACGATTTGGCCCGGATAGGCTTCCAGAGTGACACCGCGAACGCCCTCACCCGCCACATCCGTAAGCTTCAGGCTCGGCGCAGCAGCCGAACGCCCGTTCTGACGGGCAGGAGCGGCCCGAACATCGCCGACCATGTCATGCACGACGGCCTCACGGGTGGTGGCTGCCGTATCGAGTTCGGAAATCGTCGCGCCGTTGCGCATCACGGTGATGCGGTCGCAGACGGCGAAAACCTCGTCGAGACGATGGGAAATCATGATGGTGGAGACACCGTCGGCCTTCTTGGCCCGGAGTATCTCGAAAAAACGCTGGGACTGGCGGCCATCGAGCGCCGCCGTCGCCTCGTCCATGATCATCAGGCTGGCATTCTGCGCGAAGACCTTGAGGATTTCGACAAGCTGGCGCTGATCGGGCGGCAGATTGCCGACAATCGCATCCGGCTCCAGCCCTTCGCCTGCCACGCCGTCGAACAGCGCGATCAGTCTCGCCGCTTCGGCCTTCAGCGCCTTGCCTTCGACAAAGATGCCGCGTTTCGGCTCGCGGCCGAGAAAGATATTGTCGGCGACAGAAAGCTGCGGAACGAGGCTGAGTTCCTGATAAAACAGCGCAATACCGGCATTTTCGGCATCCCGCGGGCTTTTGAAGCGCACGTCTTCACCGTTGAACCTGATCGTGCCGCTGGTCGGCGCGACCGCGCCCGCAACGATCTTGCAGAGCGTGCTCTTGCCGCAGCCATTGGCGCCCAGAAGGGCGTGAATTTCACCGCGACCAACCGTCAGCCTGCCGTCGGAAAGCGCGCGTACCGCGCCAAAATTCTTCGTTATGCCGGCCGCTTCCAAAGCGTTCGCCATCGCATGTCCCCGAATAATGCTTGTCACAGGCGGATGGCCAAGGCCCGGTCCGCACTCGAAATTGTGGTTCGGGCCGGCGTTCGCCGCCGACCCGAAACGGCTCTTACTTGAAGAACTCGCCAGCCTGCTCCGGCGTCACGGTCGCCGTGACGGACCAGTAGCCCGGCTTGCCATCGGCAGCCTTGATGTTGTCGGCAAGGTTGTCATTGCTGACGAAGGGGATCGGAATATAGATGGCGTTACCATAGGTGCCGCCGAAAATACCGTCCTTGAATTCCTTGCCCTGCAGCTTCAGGACAGCGACGTTGAGCGCGCTGGCCATGACACCCGGAGGATTGACCGAAGCGCCGGAATTGAACTTTTCCTTTTCCCAGCGGGTCATGAAGTCCTTGCGGATTTCACCGGTCGCGGCAATGTCCTTGGTCTTGCCGGCGGCTTCGATGGCGCGCCATGCGCCGTCCGCCATGCCGTCCTGCACCCACACACCGCTGATATCGGGATAGGTGGCGAGAAGGTTCTGCATGGCCTGCTGGCCCTGCGCCTGATCCCAGCTCGCATTGGCTTCGTTCAGTACCTTGATGTCAGGGTATTTCTTGAACACTTCGCGATAACCGGCAACGCGGGCTTCGTTGGCGGGGTTGCCGGCGATGCCGTTGATGGCGACGACGCTTCCCTTGCCCTTCAGCGCATCCGCAAGCCATTGCGCGGATTGCGCCGCCCATGCCTTCTGGTCGATGCCGACATAGATCGCATCCTTCGAGGACACTTCGGCGTCGGTTGCGATGACGAGAATGTTGCGCGCCTTGGCCTGCGCGAAGATCGGATCGAAGGCCGTCGGGCTGCCCGGATTGATGAGGATAGCATCCACGCCCTGGTTCATGAAATTGCGGATATGGCCGATTTGCCCCTGCACATCAACATTGCCGCTCTGAACGACAACCTCAACCTTGACGCCCTTTTCGCCCCAGGCTTTGGCGGCAGCCTGAGCCTCTTCGATCATCTGCGTGCGCCATTCGCTGCCGACGAAAGAATTGGAAAGACCGATCTTGAAGCTCTGCTCCTGGGCATGCGCCGACGTGCCCGCCGCCAGCACCATCGCGGCAGCAGCCATCAAATGTCTAAACATGAAATTTGCTCCTCCAAGCACGGTTTTTAACTAATGAAACCGTTTACATCTGAAAATGTAACCGTTTTCATAAATGAGTCAATCCCGAGAATGATTTTTATCGAAGGGCGTAGAACGGCGGCGGATGAACAGTTCCGACCGGCGGAAAAGGCTTGAAAAATCGAGCCATGCGCCGAGCCCGGCGCAGCATGGAGCTTCGGAAAATGTCCTTGCCCGGCAGATCATGTCGATTTTCATTTCACTGTAGACAATGGGAGGGTTCCCGCTTCAAATCGCCTCGAGTCAGCCATCAGGAGAACGACCAATGGAAATATTACGCGCAGGAACACGGGCATCGGCGAAAGGCCCCGAGGCATGGTTCACGGGTCAGGTCCGCATCGATCCCCTCTTCAACCCCTTTGATGCCGAGCGGGTTCAGGGCGCTCAGGTCACCTTCGAACCCGGCGCCCGCACCGCCTGGCACACCCATCCCCTCGGCCAGACCCTGATTGTGGTTTCCGGCTTTGGCCGGGCGCAGCGCGAAGGCGGCCCGGTGGAGGAAATCCGTCCCGGTGATACCGTCTGGTTCGCGCCGGGCGAAAGGCACTGGCACGGGGCCGCACCCGATGTCGCCATGACCCATATTGCACTTCAGGAGGTCAAGGATGGCAAGGTGGTGGACTGGATGGAACAGGTGACAGATGACCAATATGGCGGCTGACGCGGCAGCGCAGCCCGAAGGCTGATCCTGCGGACCGTGAGTATGCCTCTGCACTGCACCGCGACTGCTGAAACGCTAAAAAACATCAACGGCGATATGGCCGGAATGACATATGCCGGTGTAAAACCCCCTCGTCCTGTCGATGGAAACCTTGGGGGTATTGAATGAATTCCGGGCGTCGTGGCGTTCTCGCATTTCTGGGCGGCCTTGTGCTGGCAAGGCCGTCTCTCGGCGCAGCAGCGGGCAAGCCTGCAGCCTTTGCCGAATCCCGTTCCGAATACAAACCCCGGCATATCCTCTGCTTTCTTGGCACGGAAAATGGGCTGGCGGCGCTGCAGAAGAGCGCCCGCGCCGCCATCGATGATTTTGCGCCCGATTTCAGTCTCGACGAGGATTATTCACAGGATGAGGCGGACGACCGGATGGAACGTTCGTTCAATGTCTGCTGGGATCGCGTCGACCCCGATGCCTACCAGCCGGAGGATGAGGCAGCCGTCGCCGCGCACGGCTCGGTTCTTTATGTGCTCAGCCCATCCATGGATGCCGACACAGCTGTGAAGACATCCGCAAAGGCCCTCAGATTCGTACAGCACATGCTCGATCACGGCGCTGTCGCCGTGAAGGGTGAAAGTGCGGGCGTCGCCCATGGCGCAAGGCGCTGGAAGCAGCTTTACGAGCAGTCGCGTGGCGAGGCGGCGGCCGATGACGGGATGGCGCTTGCCAGAACCTGTCGTCTGGCTTTCGCACGCCGCCCCATAGGAGACGATGCCGAAGGCATGACGAGCGTTGGGTTTCACCTGATCGGCCTGCCCGATGTGCAGATACGCTTCACCAAAAAAGACCAAGACCAGCCATCTACGAACGCCGAACAGCTGAAGATAGCCGCCTTGATAGACGATATCGCCGAGCAAATGGCGCGTGAAGGCGTTGAAGCCACACTGAAGGGCCGTGGCGCCTCCCTCTCAGACGACACACGGTATGAGGAAGACGAATATAAATTCAATCCTTTCGGCGTCGTGAGCGTTGATGGCCTCAAGCTTTAACGCCCGCCTGCGGCCTTATGGGGAAGGATCGCTCTCGCCGGCCACCAGAAGCATGGGCCACACGCAATGGCGGGCCTGATCGGGGTAAAAGGGCGCGTAGGCCGGCATGGTCGATAGCAGCGTCTGGGCGACCGTCACGCCGAGATCATGCAGGGACATGCGGAAACTGGTCAGCCGCGGTTCCAGAAACTGGCCGCGCGGGCCATCGCGGAAGCCGATGACGGCGAGATCGCGCCCCGGTTTCAGCCCCACTTCCGCAAGCCGGCGATAAAGACCGACCGCCATCAATTCGTAGATCAGCACGATCGCCGTTGGCCGGGGCCGCATCTGCAGCCACTCGCTGGCGGCGTGATAACCACCCTGCTCGCTCGATTTCGCGCGGATGACCAGCGAGGAATCGTAGGCGATGCCATTGTCTTCCAGCGCGCGCCTGTATCCTTCCAGAAAAACATATCCGAGATTGATATCGCTGTCTGGCACCGCCACCGCAATCGAACGATGCCCGGCGGCGGCAAGGCGGTCGACCGCATTTTTCGCGACGCCCTCGAAATCGAGGTCGATCCAGGCGTGAGTGTCGCTGGAAGCGGTCCGTCCGAGCGCCACGAAAGGCAGCCGGGTCTGCTTCAGGAAATCCACACGTTTGTCTATCCGCCGCGTCGCGGAAATGATCATCGCATCCACCATGCGGCGCGCCACCATGCGCTTCAGATATTCATCCGGATCCTCTTCCCCCGGACAGGGCAGAACGATGAGATCGAGATTATGTCCGGAAAACACGCTTTGTAGACCGTCCGTCACACCGAGGAAAAAGTTGTCGGAGTTCTCCACGGTCTGCGCGTCGCTGCCGGTCATCAGCCCGATGACATTGGTGGTTCCCTGCCTGAGGCTACGACCGGACTGGTTGGCGACATAACCCAGCTTTTCCGCCGCTTCCAGAACACGCCGCCGCGTTTCTTCGTTCACATCCGGCTTACCGTTCAGGGCACGGGAAACAGTGCCTATCGATATCTCCAGATAATCGGCAAGCTGACGAATTCCTTTCATGCACTCCCCTCCCAGGCCCGGCGCGCAATCGACGCGCCCCTTAACGGTCTTGACATATCTAACATCATCGGCATAGTCTCGTAAACGTTTACGACACTCTGCGCAAAGAGGAGTTTGCGAAAGAGTCCGGGGAGATGAGATGACATTCAATGCCGTTTTATGCGGGTGCGGAGCCATGGCCAAAGGCTGGCTGCGCGCCATTCAATCCACGCCGGAAATCGCCGGCGCGATCCGGATCGCCGGGCTGGTCGACCTGAACGAGAACACGGCCCGCGCGCTTGCCGAGGAATTCGCCCTTACCGACGCGGTCATCGGCACGGATCTGCGCGAGGTTCTCGCTGAAACGAAAGCCGACATCCTTTTTGATATCGTCATCCCACAGGCACGCTTCGCCGTGGTTGAGGCCGGTCTTGAGGCCGGGTGCCATGTGCTCAGCGAAAAGCCGCTTGCCGCCTCGATGGAGGAAGCCGCCACGCTGGTCGAACTGGCGAAAAAAGCCGGCAAAGTTCATGCCGTTGTACAAAACCGGCGGTTTGTGGCGGGTATCCGGCGGCTGCGCCGTGCGCTGGAAGACGGCGTTATCGGCGATTTGACGGCCATCCATTGCGATTTTTTCCTTGGGCCGCATTTCGGTGGCTTCCGCGAGGAGATGAAGAACGTCCTGCTTCTCGACATGGCGATCCACACTTTCGACGCGGCCCGTTTTGTCGCCAATGAAAAACCCCTCTCCGTCTTCTGCGTGGAGAAGAACCCGGCCGGCTCATGGTATGCCCATGGCGCAAGCGCCAACGCCATTTTCGAGTTCTCGAATGATGTCGTCTTCACCTATCGCGGCTCCTGGTGCGCCGAAGGCGAGCGGACCAGCTGGGAAGCGCGCTGGCGACTGATCGGCTCCAAGGGCATGATCCTCTGGGATGGCGAAAACCATTTCTCCGCCTCCGTGGCCGGCGACGAACAGGGGCTTCTGCGTGGCTCTAGGACCGTAAACGTTTCCGAAGCCATTTCCGAGAAGGACACGCGTGGCCATGCCAGCGTCATTCTCTCGTTCCTTCAATCCATCCGCACGGGTGAGATGCCGGAAACGGCCTCCTTCGACAACATCAACAGCCTTGCCATGGTGATCGGCGCGATTGAAAGCGCCCGCCTCGGCCAGCGTGTTTCCATTGCAGCATAAGGACTGAAAGACGTGAGTAATCCGGCAACATCCATCCGCATCGGCACCATGGTCAGCGCCACCACGGGACAGGCGGCCGAACGCATCGGCCAGATCGCCGATCTCGGCTTTGAAAGCTTCGAGCCGTTCTTCTGGCAGACGACCAACGGCCAGGACCTTGCCGAACTCGGCAAGCGCTGCCGCGAGGCGATCGGCGAGCGCGACATCACCATCAGCACGCTCGGCATGTTCGGCAATCCGCTGGAGGAGACCGACATCGACCTTGAGACATTGCAGGGCTGGAAACACTGCATCGACAATGCCCACCATTTCGGCGCGACCTGCATTGCGGGTTTCACGGGCCGGCTTCGTGGCAGGCCGCTGCCGGAAAGCCTTCCCCGATACAGGCAAATCTGGAGCGAGCTTGCAAAACGCGCCGCCGACAAGGGCGTGAAGATCGCCTTTGAAAACTGCGCCATGGACGGCAACTGGCAGACCGGGGACTGGAATATCGCGCACAATCCCGACGCATGGGAACTGATGTTCAACGAAACGCCGGACGAGCATATCGGCATCGAATGGGAACCCTGCCATCAGATGGTCTATCTGATCGACCCGCTGCCGCAGATCCGCAAATGGGCGGACAAGATTTTCCACGTGCACGGCAAGGACGCGACCATCCGCTGGGACGTCATTCGCGAGCACGGCATTTTCGGCAAGGAAAAATTCGTCTTCATGCGCACGCCGGGCTTCGGCGACAGCAACTGGACGGACATTATTTCCGAACTGCGCCTCGCCGGCTGGTCCGGCTCCATTGATATCGAGGGCTGGCATGACCCCGTCTATCGCGATGCGCTGGAAATGACGGGCCAGGTGCATGGCCTGAACTATCTGAAAAAATGCCGCGGCGGCGATTTCGTCGTCGATCCGACATAACGGAAGCCTTTTGGGAGAAGGTTTTCGAAAATTGCAGAGACGATAACCAAGAGGAGGAGATTATGGGTATCGCGAAATTCATGATGGCCGGCGCGTTTATGCTGGCGGGCGTATCCGCCGGCGCTATTGCGGCGCAAGCAGAAGATGTGACGTTGACCCTCTGGTCGCTGGATCGCGATATCCAGCCGGCGCCGAACCTCATCAAGGAGTTCAACGCGCTCAATAACGGCATCAAGATCGAATACCGGCAATTGCAGTTCGATGATGTGGTGAGCGAATCCATGCGCGCCTATTCCACCGGCAATGCGCCCGACATCATCGCCATAGACAACCCCAACCACGCCATGTTCGCCGCACGCGGCGCCTTTCTCGATGTGACCGACATGATCGCCAAGTCGGACATCATCAAGACGGAGAATTATTTTCCGGGACCGCTGAAATCGGTGATGTGGGACGGCAAATATTTCGGCGTGCCGAAGGCCACGAACACGATTGCGCTTTATTACAACAAGGACCTGTTCAAGGCCGCTGGGCTGGACGCGGCAAAACCGCCGCAGACCTGGGACGAGCTGGTGGAAGCGGCCCGCAAGCTGACCGACCCCTCGAAGAACATCTATGGCATCAGCTTCAGCGCCAAGGCGAATGAGGAAGGCACCTTCCAGTTCCTGCCCTGGGCGCAAATGGCGGGCGCGACCTACAAGAACATCAATACCGAGGGTGCGGTCAAAGCGCTCGAAACGTGGAAGCTGATGCTGGACGAAAAGCTGGCATCGCCGGATACGCTGACGCGCAGCCAGTGGGACTCCACCGCCACCTTCAACGCCGGCAACGCCGCCATGGTCATTTCCGGCCCATGGGAAATCGACCGCATGCTGAAGGACGCCAAGTTCGACTGGGGTGTCGCTTTACTGCCGGTGCCCACGCCCGACGCCCCCCGGTCTTCGGCCATGGGCGACTATAACTGGGCTATCTTCTCCAAGACGAAACATCCGGAAGAGGCCTTCAAGGCAATCGAGTTCTTCGCCTCAAAGGACAAGGACATGTTCAAGAACTTCGGCCAGTTGCCGGCGCGCTCGGATATTCCCGTTCCGCCCACCGGCAATGCGCTGAAGGATGAGGCGCTGAAGACCTTCGTGGAACAGCTGAAATATGCGCAGCCGCGCGGCCCCTCGCCCGAATGGCCGAAGATTTCCAAGGCGATTCAGGATGCTATTCAGGGTGCGCTTTCGGGTCAGATGACGCCGAAAGCCGCGCTCGACCAGGCCGCTGAAAAGATAAAGCTGGTTGAAGGCTGATCTATCTGGGCGGGCGGCCGGGTTTCTCCGGCCTCCACCCAAGGGGTTCCTCCCGGTGGGGCTGCCTGCCGCGACAAGCGGCGGCGGCCCCGACTGGAGCTTGCGAGGATGTTTCATGAAAAAACTGTTTTCCAGCCTCAGTGACGGTCGCGGTTTCGATATCGTCCTTGTCGCCTTTCCTTTGGGCTTCCTGTTCGTCATGGCGGGGCTGCCGCTCATCTACAACATCGTCATGAGCTTTCAGGAAGTCGACATGTTCAGTCTGGGCACCTTCGTGCGCCCCTTCGTCGGCTTCAAGAATTACGTCGATCTGTTCCGGCAGCCGGAAACATTGCCGATCCTTTTCAACACTGTCACCTTTGTCGTGGCCTCGATTGCCGGGCAATTCGCCATCGGCTTCGGTCTGGCGCTGTTCTTCTGGGTCAATTTTCCCGGCGCCACCTGGCTGCGCGGCCTGTTTCTCGTGTCATGGGTCATGCCCGGCCTCGTCGTCGGCGCGATCTGGAACTGGATTCTCTCGGGCGATTTCGGCGTCTTGAATTTCTTCCTGCGGGAAAGCGGCCTGATATCGGGCAATATCTTCTGGCGCTCCGATGCGAATTTTTCGCTCTGGGCCGTCGTCATCGCCAATATCTGGCTCGGCACCTCCTTCAACATGATCCTGCTTTCCGTCGGTCTCGCCTCAATTCCCGGCGATCTCTACGAAGCCGCGGAACTGGACGGCGCCAATGCCTGGCAGCGCTTCTACACCATCACCCTGCCGATGATGCGCTCCACCATCGGTGCGATCGTTTCGCTCGGCCTGATCTTCACGCTGCAGCAATTCGATCTTTTCGCCGCCATTACCGATGGCGGACCGAATAACAGCTCCAACGTGGCGCAATATTGGGCCTGGGACCTGTCCTTCCGACAATATGATTTCGGCAAGGGCGCCACGATCTCCGTCATCATGATCGTTTTCGTCATGCTGGCCTCCATCGTTTATGTGCGCTCCACACGGCATGAGGTGCGCGGATGAGCATCACGACCCGCAACCGTCTGATGCTGGCCATCGCCATCGCGCTCGCCATCATCTACCTTTTCCCGCTTTACTGGATGTATCTGACCTCGCTTAAAAGCGGCTCGGAAATGTTCGCCAATCCGCCCGCCTTCTGGCCCACGGACCCGCAATGGCAGACCTATGCCTATGTCTGGAACAGCCGCAACATGGGCCGATACCTGTGGAATTCGGTGCTGATCGCTTCGAGCGCGGTGCTGCTGATCACCATTCTCGGCGTCGGCTGTGCCTATGTGCTGGCGCGCTATCGCAATGTCTGGGTGGATATCGGCCTGTTCCTCATCCTCATGCTGCAGGTTCTGCCGGCATCGCTGATGATCACGCCAATCTTCGTCGGTTTCTCGCAATTCGGGCTTCTGGATTATCCGCGCCTGTCGGTCATCCTCGCCATTGCGGCGAAAAGCATGCCCTTCTTCGTGGTGCTTGTGCGCGCCACCTTCATGGCCGTGCCGCAGGAGCTGGAAGAGGCAGCGTTGGTGGATGGCAATTCCCGGGTCGGTGCCTTCTTCAACATCGTGTTGCCGCTTGCCAGAAACGGCATTCTCGTCAGCGCCATCCTCATCTTCATGCAGGCCTTCGGCGAGTTCGTCTATTCGAAATCGATGATCCAGGCGGCCGAATTGCAGCCGGCGAGCGTCGGCCTCAATTCCTTCATGGGCCCCAATACCAGCGAATGGAACAACATCATGGCCTATGCGACCATGTATGTGACGCCCATTCTTGCCCTCTTCATTCTCTTGCAGCGCCGCATCGTATCCGGCCTGACCTCAGGAGCGCTCAAATGACCCTTCAGATCGAACTTTCCGGCGTCAACAAATATTACGGCGCCTTTCATGCGCTGAAGAACATCAACCTTTCCATCGAGAAGGGCACTTTCGTCGCACTTGTCGGCCCGTCGGGCTGCGGCAAGTCCACGCTTCTGCGCTCGCTTGCCGGGCTGGAGACCATATCGGCCGGCGACATGCGCATTGCCGGCACGC
This sequence comes from Agrobacterium sp. 16-172Ci, assembly GCF_053522725.1. Lineage (NCBI taxonomy): Bacteria > Pseudomonadati > Pseudomonadota > Alphaproteobacteria > Hyphomicrobiales > Rhizobiaceae > Agrobacterium > Agrobacterium sp. 16-172Ci. Next base: position 109,246 of record NZ_JBNWBW010000012.1, read on the forward strand.
TCATGAACGGCGTGCCGCCGCGCAAGCGCGATGTGGCCATGGTGTTCCAATCCTATGCACTCTACCCGCATATGACCGTGGAGGAAAATCTCACCTACTCGCTGCGAATGCGCGGCGTCGCCAAGGCCGAGGCCCGCAAGGCGGCGGAAGAAGTTGCGGCCACGACCGGTCTTTCAAAGCTGATGAAGCGTTATCCGCGCGAACTTTCCGGCGGCCAGCGCCAGCGCGTGGCCATGAGCCGGGCGATCATCCGCAACCCGCAGGCCTTTCTGTTCGATGAGCCGCTTTCCAATCTCGATGCGGCGCTGCGCGTCCACATGCGCAAGGAAATCCGCGCGCTGCACGATCGCCTGCATGCCACTTCGGTCTACGTCACGCATGACCAGATCGAAGCGATGACCATGGCCGATCATGTCGTCGTCATGCGCGATGGCGTGATCGAACAGCAGGGCACGCCGCTGGAACTATACGACCGCCCGGCCAATCGTTTCGTTGCGGGCTTCATCGGCTCGCCGGCCATGAATTTCATTCCGGCGACCGTCAGCCCGGATGGCGCATCCCTTCAGCTCGTGTTCGGCGAAGGCGAGCCGCAGCAATCGATCGGGAATCCGGCCTCCCTGCCGCCCGGCAAGGATGTGATCGTCGGCATCAGGCCGGAACATATCCGGCCGGCCGCAGCAGCCGGGGCGGCATTGACGCTGCCGGTTTCCGCGGTGGAGACGACCGGCTCGGCCACTTTCCTCACCACGGGAACCTCCACCGAACTGGTCATCGCGGTGCAGGGACGCAGCGCGGTCAAAGCCGGTGAAACGATCGGCCTCGACATCGACCCGTCCGATATGCATTTGTTCGATGCGGAAACAGGCGTCGGCCTCCTGACCCGCTGAGCGGCGGTTTTGCCGGCTGTTTCCTCCGCCGGCAAACACGAAGCGTGGAGGCGAATGACCATAAGCGGGAAAACAGTATTCCTTATCGGCGCAGCCATCCTCGCCGGCCTCGTCATAGTCCAGCTCAAGGATGTCCACATCGCCATCGGGGAACGCGCCATGGGAGGTTATGACGGTTCGAGCAACCCGGAAGCGGCCTCCCGCGCCGAGCGGGAAGCAAAGGAGGCCGCCGCGCGTACCGAGGCCGCGGCAGGCGCGCTGGAACCGCAAAACTGACCGCGACCACAGCACCCGAAATATTTCGATTGGAATAGTCGCTGCAATCTGACCTGTGCTATCAGACAGGTGGATTCGCAACGGGGGACTGAATGGCGAAAGGGTTCGTAACGGCCGAAGAAGTAGCAAAAAAGGCGGGTGTCTCACGTTCCGCCGTTTCACGCACCTTCACTCCCGGCGGCAGCGTATCCAAGGCCGTCCGACGCAGAGTGTTGAAAGCTGCGCAGGAACTTGGCTATCGCGTCAACCGTCTGGCGCAGGGCCTCAATAACGACCGCTCCAACCTCGTTGGTGTTGTCGGGGCCAATCTCAGTTCTCCCTTCATTTCGAAACAGCTCGATTTCCTCAGCATCGGTCTCCTGCGCCGTGGCCTGCAATGCCTGCTGCTGAATGCGGCAGATGCGCGCAAGGACATCGCGCCGCTCATCGAGCGTCTCTTCGAATTCCGCGCGCAGGCCATCATCGTTCTTTCCGGTGAACCTCCGGCCTCTATTATCGACGAATGCATCGCCAATGGCGTGCGCCTCATCCTCATCAACCAGCATCTGGACCGCACCGATACGAATATGGTGCTGAGCGACGATTCTCACGGCGCCAACCTGGCCGCCATGCGGCTTGTAGCTGCCAGGTGCAGAAAGGTTGCGGTTGTCTCCAGCGGCAGCCAGACGCCCGCGCAGTTGCGCCGCGTCAACGCTTTCACCGAGCGCATGACCATGGAGGGTATCCAGGTAATTCCATGGTGCGGCGGCCCCACCAGCTATGACAGTGGCTATCAGGCCGGCCGAGAATTGCTCGCGGACAGGACCATCGACGGCGCCTTCTGTGTCACTGATCTGCTGGCACTTGGTTTCATGGACGCCGCCCGGCTGGAAATGGGCCGCCGGGTGCCGGAAGATATCTCGATTGTCGGTTTCGACGATATTCCGCAGGCCGGCTGGAAAAGCTACCAGCTGACGACCGTTGCCCAGTCTTTCGACGCGCTGACCGAGAAGGTTTTGACCGCGCTCGACAGCGATGAGCCGGAAACCCGGCTTCACGTCGTGCCCGTTTCCATGGTCGAGCGCATCACCGCACGCTAGACCAAATGTCTTCCGGGCAAAAATCTTCAGGTCAAACCGCAACCCGTTCACGCTGCGGTGCGAGCCCAAGCTCCAGATCGCGCGGGCTGCTTTCGGCACGCTCGAGAAACAGGCCGAGGGCTCCGAAGAAGATTTCGAGAAAGCTTTCGACCGAACCATCGTGACGATCCGGCTCGCGGCCGAAGCGCTCCGCCAACGTTCGATAAAGGGAAAGCCGCTGCGGCGCGATGTGCGGCAGCGCCAGGCCAGCGCCCTGGCGCAGGCAATACCAGTCGGCAATCAATTCGAATATCGGCAGGTCCAAGGAGAGGACAGCAGCATCAGGCGAGGATCGGCCTTCCCCTCCAAGCAGGCCGAGAACCTCCCAAACGCTTTTATCGGCTATTGCCGTGACGACCTCGGCCGGCCATTCCTTGGGGAAATAACGGTGCCTGATCAGCGCCCGCTTGTGGCCCAGCAGAAATTCACCGTAATTGCCGGCGGCAAAAGCTACGTCGTTTGCCTCGCCCGCCAGTGCGGTTTCCTGTGCATAGCCATCGCAAATGCGGCCATTGACCGGCAGCGCGGCCATCTCCACCGTCTCGACAAGGATTGCCTGCCGCGACGGGTGGACGACCTTGAAGGCGGGCGGAAAGGCGACGAGCGACGGCACGGCGATATTGGTGAGCGAATTTTCGCCCTCCCCGCGCCGGGTCACGCCTTCCACGTGCAGGTGCCCGCTGAAATGGACGGCAAGCCCGGCCTGTAACAGCGCATCCTCCACCGCCTTGCGCGGCGTGCGGCGCACGACATTGGTTTCACCGAACAGGGCGCCTTCCGCACCGCTTGCACCATCGAAAGGATCGAGCGCCGGATAGTGGGAAAAGCCGAGCAATGTCTTGCCATGCAGCTCCGCCCTGCGGCGCACATCAGCGATCCAGTCGATGAGGAAGGGCTTGCAGCGCAAAAGCGCATTCCAGCCACCGGAGGTGCTGTCGATGAAAGCCGCCTCCTCGCCCGCTTCGAACTCACCATCGAGCGGCTCGAAAATATTGGCGTCGATCATCAGCAGCCACAGGCCCGGCTCCGGTTCGACCAGATAGGAGGCATCCATCAGGCGGTAAACATTGCGCCCATCGGGCGACCGCACCGCGTACAGCCGGCCCTCCGGCGCATCGGAAACACCGAAAGGGGTTTCCCAATGCAGATAATCCGGCTGGCGGAAATAACCGAAAACCGCCATAGGGCAAAGGCCTGCAGGATAGCCTTCGCAATACATCCCGTCGTTCACGACGACGCGCTCACCGGCCCGCCGCGCATCGCTTGAAACGGAAAGGCATTTGCCGTTCTCCGTCAAAAACTCCTTGGTATGGTGCCGGCCGCGCGGGCCGAAAATATCGTGGTTTCCGGGCAATGCGTAGAAGGCCGTGCCGTGGGCGTCGCTGTGGCTTTGCAGGATGTTCTTCAGCGCTTCGGTCGTCACCCGCTGGCCATCATCGGTATAGTCGCCAAGCAGCACCACATGGCGAATGCCGCGCTGCCGCACCTCTTCCAGCGCCGCATGCAATGCATCGGCGCTTTCATTGAAAACCCGGGTGGATTCACGCGTATCCGACCAGCTGCGCATGGTGATACGCTGACCATCGATTTCGATGCCGGGAAATCCGAAATCGGCTGCCGTGTCATGAAAATGCGCGTCGGCGATGACGGCAACGGAGGGAAGTGTGCGTGTCAGCATGGTTGAGCGGTCTTTCTGCCCTCGACCATGTCGATCCAGTCGGAAGCACGGCGGGCGGCGGCGTAAAGCATCGGTTTCGGCGTCTCGAACCATTCGTCAGGCCGCAATTCCCGTTTCGTGCGGATCACGGCCAGCGCATCGTCGATGGTCGGATAGAGATCCGGCTGCTGCTTGTGCAGGAAAAGCGCCACCAGTGAGACGGAACGGCTGCGGCCGCTGCGGCAATTGACGAGCACATTGCCGCCATCGGCAAAGGGATAGGTTTCCCGCTTCGGCATGGTCTGGCGAAGCGCGCCGTCGAGAATGTAATAGGCGCCCAGCATCATGGTGTCGGGGCTGCCCTCGCCATCGATAAGGCCGAGCTTGTAATAACGGATATCGCCATAACCCACGGCGCGCCTGTCGCCCTCTTCCTCCGCCGCCTGCACGAGATTTATATCAAGATTGACGGCGCAATTGACAACGGTGGTGATGCCATGCCGGCGCAGGAGCCCGAGATCGCTCGCACCATCGCTGCCGCCAATGTAAAGCGCGGCATTGTGCGGGCCGAGCCCTTCCGCAATCAGGCTGATTGCAGGCCGGGCATAAACGGGTCCATCCATTTCATTCCTCCAAATGCATGAAGCACGAGGCCCCCTCTGCAAAAGGGCCTCCGCCATAAATCACGCCGATGCCGCCCGCGGACGATCCGACAGCTGCCGCGCGGCGAGCGCTATATTCGATGCCCGGCTGACGCCTTTGGCAACACCGGCGGCTGCGGCCAGCACCGGCCCGCCCTCCCTGAGACTGCCGATCTCCAGAAAAGGGCACACATCGCCGCCAGCTTCGCTGACGAGTAGCAGCCCTGCAAGACAATCCCATGAATTCATATGCAATTCGAGATAGCCATCGGAACGGCCATCAGCCACATAGGCAAGCGCCAGCGCGCCGGAGCCGGCGCGGCGGACATTGGCGCCCATGTCGAGCAGGTTCCTGACGACATCGAGATAGGTCGTATTCGCGATACGGGTGGACCACCCCATCTCGATCGAAGCGGCATCGAAGCGCTCCGTTTCCGCAGTCCGGATCGGCTGACCGTTGCGCGTCGCTCCCTCGCCGCGACGGGCGAAATAAAGCTCACCAAGGGCGGGACTATAGATCGCCCCGATTTCGGTCTGGCCGTTTTCGACATAGGCGATGGAGATGCAGAAATGCGGAATGCCACGGGCAAAATTGGCGGTGCCATCGATGGGATCCACGACCCAGACGCGCTCACCGATCTCGCCGCCGCCCTCTTCCCCGAAAAAACTGTCTTCCGGGAAAGCGGCCGTGATCGCGCCGCGAATATGCGCTTCCGAGGCAGCATCCGTCACCGTCAGAAAATCCTGCGGCCCCTTCATCGAAAAGCTGCGCGTCGCCTCGCCCTGAAAACCCTTCAGCACCAGTTCGCCGGCGGAAAGAATAACGCTGCGGCACAATTCGGCACGCGCCGCCAATGTATCGGGATAGTGGATCGAATCCATGCGCAAGAACCATTTTTCAAAGTTTGAACACGCGTTCATATTGCACGCGCGTTCAAACTTTTCAAGGGGCGTTGAAAGGGAGCTAACGGACATTGGAAGCGGGCGGGCCGATCATGCCAATTCGATGGAGTCGGCGCAACTCATGGCATGAAGCAAAGGGCTTCCTCCCCCATCAGGAATATCCCCGCAGGAAACATTTAATACTGAAAACATTGGAATGTTGCGAAACACAGCGCCTACATCTTGCGGTTGATGCAGTTGTCTGTCGGTTAACCCTGTGTATTTCCAATGATGTAACGGGAATTATGTTACGAATGCCGCTCTGTATTTGAAGAGCCATGAATGAAAATACTGACCGCCACACAAAAACTGCAGGACTTCATGTCCGTCCGGTCCGACAATCCTGATTTGCTGAAAGCACAGTACCGCGCTTTCACCAGACAGATGCCGATGATGTATTTCATCCTGCTTTCAAGCACATGGGCGCTTGCCGTGACGCATATGCAATTGGCGCCGCCTTGGCTCACCATTGGAGTTCCCGCCCTCTTTACACTCGGCTGCACGCTCAGGGTCGCCTTCTGGTGGAGGACGCGCGGCATGGATCCCGAACCGCGGGTGGCGCATGCAGCCCTTCGGCGCACAAATCGCCTCGCTGCCGGCATCGCCATGGCATTCACGCTCTGGTCTTTCCTGCTGGTGCCCTATGGGGATGCCTATACGCAATCCCACGTCGCCTTCTATATGGCGATTACCGTCATTTCCTGCATTTTCTGTCTGATGTATGTGCGCTCGGCCGCCTTCACGGTGACGCTCATCGTCAATGGCGCCTTCATCGCCTTCTTTCTGGCGTCGCAGCAACCGACATTTGTTGCCATCGCCATCAACGTGCTGCTGGTCTGCACCGGCATGATGTCCATTCTGCTGACCAACTACCGCAATTTCGAGCGCATGGTCATTTCACAACAGCGCACGGAAGCGCTCAGCAACGAAAACCTGCTGCTTGCCAATATCGACAGCCTGACGGAACTGCCCAACCGCCGCGCTTTTTTCGCTCACCTTGAGGCCGAGCTCGAGAAAGCCAGGGCCAACGGAACCCGGCTGGCGCTGGGGGTGATCGATCTGGACGGGTTCAAGCCGGTCAACGATCTTTACGGACACTCCGTGGGAGACAGGCTGCTTGTCAATGTCAGCAAACGCCTCACCGCCAATCTGAAAACCAGCAGGGCCTTTCGACTGGGCGGTGACGAATTCGCCATCGTCGCTCCGATCATACCGGATGACGCGCAACTCGTCACAAATGCCAATGCGATCTCCGAGCAGTTGAGGGCGCCTTACCATATGCCGGAAGGAACCGTGCATGTTTCCGCTTCCATGGGAATTGCCGTGTTTCCAAACCTCGCCTCAACGCTCGAACAGCTTTTCGACAGGGCGGATTATGCCCTTTACCACGCCAAGAAAACCCGGCGTGGCGACGCCGTTCTCTTCGATGCGGAGCACGAAAAGCAGATCAATATCGAAGCCCGCGTCGAGCACCTGCTCAAACAGCGGGATATGGAGAACGAGCTTTCGGTGGTGTTCCAGCCGATCGTCGATATACGCGACGGAAGGACGGCAGGGTTTGAAGCGCTGGCGCGCTGGCACAGCCCGGTTCTCGGATATGTGCCGCCTTGCCAGTTCTTCCCCATCGCCGAGCGAGCCGGCATCGTCGGTTCGCTGACGCGGCCGCTTCTCAAGATGGCGCTCGCCTCCGCCGCCAAGTGGGAACCTTCACTGCGCCTGTCGTTCAACCTTTCGGCCCAGGACCTCAATTCTCATGAGGGCGTGCTTTCCCTGCTCGGCATCATCGAAAACAGCAGCTTCGATGCTCGACGGCTGGACCTTGAAATTACCGAGACGGCTTTTGCCCATGATTTCGAGCAGGTGAGGCAATCGGTCGAAATGCTGCGCCGCCTCGGCTGCGGCATATCGCTGGACGATTTCGGCACCGGCTATTCCAGCCTGACGCGACTGCATGCATTGCCGCTGACCAAGATCAAGATCGACCGCAGCTTCGTCACGGACCTGCACGAAAAACCGGCCAGCTACAAAATCGTGAAATCCCTCCTCACCCTCAGCCGCGACATGGGACTGGAATGCGTGGTGGAAGGGGTGGAAACACCAGCCGAGCTAACCGCACTCGAAGGCCTCGGCGCCACGCTGGTACAGGGCTACATCTATGCACCGCCGCTTCGGGAAGAGGATGTCGGTGCGTTTCTTTCGGGACAGGCGACTAGAAGCGGAACTTCCGCTGGCAAACGCAGAAACAGGCTCCGCTAGTCAAACCATTGCATGAGGCAGATTGTCGTCACGGCACCCTAATTTCAGATTACTCGAACGTGATCCAGGAGGTTCCCTGCACCAATCTTCCACCATGCGCGCATGCATCACCCTGCCGCACTATCTTCTTTCCATCAATAGCGGCAAAGGACGAGCCGGCAGTAATTGTATCGGTCGTCGGAACTCCCGTGCACAAACAGGTATCACCGACAGTTGCGACCGGCGTTCCTTCAACCGTAACAAAACTCTGTTGGGTGGAGATGACGGGACCACCAACATGCGGTCTTGGGCCGGGATCGACCTTGGGGCAGACATGCATGTGGCCTTTAAGGGAGACTGGGCTGGCGGTCATTGGCTCCTCCTTCTCAACTAAATCAAGCCGCACGAGCAAAAGGCAACGGTGCTATGGCGAGCACTCGATTATTCCCGCCCCGGAAGCGTAGCCCCCTGTCAAAATCCCCCCCGTTCCTCCATTGAAAAAGGCACGGGTCGGACCGCACGATGAGCGGGTTAATATCCAGAAGCACAGCTTCAAATCCGGCGACATCGCCAGGTTTCAGGTAAATGTCGACGATAGCATCATCAATATGAGCGACCTCCCTGAAACGGTCCGCAAAATCCACCAGAGCTGCCGCGATGGATTTGGCATTTGCCTCTATCTCAGGAAAAAAAGCCGTATGAAAATACTGGGAAGCGCCGAGGAATTCCCGGTTTTTCATGAAGAGCCTGAACTCAGACCATTTCGGAATGTCTTTCCAAGGCCGTATGAACATGCAAACGTCAAATTTATCTTGAAGTGAACTTGCAAGAAGTCCCGCCACACGGGGGTTATCCCGCAATATATGAGACATAAGTTGGGCGCTGTTGAAGATCGGCCCCTTTTGGTATTGTCCTGGCTGCTTGAAACTGCATCCACCAAAGCGAAAATGGGCGCCTTCTTTGAAAACCGCGGTTTTGGCATCAATGGCTACGCGGAATTCATCTGACAGTTGAGGGAGTTCATCTACACTGAACAGAGCCCGGAAAGCCGCGGTCCTGCTCCCTATGGCGAGACGATCCTGCTCCGAGACAAGCCACTGCTCAAAGGGTAACCCCAGCTCGCACACTTCGTCCGGCCAGGATTCAATAAAGGTTGCCCGCCATTTTTCGTGTAGACCAAGCATATTCGTTACCCATCAAAGGTTTTCTGGTGCGGAGAGATTGATCAGGAATTCCGGCAGACTGTCCGCCAGCTTGACGATCCCTTTTGCGTTATTTCCTGTACCAAAGGGGTCTGTCGCCCTCTCCCAGAAGTAAACAGCCCCATTTTCAGGATTTTTACCATCCATCAACAAATAAGCATGTCCGGAATCCGCCGATCCAAAAAATATCATTGGGAGCGTGAACTGTTTTTCCCAACTGGAATTGGCAATAAAGGTGTCGTGCCACGAAACGATGGTATCGAAATTCGAAACAAGCACCTGCACATCATGTACCGACCGACTGCCGTCATCGTATTCCACCAGAAATGAATCGTTGTATTCGGTTCCACAGTGACCGTATTGCCTCAGAACCTCTTCCAGCTGTTTCGGAACGATCAGCCCGGTAAGTTCCGTAAAGCGACTGAAATCGCGGTCAGTCCACGTCGTATCCGGAACGCGTTGAAAATCGCTGTTCTCCTCCAGGAATTGAACCGCATCTTTTAAGACAACCATTGGAACAACTCCGTTCTAATAGGAAGGATCGTTGACTGCAGAAGCGCCGCCGCTGTGGGCACCGCCGCCCTGGCCGGTATTATGTATACGCGAGTCGACCAGCTGCATCGTGGATGTGTCTTCATTGTGATGCCAAGTAAAGCCATTTTCATCGGCAGTCTTGCTCCAGCTGCCATACCTTTCCTTGAGCGGACCAACGGCCTGGCCCACGTCGCCGTCCGGCCCTCTTGCCAGGTCGCCCTTCATATTGGATATGCGGGTCTGAATCGGCTGCCCATCCGGTCCTTTTTTCATGAATGGTGAAAAATCGGGTTTTCCGTTTTTGTAAGAAATCCCATCCTGACCGTATTCTTTCAGCGCTTTATCGGCATTCGATCCGGGCTCGGGGGACCATTTGCTGTTGCCCGGCTCTCCAGACCACTTCCCTTCTCGTGGAATGTTCTTGTATTTGCCGCCATTCTTATATTCGTCGATCTTTTTCTGACGGCATGCCTTCGTATTGCATTTTCTCAAATCTTCCTGAAGCTTGCGGTAGGCTTCGCCGCGCTTGGAAGCCCAATATTTCGATGCCGCCGCCGACTTTCGTACATGGTCTTCGAGCGCCTTGACCTTGCGCTGGGCGGCAGCAACCTGGCTCATCAGTTTTTCGGCATACCGCGCAATCTTGGTGCCTTTGGCAGCGGCCTTGGCCCCATCACCCCAGACGGGAACGAGACCGACGAGATCCAGACCGGCATCTGCCCAGTTGCCAGTCCAGGCGTTTCCAATGGCGCTCGCAACATCCACAACACCACCCACTACGGGAACGGACGAAGCAGCCAGCCAACCCGCTTCTTTCGCGATTTCTGTATAGCGCTGGTTCAGCATGTCCAGATCACGACGGGCCAGTTCAAGCTCGCGCGTGTCAGGAACATTGACGAGGTCATCGAGGTGCTGGCTCATTGAACGTCTCTCGCCTTGGCAGCACGCTCTCGCTCGAACTCCTCCTCGATGTCGTCATAAGGGACGCCGAGAATGTTGTTCTTCATATATTGCGGGAACCAGAAGGCATTGTCGCTCCGCGCGATCGCGTTCCCTTCCTGGCTCATGGTCGGTTCAAGGTTACAACGCTCGATGCGCTGTTCCTCGGTTTGGCTTCGGTCTCCCAGGATGGATTTATACGGTTCGAAGAGAAAGAAATCCGGGCCGATCCGCCACATCAAAACGACAAAGTGAATTTGATAGACTGGATCGGAAAAGCCGAAATGCTCCGCATAGCGCCTGCCCCACCGTGTCATTTCGGCAGCCTGGGGCGACCCCGCCATATCGGCGAAACTGGGTAGATGCTTTGGCATCACCTCTCTGGTGAAATAATTCGTAAAATCGTCGTCATCATGCAGCATCGCATTCATCTGACGCGGATCGAATTCAATGATCATGCTAATGTCCTCTCAACTGCCTTTGACTGGCCCGTGTCTTCAGAAGGCAAAACGATCTCACGATGTACAATGCCATTTCCAAAGCGGAACTTCAGGAATTCTCCCGCCTTCAGGTCGTTTTCACAATAAAAACACTCAATTCCATTGAAGAAAACGGCGGCCTGCTCTGATGTCAGGACTGGCAGATATTGGCGCAGCGTTCGTGGGTCGTAATAACGAAAGAAGTGAATAGTCCCCTCACTATCTTTGACCATCGTAAATTTCCTCAAATGCCGGACGACATCTTCCAATGCATGCGACGTTCGCAGAAAAATCGACCAGCGTTTGCCAAAGCCCTTATCGATAAGCCATTGCAATACGCTTTCGTCAGATGTCATTTCTGCGACCCAAGCCGTATCGTCCCCGAACTCCTCAAGCGCATTGCCTCTGTAAAGACATGCGACCTTGTCCGTCATGGCTTGAAGTGCTGGTGGAATAATCATGGGCGCCCGGGACGCATCGACAACGGCATAAAGGCGAGTAGTTCCCCCACTCCCCTGCTCCTCCCGAAGTTTGGAAAGAACTTCCTGCCTCTTCTCGCTATTGAGTTCCACGCCAACTCCTACTTCTTCGAGCAGTCTTCAGCAAAAGGTTTGTTCGTGCTTTTGCCGGCACTGCCACGCTTGAAGTTCACAGCGTTTGCTTTGACCTCGAACTTGGTTGCCTTGATAAACACCCCATTTTTGTTGATCTCGATAACGCCGCCCGGTGCCGCAAGCACTATCTTGTCGCTAACGATCACCGTGTGATTTTCAGTTTGCGTAAAGATAGCTTTGCCAACGTTTATTTCGTAACGCTCTCCAACGGTTGTCTTCTTTGTCTTTCCGACGCTCTCCAGCGACGTCTGGCCTACATTCGTAACCTTGCTGACCCCGATCTGTTCAGCCCGCGCCACACCGACGCTATCGGATTTGAACGCCCCGACGATCGTGTTCATGATGCCCGGCAGCGGAAACAATCCCGAAGCATCGGAACCGACGCCCGAGCCGGAGCCGGCTAACGCCGTACCCGCATCCGCACGCGGGCTTGAGCCGGAGACGACACCCTCACGCGAGGAAAGACCGCCTGCGCCGAGGAAGCCGAGTGTGGATGAGGCGAGCGTGGTGGCGAAGGCCGCGACACCCGGGCCACCGCCGCCGGCGATCTGGGCGGCCTGCGAAAGCAGCCCCGCCGTCTGCCCGGAGAGCGCCTGCACACCCGCCATCGCCATCATCGCCATCGGCCCCGTGCCGCCGACGACGGTGTTTACCGAGCCGCCGATCTCGTGTTTCTGGTTGCCGGAAACTTCCACCGCGCGGTTGCCGCCGACCGAGGCGACCTCATGCCGATCGATGCGCTTGGTCCGGTCATTCAGAACCCGCGTCGTCTGGTCCTTCTGGGCGTGGAAAAACTGGTTCTCCTTGCCGGCCTCATCCTCGAAGGTGATT
>NZ_JBNWBW010000013.1:0-121099 GCF_053522725.1 Agrobacterium sp. 16-172Ci
CTCCTCTTTCGTGTCCGAGATCGTCGCCAAACGCTCGAATACGAGTAGAATCAACACCGTGCGCCATGTCCACCAAATTTAAACCGGACAGCAGTGGGCCTGTCCCGGGCATCTGCCACCGATTGATTTTATTCGACGTGATTAGATCCTCGGCACAGGGCCGAAGATGACGTCGAGATAAGCCTTACCCCTCGCGCTCAAGCGGGCAAGGCCCGTTGAACCCAACAAAAAACCCGCCGGAAATTCCGGCGGGTTCTTCATTTCAAAGATCGGAGCGATTATTCGCCGCGGTTCTTCAGAGCCGCGCCGAGGATGTCGCCGAGCGAAGCGCCCGAGTCGGACGAACCGAACTGTGCGACGGCTTCCTTCTCTTCAGCGATTTCCAGAGCCTTGATCGAAAGCATGACCTTGCGGTCCTTCTTCGAGAAGTTGACGACGCGGGCGTCGACAACCTGGCCAACCGAGAAGCGCTCGGGGCGCTGCTCGTCACGGTCACGGGAGAGGTCAGCGCGACGGATGAACGAGGTGAGGTCTTCGTGGTTGACGAGCTTCACTTCGATGCCGCCATCGTTGACGCCGATGACTTCAGCGGAAACGACTGCGTTCTTGCGCAGGTCGCCGGAAGAAGCGGCTTCGCCGACAGCATCCTTGCCGAGCTGCTTGATGCCGAGCGAGATGCGTTCCTTCTCGACGTCAACGTCGAGAACGACAGCCTTGACGACGTCACCCTTGTTGTACTCTTCGATGACCTGCTCGCCCGGACGGTTCCAGTCGAGGTCCGACAGGTGAACCATGCCGTCGACATCGCCTTCGAGGCCGATGAACAGACCGAATTCGGTCTTGTTCTTGACTTCGCCTTCAACTTCAGTGCCGGCCGGATGGCTGTAGGCAAATGCCTGCCACGGGTTTTCCAGCGTCTGCTTGAGGCCGAGCGAGATACGGCGCTTGGACGGATCGACTTCGAGAACGACAACGTCAACTTCCTGGCTCGTGGACAGGATCTTGCCGGGGTGTACGTTCTTCTTGGTCCAGGACATTTCGGAAATGTGGATCAGGCCTTCGATGCCCGGCTCCAGCTCAACGAATGCACCGTAGTCGGTGATGTTCGTGACCGTACCGGAGATCTTCTTGCCAACCGGGTACTTGGCGGAGATGCCATCCCACGGATCGGACTCGAGCTGCTTCATGCCGAGCGAGATACGATGGGTTTCCTGGTTGATGCGGATGATCTGAACCTTGACCTGCTGGCCAATGTTGAGGATTTCCGAAGGATGGTTGACGCGGCGCCATGCCATGTCGGTGACGTGCAGCAGGCCGTCGATGCCGCCGAGGTCAACGAACGCACCGTAATCGGTGATGTTCTTGACGACGCCGTCAACAACCTGGCCTTCTTCGAGGTTCTGAACGATTTCAGAACGCTGCTCGGCACGCGACTCTTCGAGAACCGTACGGCGCGAAACAACGATGTTGCCGCGACGCTTGTCCATCTTGAGGATTTCGAAGGGCTGCGGGTTGTGCATCAGCGGGGTAACGTCGCGGATCGGACGGATGTCCACCTGCGAACGCGGCAGGAACGCAACAGCGCCGTCCAGATCGACGGTGAAACCACCCTTGACCTGGTTGAAGATAACGCCTTCGACGCGCTCGCCAGCTTCGAACTTGGCTTCGAGCTTGACCCAGCTTTCTTCGCGGCGAGCCTTCTCGCGCGACAGAACGGCTTCGCCGAGAGCGTTTTCGATGCGCTCGACGTAAACTTCGACTTCGTCGCCGACCTTCAGCGTGCCGTCCTTGGACTTCGCGCCGAATTCCTTCAACGGTACGCGGCCTTCAACCTTGAGGCCGACGTCGACGATGGCAACGTCCTTCTCGATTGCCGTTACGATACCCTTGGCAACATAGCCTTCGGCAAGATCGTTGGAGGCAAAGGATTCTTCGAGAAGCGCTGCGAAATCTTCGCGCGTGGGGGTAGATACTGACATGAAATCTCCTGATTGCATCCGCGCTATGGCGAATACAAAAGCGCCGGTGGGCTAGTGTTGTTGATACCCGACCCCATGCCCGCCTTTTCAAAAGGCTTTCCGGCGCAAGGACATGTCTTCGGGCAATTCCGGACTAAACGCAGACGGCAGGAAGCCGTTCCGCGAGAAACCTATCTCCTCAGGGAGGCGTCGATGATCGTCCGCGCGGCCTGAAACGCCGCCTCTATACTCATTTCCGACGTATCTAGCAAGTGCGCGTCTTCAGCCGGCTTCAACGGGCTGTCGGCGCGGCCCATGTCGCGCTCGTCGCGTTTTTTCACTTCAGCGAAAATGGCATCATAATCGCCGCTGCCGCCATTGGCCAGAATTTCATCGTAACGGCGTCGCGCCCGCACGTCCGCAGAGGCCGTGACGTAAAGCTTCACCGGCGCCTCAGGGCATACCACCGTGCCGATGTCACGGCCGTCGAGCACAGTGCCCGGCTCCTTTGCGGCAAAACGCTGCTGCGCCTTTACGAGCGCGCGCCTCACCGGCGTCATCACCGCGATTTTGGATGCGGCCTCGCCGATATCGTGCCGGGAAAGAACGGCGCGATCGAGCCCCGCAAGATCGACTTCCAGCGCGATCTTTTCCGCCACGGCCTCATCATCGAGCGGCAGGCCGGCATCCAGAAGCGCCTTGGCGGTCGCCCTGTAGGTCAGCCCGGTATCGAGATGGTGGAAACCATAGGTCTCGGCAATCCTGCGCGACAGGGTTCCTTTGCCCGCCGCAGCCGGCCCGTCTATGGCGATCGTGAAGGTCATGAAGCTTTCCGCCTGTGCATTCGTCATTCATATAATAGAGTGCGCAACACCTTCCTATTTATATCAGCATCCCCGCATAGGGGTTGCGCCGAGGCAGGCGGCACCCGAAGTTTGTCTTTGACACGAAAGAGCGCAACGATTAAGGGGACCGGCTATAAATTTTACCGTCTATGCCGGTTTTACGGCGTACACACCGAAACTCATTCGACAATTTGAGGCTTAGACAGTGGCAAAAGCGGAACTTGGTACCAAGCGCACAGACCCCGATACCGGCAAGAAGTTCTACGATCTGAACCGCGATCCGGTCGTTTCTCCCTATACCGGCAAGTCCTGGCCGCTCTCCTTCTTTGAGGAAAGCACCGCCCAGGCCAAGATGGAGCAGGCTGAAGAAGAGGAAGTGGCGGAAGTCGATACCGAAAACACGGAAGTCGAACTCGTCTCGCTGGAAGATGCCGATGGCGACAACAACGGCGACGATATCCCGGATCTCGGCGACGACGATGACGTCGAAATCGATGACGACGACGACACCTTCCTCGAAACCGACGACGAAGATGACGACGACGACATGTCCGGCATCATCGGCGTATCGGGCGACGACGAAGAAGCTTGATTTTACTTGATAATTCGGCCCGACGACAAAAAAATGACGCCGGGCCGTTTTTTATGCTTGCACTCGTCGGAAAGCCGCAGTAGTAAGCCGCCACCGAACGGAACAACAACCGCTTCGGTTCCCGGAACCGGAAGAAATGCCGGAACCCTTATGGGGCTATAGCTCAGCTGGGAGAGCGCTTGCATGGCATGCAAGAGGTCAGCGGTTCGATCCCGCTTAGCTCCACCAAACCTTCCCAGACAAAAAATATCTTCCCTTCGGCCAGTCGCTCTTGCGCATCTCGCTAGTCCTTCGACCCGATCGCCTATTGCAGCAGCGCTCGCACATCCTGCCCGTTGATCCGGCACTCCACGGAACCGCCGGCACCACCTTCCTCCACCGTCCGACATTCCAGATATCTGCCGCGCAGCCGGTTCTCCAGCGCTTTGAAGGCGTTGAGGCCGCAGGCGAAACGGCGGCCGTCGGGGCCGGTGCAGACGCGGTTGCGCTCAACATCTTCCACGCCGGCGAGGCGGAATTCGTTACCCTTGAAAGTGAAGCGGCTGCTGGAAATCACGCGCAGGCGCTGGTCCGCATGCATCTTCAGCGGATAAAGATCGGGAGGCGTCGGAATGCGCTCGTAGTTTTGGCTACGCGGATCGACCCGCACCGGCGAGGTCGTCCAAAGTAGTTCCGTATTGGCCGCAAGGCCTGCTGGCGCCGGGGTTGCCTCGCCATTGACGAGCGAGGCGATGCGGATGCCGGCTATGCCGAGGCCAATGGCCAGGACGATCTGAAACAGCAAAATTGCGATCTGCCGGACCATGTCACCGCAACATCAAAACAATGAACAAATTAAAAATCGATCGGCCGCCGCCTCGCGAAGAGGTCCGCCGCATATCACATCAATAAAACCTTGCCCGCACTGACATCCCGCACCGTGCCCATGGCCATGATCGGAAGCTGGTCCCTGTCGAGGATCACCCGTCCGGTTGTCCGCAACCAGCGGAAGCCGCCAGATTTGAGCTGAATGCGATATTCCTGATCATAGAACACGCCATTTGTCAGCGAATTGTAAACCGCCTTGGCGACGCGTGCGCGCGAGCCGCTTTCTATCTGCGCGATGAAATCCTCGACCGGAATGCCGCAAGCGGCTTTTTCCGCGGAGAATTCGCGCAGGCGGGCCGCCACGGCATCGAGGTAAATCAGGTTTTGCCCGATGTTCCAGGTGTAATAACCCACAAGTGTCTCTTCGAGAGATATATTCTCCAACATCGGCCTTCTACAGTCTGAAATGCTCGTGCGGGTCTGTAACATATCAGATGACGGACGACTAACCACAAGAATTCATCCTTTTGTCTGATGGCGCCCCGTTTTCAGTGAGACTATTTATCGACAGCCCTTTTCTGCCGCCATGTTGGCGAAGCAACCTTCCTGTGCCAAAGAAGATTGATCTTGCGCCAACGACCAGAGGAGCCGCCGTGACCATCGGGCTTGCCCATGCCGAACTCATCGCCGTCGTCACCGCCATCACCACGGATGAGCCGCGGGTCATGACCGTTCGGGAAGGCGCAGCGCTTCCGTCGGGACCGTTCGAATTCGGGCACAGAACGCTTCAGAGCGGCTTGCGGGAATGGATTCACGAACAGACCCATCACCCCGTCGGTTATCTCGAACAGCTCTATACTTTCGCCGATCGCGACCGGAACAACGACATTTTAGGCGGCAGAACCATCTCCATCGGTTATCTCGGGCTGGTTCGCGAACAGGAAGCCTCCGGCGGCAAACGCCCGCTCTGGCACGGCTGGTACGAATATTTCCCCTGGGAGGATCACCGTCAGGGACGCCCGGAAGTTCTGGACAGCATCATCGACAGGCTGCGCGCCTGGGCGGATTCCGATCCCGCCTCCAAAAGCCAGCGCCATTTGCGGGCGGATTTCACCTTCGGCCTCGATGGCGGAGGCTGGAACGAGGAATTGACCCTGCAGCGTTACGAGTTGCTGTATGAAGCCGGGCTGGTCGAAGAGGCGCAGGGCGAACCGCGGATCAATTTCGGCAGGCCAATGTTTGCCGATCACCGCCGCATCCTTGCCACCGGCATCGCGCGTCTGCGGGCCAAGATCAAATATCGTCCCGTGGTGTTCGAACTGATGGCCGACGCCTTCACACTCCTGCAGCTACAGCGCGCCATCGAGGCACTGGCCGGGCTGACGTTGCACAAGCAGAACTTCCGCCGGCTTATCGAACAGCAGCAACTGGTGGAAGAGACCGGCGAGATGGCGACCGAAACCGGCGGCCGCCCGGCAAAGCTCTTCCGCTTCCGCCAGACCGTTCTCGATGAACGCGCCCTTTCCGGAACGAAACTGCCACTCTCCCGCAATTGACATATGCTCACAATGAGAATATGTCTTTACCCTAGATATACTCAAAAAGAGTATAAATGGGAGAGCACCGTGAACGAGCAGATTTCCGCCGCAAGCCTTTACGACCGCGTTGCCCGCGTCATTCCCAAGGCCGAATGGATGAGCTTTCAGGACGATGTGGAGGCGATCCTCGAGCTGAAGCGCAAGCGCAATGCCGTTATCCTCGCCCATAATTATCAGACACCGGAAATCTTCCACGGCGTCGCCGATATCGTTGGCGACAGCCTTGCCCTTGCCCGCAAGGCGATGGAGGTGGAAGCGGATGTCATCGTTCTGGCCGGCGTGCATTTCATGGCCGAGACGGCGAAACTGCTCAATCCGGAGAAAACCGTGCTCATTCCGGATATGGCCGCCGGTTGTTCGCTGGCCGATTCCATCACGCCCGAGGACATCGCGCTCCTGCGCAAGGCCTATCCCGGCGTTCCGGTCGTGACCTACGTGAACACCTCCGCCGCGGTGAAGGCGGCATCCGATATCTGCTGCACCTCCGGCAATGCCCGTCAGGTGGTGGAATCGCTCGGCGTGCCGCGCGTGCTGATGTTGCCGGATGAATATCTGGCGAAAAACGTAGCGCGGGAAACCAATGTCGAGCTGATCGCCTGGCGCGGCCATTGCGAGGTGCACGAGCTTTTCACCGCCGATGATATTCGCGAATTGCGCGAAAGCCATCCGGGTGTCACCGTACTCGCGCATCCGGAATGTCCGCCCGATGTCGTCGAGGCTGCGGATTTTTCCGGCTCCACCGCCGTCATGTCGGATTATGTCGGCCGCGAGCGCCCCGCCCGCGTGGTGCTTTTGACGGAATGCTCGATGAGCGACAATGTCGCCGTGCATCACCCCGATGTCGAATTCATCCGCCCCTGCAATCTCTGCCCGCATATGAAGCGCATCACGCTTGGCAATATCCGCACGGCGCTGGAGGAAAACCGCCACGAAGTGACGGTCGACCCGGCCATCGCTGTCGCCGCCCGCCGCGCCGTGGAAAGGATGCTGGAAGTATGAGCGAACGCCTCCCGTCGCATACGGGCTGGACGGTCATTGTCGGCAGCGGCATTGCGGGCCTGATGGCGGCGCTGACGCTTGCGCCGCAGCCCGTGCTGCTTCTCACACGCGGCGTTCTGGGCGGCGAGACCTCCAGCGCCTGGGCGCAGGGCGGCATTGCCGCCAGCCTCGGTCCGGACGATAGCGCCGCGCTGCATCTTGCCGATACGCTCGCCGCAGGCGACGGCCTCTGCGACGCGGAAATGGCCGCAGAGATCGTTTCCGCCGCCCCCGCCGTCATCGAGGCGCTGGAGCGGGCCGGGGTGCGCTTCGACCGGGATGTCGAAGGCAGGCTCGTTTTCGGGCTGGAGGCCGCCCATGGCAGAAGGCGCATCCTGCATGCCGAAGGGGACGGGTCAGGCGCGGCCATCGTCAGGGCTCTCGCCGCCGCCGTTCTTCGCACGCCGTCCATAACCGTTCTGGAAGGCACGGAGGTTCGCCGCCTGCTGACGGAAGACGGCGTCGTCGTTGGTCTCGCCTGCATCGGGCCAAAAGGCTGCTTCACTTTGCCGGCAAGCCAGGTCGTTCTCGCCACCGGCGGCCTCGGCGGGCTTTATGAGGCGACGACCAATCCCGCCGGCAATTTCGGGCAGGGCATCGTGCTCGCCGCCCGCGCCGGCGCCATCCTCGCCGATATGGAATTCGTGCAATTCCACCCAACGGCGCTTTCCTCGCCCCGACGGCCGCTGGCGCTGGTGAGCGAAGCGGTGCGGGGTGAAGGCGCGCTGCTTCTCAATGAAAACGGCGAACGTTTCATGGCGGCCGTTCCGGGTGCGGAACTCGCCTCCCGCGATATTGTCGCCCGCGCCATCGACCGCGAAATACTGCGTGGCGGCAAGGTCTTTCTCGATGCCCGCAAGGCGCTCGGCTCCGGCTTTTCCGCTCGCTTCCCCTCGATCGACCTGCTCTGCCGCGAAGCCGGGATAGACCCGGCCCGTGAACTCGTGCCGGTGCGCCCGGCGGTGCATTACCATATGGGCGGCGTCGCCACCGATGGCAGAGGCCGAAGCTCGGTGCCGGGCCTGTGGGTCGCCGGCGAAACCGCCTGCACGGGTCTGCATGGCGCGAACCGGCTTGCCAGCAATTCCCTGCTGGAAGCGGCGGCCATGGGCATGCGTGCCGCAGAAGACATTGCAGGCAGGCAGGCATATGCGGAAAAACGGGCAGTGGATATCGCAACACTCCCGATGCCCGATGTCCCGGCAGCCGACCTCTCACCCGTCCGGCACATCGTTTCCCGCCATCTCGGCATCGCAAGACATGCGGAAGGGCTGACGGGCGCGATCCGCGATCTTCTGCCACTGGCTGAGCGGAACGGCCCGGCATGCGATCCTGCCCTTGTCGCGCTGGCCATCGCCGTCTTTGCGGCGCTGCGCACGGAATCGCGCGGCGCGCATTTCCGCGACGATTTCCCTGAAAAACATGCGACGGCCACGAGGCGCAGGCTGAACCTCAGCGACGTTCTCACCATCGCCCATGAATTTTCCTCTTCCAGCCATTCTTCGGCCAGCCTTGCGCGGAGCGCCTGACATGATCCTTTCACCCCTGCCACGCCTCATCATCGAACCGCTCGTGCGCAATGCTCTTCTGGAAGACCTCGGACTGGCGGGCGACATCACGTCCGTCGCCGTCATTCCCGCCGATCATCGCTCGGTCGTCGTCATGGCCGCGCGCGAACCGGGCGTTATCGCCGGTCTCGACGCGGCAGAACTCGCTTTCCAGCTCGTGGATCCGGCCATCGCGATGAAACGGCATGTGCAGGATGGGGCCGCCGTGACGCCTGGCGATATCATCGCAACGATCGAAGGTCCCTCACGCGGCCTTCTGACGGCGGAGCGCACGGCGCTGAATTTCCTCGGCCACCTGTCGGGCATCGCTTCCGTCACCGCAAAAATCGCTGCCGCCATTGCCGGCACCAAGGCCTCGGTCGCCTGCACCCGCAAGACGACGCCGGGGCTGAGAGCGCTGGAAAAATATGCCGTGCGCGCCGGCGGCGGCATGAACCACCGTTTTGCGCTTTATGACGCCGTTCTCATCAAGGACAACCATATTGCCGTGGCGGGCGGCGTGCGCGACGCCATCCGCCGGGCCCGGCAGGGCGTGGGACATCTCGTCAAGATCGAGGTGGAGGTCGATACGCTAGCGCAGTTGCGCGAGGTCATGGATGAGGGCGTCGATGCGGTCCTTCTCGACAATATGACACCCGAACAGCTGCGCGAGGCGGTGGGGATCGTCGCCGGTCGCGCCATTACCGAAGCGTCGGGCCGCATCAATCCACAGACGGCCGCAGCCATCGCCGCAACCGGCATCGATCTCATCTCCGTCGGCTGGCTGACCCACAGCGCGCCGGTTCTCGATATCGGCCTCGACTTTCAAAGCCAGAGCTAAAGAATATGCGGCGCATAGTTCGCCGCACGGAACCAATCGCCCATATCGCCGTTATTGCTCCGCCTGGGGTCTATTCAAGGCGGGGGGATCAGTGCGCGCAAAAGCCTGTCCATATGCCTGCGGACCTCTCTTACAAAGGAAAGGCTTGTTATGGAAGACGCACAAGTTGGCTGGATTGCAGCAATCATCATCGGCGGCGTAGCCGGTTGGCTGGCCGAACAGTTCATGAAAAGCAATATGGGTCTTTTCATGAACATTATCCTCGGCATTGTCGGCGCCATCGTCGCCAATTTCCTTCTGGGGCTCGTGGGCATTTCGCTCGGAGGCTGGATTGGCTATCTCATCGCCGGCTTCATCGGCGCCTGCATTCTCATCGCCGTCGGGCGGGCATTTCGCCGCTAAGGGGAGGACACCATGAGCTTTTTCGACAAGATCAAGAACGCTATTTTCGGCAAGGCCGAAGCCGCACCGCAGACTTCGGCTCCGGCCGGCACGCCGGCAGCCACGGCAAGCCCGGCCGCACCGGCCGCACCCGCTCCGACAGCCGCGGCTCCGGCTCCCACCGGCAATGTCGACGTCGCTTCAATCCTGGATGCGGCGGTCAAGCAGAACGGCCAGAAACTCGACTGGAAACATTCGATCGTCGACCTTCTGAAAGCGCTCAATCTGGACAGCAGCCTCAGCGCCCGAAAGGAACTGGCCGGCGAACTCGGCTATACCGGCGACACCTCGGATTCCGCGACCATGAACATCTGGCTGCACAAGGCCGTCATCAAGAAACTGTCCGAAAACGGCGGCAAGGTTCCGGCCGACCTTCTGGATTGAACCGATAAACGGGAGCGCCGTGATGGACGACTATTCCAGCCTTCGAGAGCAGATCGGCCAGGACCTCGACACCCTGCACAGGACCGAGAATCCGAAATCGATCTTCGAGATCGCCGACGACTATCTTCTGGGAAATCCAAATCTCAAGAGGGCCATCGTCGAAGACATCATCAAGGAAGAAGCGGACAAGCGCGGCATCGCGATCCACTGACGCCGCGCGTCGCACGCACGGCTGTGTACCCAAAAGGGCGGCATCCCAACCGGATGCCGCCCTTTTATATTTGGCGGAGTTGCATCATCCGCACTCCGTCACCCCCGACCAGATCCGGCATGACGGAGGAGAGGCTTCCGCCAAAGCCCTATTTATCCAGCTTCGCTTCGGCCTTTTTCGCGTTTTCTTCCATCAACTCATACCACATGGCGTTCATGACGGCGAAGATGGCGGCGAGAGGCAGGCCGAGCAGCCAGGCGAAATACCACATGTTCGATCTCCTTCTTTCTCAATCAATAAGCATGACCGCTGTCGTCGCGGATCGCCCTCTCATCCACCTTGCCCCACAGAACGCGATAGACCCATGACGTATAGGCAACGATGATCGGGATGAAGATGAGGGCGACGACCAGCATGATGAACAGCGTCATATGGCTGGACGACGCATCCCAGACCGTCAGGCTCGATTTCGGATCGACCGAAGACGGCAGGATGAAGGGAAACATCGTCAGCCCGACAGTTGCGATGATGCCGAAAATCGCAAGCGAGCTGGAAAGCAGCGCCAGCACTTCCCTGCGGGCGCGGAGCAAAACGAAAGCGACGAGCGGAAAGACAAGACCGAGCGCCGGCGCCAGCATCATCCAGGGATGCGCCGCATAATTGGCAAACCAGACACCGCCCGCAACCTCTACCGTCTTCGACAGCGGATTGGACGGACCGTCGGTGACGACCTCCGAGGTGAAGCGATAGCCATCGATACCGAGCCACAGAAAGACGCCACCGAGCGCAAAAAGAACGGTGGTGGCAAGCGCCGCGATGCTGCCGAAACCGCGGGCACGGGCCGCGACCGGACCATCCGTCTTCAGCACCAGCCATGCCGCACCGTGCATGATGAGCATGGCGACGGAAACGAGACCGCAGAGGATGGCGTAGGGGTTCAGAAGCTCGAACAGCGTCGTGCCATCGTAGAAAATCCTGAGGTCGTCATTGAGGTGGAAGGGAACGCCCTGCAGCACATTGCCGATGGCCACGCCGAAGATTAGCGCCGGAACGAAGCCGCCGATGAAGAGCGCCCAGTCCCAGCCGGTGCGCCAGGCGGCGCTTTCACGCTTGGAGCGATATTTGAAGCCGACCGGCCGCAGGATCAGCGCAAACAGGGTGGCGAACATCGCCAGGTAAAACCCTGAAAACGACACCGCATAAAGCGGCGGCCAGGCGGCAAAGATCGCGCCGCCGCCAAGGATGAGCCAGACCTGATTGCCCTCCCAGACGGGGCCGATGGAATTGATGACGACACGCCGCTCGATATCCGTTTTCGCCACGAAGGGCAGAAGCGCGCCGGTACCGAGATCGAATCCGCCGGTCACGGCAAAACCGATCAGCACCACGCCGAGCAGCAGCCACCAGATGACGCGGAGGATTTCGTAGTCGATGAGTTGATGCAATATCATGATCGTTTACTCCGCAGCGACGAGTTTTTCAGGAACGAGCGGCGCTTCCGGCTCATGGTCCGGCTCCGGCCCCTTGCGGATCGCCTTCAGCATCAGCCCCATTTCGACGATGAACAGCACCGTGTAGATGGCGATGAAACACAGGAGCGTGATGAGGACCGTGGAGGCGCTGAGGCTGGAGACGGCCGCGGCCGTGGGCAGCACGCCCTCGATGATCCATGGCTGACGGCCGAATTCGGCCACCACCCAGCCCATTTCCGCCGCGATCCACGGCAGGGGAATGGCAAAGACCGCCACTTTCAACAGCAACGGATAATGATCCAGCCGACGGCGGGCCGAAAGATAAAAGAATGTCGCCGTCAGCAGGATGAAGAAGATGCCAAGACCGACCATGATGCGGAAAGCCCAGAACAGGGTCGGCACATGCGGAATGGTATCCGCCGCCGCCTTGGCGATCTGCTCCTCATTCGCCTGGCGCGGATCGTCGACATATCGTTTCAGCAGCAGGGCATAACCGAGCTCATGGCCGAGCTCGGCAAAGGTGCCGCGCACCTCTTCCGGCAACTCCGCGCCCTTACCGGTGGCCCGTATCTGCATCAGCGCGTCATAGGCCTTGATACCGTCGCGGATGCGGGTCTTGGCCTGCTCCACCAGATCGTTGATGCCCGGAATTTGCGTGTCGAGCGAGCGGGTGCCGATGAGGCCCATCACCCACGGGATCTTCACCGCGAAATGCGTTTCGCGTGCTTCCTGATCGGGAAAACCAATGGCCGTGAAGGGGGCCGGGGCCGGCTCGGTTTCCCACATGGCCTCGATGGAGGCGAGCTTCATCTTCTGGTGTTCGGTGGAGAGATAGCCGCTTTCATCACCCAGCACGACGACCGACAGCGCGGACGCCAGACCGAAGGAGGCGGCAACCGTCATCGAACGCTTGGCGAGATCGACATGACGGCCTTTCAGCACATACCAGGCCGAAACGCCGAGTACGAAGATGGAGGCCGTCACGTAACCCGCAGACACCGTGTGGACGAACTTCGCCTGCGCCACCGGGTTGAACAGGACCTCGAAGAAGTCAGTCACTTCCATGCGCATGGTCTGGGGATTGAAGGCCGATCCCGTCGGATTCTGCATCCAGCCATTGGCGATCAATATCCACAGCGCCGAAAAATTCGAACCGAGCGCCACGCACCATGTCGCGACGAGATGGCCGAGTTTAGACAGCTTGTCCCAGCCAAAGAAGAACAGGCCGACGAAGGTGGCTTCCAGGAAGAAGGCCATCATGCCTTCGATCGCCAGCGGCGCACCGAAAATATCGCCGACATAATGGCTGTAATAACTCCAGTTCATGCCGAACTGGAATTCCATGACAATGCCGGTGGAAACGCCGAGCACGAAGTTGATGCCGAACAGGGTGCCCCAGAATTTCGTCATCTGCCGCCAGACCGTGCGGCCGGTCATGACATAGACCGTTTCCATGATGGCGATCACCACCGATAGTCCGATCGTCAGGGGAACGAACAGAAAGTGATATAAAGCCGTCACTGCAAATTGCAGGCGCGACAGCGCCACTATGTCGAGTTCCATAGTCCTATCCACCTTTTCCGGAAGGCCGGCCTTCCATTTCAAAGACGACGCCGGCTCTCAAAAAATCTCAGTCCGGGCGCAGTGTCTCCAGCACTACGCCGTATTCCGGGGTGCCGCTTTGACATTCATCAAATTGACGCCCCTCTTTCAGCACGATGATGCGATCGGCAAATTCCGCCTCGCGGCGATTATGGGTGATCATCACGACAGTCTTTCGCTGCGCCCTCGCAAACAGCCGGGTGAGCACGTCGCGGGCGGTTTCGCCATCCAGCCCTTCCGTCACCTCGTCAAGAAGCCAGAGCGGCCGGTCGGCGAGCAGGAAACGGGCGAGCGCCAGCCGGCGCGACTGGCCGCCGGAAAGCCCCTGGCCCGCCTCGCCAAGCCTTGTCTCCAGCCCGGCGGCCAGGGTTTTGACGTGTTCGGCAAGGCCTGCCGCCCCGAGCGCGTCCCATAACTCGGCCCCGGTTGCGGTGGGTTTCGCCAGCCGCAGATTGTCGGAGATGCTGTCGCGGAAAAGCTGGCTTCGCTGCGTCATAAGAGTGGACGGCAGGGCGTTGACCGTGCCCGCTGCCGGCCGCAATTCACCCGCCAGAAGCTGGATGAGGCTTGTCTTGCCCGCACCGCTCTGGCCGATGATGGCAATCCGTTCCCCGGAGGCGATTGCAATGTTGATATTCGTCAGGACCGGATTGTCGTTCCCTTCACGCTCCAAACGCACATTTTTGAGCTCTGCCGCCATGCCCTTGACCGGCGAGACGGGACAGCGGCCTTCAGCCGTTGCCGAAAGACGCGGCGCGATGCGCCTTGCGGAAAACAGCGTGCGCCCAAGCTCCATCGCCCCACGACGCAACGCCGTGAAAGGCTCCAGCGCGGCAAAACAGACGAGCAGCCCGAGTGCTGCGGCCGGCGCGCTTACCGCCCCCTGTTCCGCAAGCCAGGCCATGCCGAGAAGGGCGGCGCTCAAAAGAAGGGCCGCTGAAACACCGAAGGAAAAACCGGCACTGATTTCGATGCGGTTCAGGGTATCATCGCAGGCAGAGAGGTAATCATCCGCCCGCTTTACCGCCGCGACCTGCGCGGAAAGGCGGCCGGTGGTCAAGAGCTCCGTCTGCCCGCTCACGAGATCGGCCGTGCGGGCCCGAAGGGCTTCCAGCCCGATTGCCCGGCGGCGCGAGAATGTTTCCGCCCGCAAGGCGGCGCGCAGCGAAATTCCAAGCCCCGCCGCGACGAGGAAAACCGCCGCCAGAATGCCCGCCAGAGGATGGAGAAAAGCAAGTCCAAGGCCTGTCGCGATTGCAGCAAGGACCGCCACGGCAGCGGGAACCAGCACGCGCAGATAAAGCGAATCCAGCGCATCGATGTCCGCCGTCAGCCGGTTCAGCAGGCGCGCAGGTCTCGCCTCCAGGGATTTCGCGGTCTGCGGCGCGGCAAAGCCGCGAAACAGCTTTTCCCGAAGTGCTGCAAGCACGGAAAGCGTGGCGTCATGGGTCGTCATGCGTTCGCCGTAACGGGCGGCGGTGCGCGCAAGCGCCAGAAGACGAATGGCGGCCGAAGGCGCAAAGACATCGAAGGCATAGGCAGTCACCGGCAGAAGACCGGCAATTGCCGTTGCGGTGATGAACCAGCCGGAAACGCCGAGAAGGCCGATGCCCGCCAGCACCGTCGTTACCGCAAGAGCCGCGCCCGCCAGGAGCATGCCGCGCCGCGCCGACCAGAACAGGCCGATAATGGGTTTCAATATCGCAAAACGCGCGATCATGGCTGCCCCCTCGAATGGATCGCCGTCATATCCACGATCCTGTCCATGCGCGCCGCAAGCACCGGATCATGGGTCGCGACGATCAATGTCCTGCCATTTGCCAGTTGCAGCAGGTTTTCCGTGACAAGGGCAGCCGTTTCCCGGTCGAGATGGGCTGTCGGCTCATCGGCCAGAACAAGCTGCGTTGCGGGGTCTGCGAAAGCACGCGCAATGGCAAGCCGCACCGCCTCCCCGCCCGAAATTCCATATCCGCCATCGCCGATCTGCAGATCCCGGCGCGCCTGCGACAAGCCATCGAGCCCGGTGCGGCACAGCGTCTCTTCCACCATACCGTCACTGACAACCGAACGGCCGAAGCGAATATTCGCCTTCAGCGAACCGGCAAAAAAGAACGGCTTCTGGCTGACCCAGCCGATGGTCCTGCGCAGCCCATCCGCCGTCGCATTATCGAGCTTGACGCCGCCGATCCTGATCGAGCCTTCTCCAGCCTCGGCCAACCCGGCAATCAAGGAGAGTACAGTGGATTTGCCACAACCGGAAGGCCCGAGAATCGCAACTCTCTCACCCTGCTGAACCGTCAGGTTGAGATTTTGGATGACAGGTGGAGCATTCGGATAAGCGAAGGAGAGATCGTCGATCTCCAGCAGACCGGGCGTCGGGGATGGGACAGACGCCATATCCGCGCCCTCGCCGGCGATGGCCGCACCGCCGGCCGTCAATTTGCCGAGCGCATCAAGCGCTGCTTCACCGGCCGCACGGTCGTGCCAGACGGCGGAGAGTTCCCGCAGCGGCTCGAAAAAGGCCGGCGCCAGCAGCAGGATGAAAAGACCTTCGGCAAGTGTCAGCTTCTCGCCCCAGGCGCCGAAATTGAGAAAACCGAGCAGATGAAAACCGATATAAACGGCGGTCATGGCAACGCCGAGCGCTGCGAAAAGCTCCAGCACCGCCGAGGAGAGAAAGGCGATCCTGAGCACCGCCATCGTCCGCGTCTTCAGGTTCTGCGCATCGGCGCTGAGACGTTCCGCCGTCAGATCGACGGCTTTCAGCGTGCGGATCGTTTCCAGTCCGCGCAGGCGGTCGAGCAGGAAGGCATTCATATTGCCCGTCTCGGCAAGCTGCTTTTCGCTGGCAGCCTTGGCCTGCCAGCCGATGAGCGCCATGAAAAGCGGGATGGTTGGCATGGCGAGCAGCAGCACCAGCGCCGCAATCCAGGTAAAGGGCAGGATCGCCACCACGAAAACCAGCGGCACGATGGTCGCCTTCATCCGCGCCGGCTGGAAACGGGAAAGATAGGGCACCAGCGCTTCCGCCGCCTCGGCCACAACGCCTGCCGCCTCACCGGAGGCGGTGCGCGACAGATCGAGCGGGGAAACCTTCGCCACGGCCTGTAGCGCTTCCAGCCGCCGCTGCGACAACGCCGCGCGAGCGGCACGAAACGATAGCCGCGCCGCGACCTTTTCCAGCCATGCCTTGATGAGGCCGAGGATGAGAACCGCAGCCGCAGCCGGCACAATCGCCATCATCGGCGCGCCATCGGCAATTCTTCCGACTGAAAAGGCAAGCAAACCTGCCTGCGGCAACCAGAGTAAAGCCGCAAGCACATGCAGCAAGGCAACGGATTTCCCAACCGAGGGCACGCCTGTCATTTTCGCCCGCCCGGCGGCTCTGTCGCGAGAGGTTTTGCGATTGGCATTGCTGAAGAAGCGCCGACGCGTCGCATCGGGCGAGACTCCAACCGGAGCGGGACAGACTGCGCCATCACCATCGGCCCCCTGACGGATTTCCACGGACATGCTCACGGCCGTTCTCCTCACCCGTCCTTCTTCGCGCCACGGGGTCTTGCGAGGGAGACGATCTTGTCCTTGGCCTCCAGAAGCTTCGTAACCTTCGAACCGAGCGCCAGAAGCGAAGCCAGCCTTTCCGTCTCCAGCCGCTTCACATCGTCATACCAGCCGGTCAGCTGCTCGATCAGCGTCTTCATCTCGTCGATGCGCTTTTGCGCATGCCGCTCATCTTCGTTTTCCGGCGTCTCCATCAGAATTTCGCGCAGCACGCTGAGCGTGGGATCGATCTCGCGCTTCTTGCGCTCTTCGGCAAGGGTGCGGAGAATTTGCCAGACATCGTCTGGCGTCGTGAAAAAATCGCGCCGGTCGCCGGGAAAATGCTTGAGAATTGCAAGGTTCCACGCCTGCAACTCCTTCAGGCTCATCGACACGTTGGAACGGGAAATGCCGAGCGCCTCCACAATCTCGTCCGCACACAATGGCTGCGGCGAAATATAAAGCAAAGCATAGACTTGGCCGACAGTGCGGTTGATGCCCCAGCGGCTGCCCATCTCACCGAAATGCAGCACGAAGGACTGAACGAGCGGGGACAGGCTGGTTGGCATTTTTACGTTTCCTGAATTTTCAGTAATTTCTGAAATTTCGATAACGCAAAAAACGACGAGCAGCAAATCACCTTTTTGACCTGCGTCAAAATGTGCAAACGGGCAGAGACGACCTCGGTAAAGACGGTCGTGGGTGCAGCCCGGGGCAAAATATGCGGCAGTGGCGTTAGGGGTATGACAGGCTGGGGCGTTCCGTCACTTTCCCACCGTCATTCCGGCTTTGAGCCGGAATCCAGCCAGCCCAAGTCCTTGGGCTGAAAGGACTCTCTCGCCGCGCAGACGCGCGTCGACTAGATTCCGGCTCAAGGCCGGAATGACGTACCTAAAGCAGTTGATGATATCGATAACATCATCACGAGTCTCCACGGGCAAGAACCCGTCGAAAAAATCGGCGGCGGGATGACCCGCCGCCGATCAAAACGTCGGCGCATTCGCGCGTAGAAACCTTACTTACGAAAAAGCGATCTGCACCTTCATCGCACGGCTGCGGTCCGAGGCGAATTCGAAGGCCGAGATGGCGTCGGCGAGATCGACGGTCTGGGTGATGAACGGCTTGACGTCGATCAGGCCCTTGCGCATCAATTCGACCCCGGTGGCGAATTCCTCGTGGAAGCGGAAAGAGCCGCGTAGATCCAGTTCCTTGGCGGTGATCGCCATCATCGGCAGGCTCATATCGCCGCCAAGGCCGAGCTGGACGATGATGCCGCGCGGACGAAGCGCCGTAATACCGCCGGCAAGCGCCACGGCGGCGCCAGAGCATTCATAGAGAACATCGAAGGTTCCCTTGTTCGCGCCATAGGCGGCAAGTGCGTCGGGCTCATCCTTGCTGTTGATGACACGATCCGCACCGGCCTCGCGCGCCTTGGCAAGCGTGAAATCGGAAAGATCGGTGGCGACAATCTCAGCCGCGCCGGCGCGGCGGGCCGCCAGAATGGACAAGATGCCGATCGGGCCGCAGCCGGTGACGAGCACGCGTTTCCCCAGCAAATCGCCAGCGCGGCGCGTGGCATGCAGCGTTACCGCCAGCGGCTCCGCCATGGCCGCCTCACCGGCGCTCAGGCCATCGGCCGGCACGCATTGCAGGGCGTCCGCCACCAGAACCTCACGGAAAGCGCCCTGAATATGCGGGAAAGGCATGGCGCTGCCATAAAAGCGCATGTTGAGGCACTGGTTGTGCAGACCTTCCTGGCAAAAGCGGCAGGTTCGGCATGGGCGGGACGGCGAAACGGCAACCAGACCGCCGACTTTCAACCCCTCCACGCCCTCGCCCAGCTCTTCGATGACGGCGGAGACCTCATGGCCGAGCACCATGGGTTCACGAAGCCGCACCGCGCCGAAGCCGCCATGGTTGTAATAATGCAGATCGCTGCCGCAAATTCCGCCCCGGACCAGACGAAGCCGCACTTCTCCCGGGCCCGGCGCTTCCTCGGGCCGCTCCTCGATGCGCACATCCTTCGCCCCATGGGCAACAATCGCTCTCATAAATATCTCCCGTTCGACATCGCGCCAGAGCGGCGCGACAAAATAATCCGCATCCCTGTCACCGCCGCCTGCCGTGCATTTGCACGTCGTGCCGCCTCCCCACCCGCCCGATCCGTACCGAAACCGGGCGTTTAAGCCTTGACATCCACGTCTGAAAGGGATGAATGTTATCGATAACATAAACCTGTATGAATGCAATGTCGAGAGACTGGAGGAAACAGTGGGCCTTAAATTGTTCGATCTTTCCGGCCGCCGCGCCCTGATCACGGGTTCGTCCCAGGGCATCGGCTTCGCGCTGGCGCAAGGGCTGGCGGAAGCAGGAGCGGAAGTGGTGCTGAACGGGCGCGACGAGGCGAAGCTGAAAGCTGCCGCAGCCGGCATCAAGAGCGCGAAAACGCTTGCCTTCGACGCCACCGATCATGAAGCGGTGCGCAAGGCCATCGACGGTTTCGAGGCGGAAGTCGGTCCCATCGATATTCTGGTCAACAATGCCGGCATGCAGCACCGCACGCCGCTCGAGGATTTTCCGGCAGATGCCTTCGAGCGCCTGTTGCAGACCAACATCGCCTCGGTGTTCCATGCCGGACAGGCGGCCGCGCGCCACATGATCAGCCGCGGCCGTGGCAAGATCATCAACATCGCCAGCGTTCAGACCGCCCTTGCCCGCCCCGGCATCGCGCCCTACACCGCCACCAAGGGCGCCGTCGGCAACCTGACGAAAGGCATGGCGACGGACTGGGCCAAATACGGCCTGCAATGCAACGCCATCGCACCCGGTTATTTCGACACACCGCTCAACGCGGCACTGGTGGCGGACGAGACCTTCTCGGCATGGCTTGAAAAGCGCACGCCCGCCGGTCGCTGGGGCAAGGTCGAAGAGCTTGTCGGCGCCTGCATCTTCCTGTCGTCCGATGCCTCATCCTTCGTGAACGGACATATTCTCTATGTCGACGGCGGCATCACCGCTTCGCTTTAAAAACACCGAAACCGGATGGCCGGCTGCGGCCGCCATCCGGTTTTGAACCGACGACACCACGACACTTTGGGAGGAGGCCGTGAACACCATGACCGAGAAGAACAAAGTCGCCCTGATCGGCGCCGGCGCCATGGGCGGGGCAATCGGCACACGGCTCATCGAGACTGGAAATCAGCTGACGGTTTTCGATCTGGATGCGGAGAAGGTGGCGGCGCTGACGAGCCTTGGCGCGCAGAGCGCGGGTACGGCGGCGGAAGCGGCTTCGGTTTCCGATGTGGTCATCCTCAGCCTCAATTCGCCGAAAATCGTTCGCATCGCCGTCTTCGGCAAGGATGGCGTCGCGGCGGGGGCGAAGCCCGGCACGCTCATCATCGACATGTCCTCCATCGATCCGGAAGCGACGAAGGAACTGGCTGCCGATGCCGCGGAAAAAGGCCTGCGCTGGGTGGACAGCCCGCTTTCGGGCGGCGCGCCCAAGGCGCTCATCGGGCAATTGACGCTGATGGCCGGCGGCAGCGAAACGGATGTGGCCGATGCGCACCGCGTGCTGCGACATGTGGCCAGCAATTACACTCATATGGGACCCTGCGGCGCGGGGCAGACGACGAAACTCATCAACCAGGTTCTGTGCGGGCTGAACTTCCTTGCGGTGGCGGAAGCAACGCAGCTGGCGCTGGATGCCGGCGTCGATGCCGCCAAAATCCCGCAGGCGCTGAAGGGCGGCCGCGCCGACAGCGCTATCCTGCAGGAATATATGCCGCGCTACGTGGCGAAGGATTACCGCCGCACCGGCCGCATCGACAATATGGTAAAAGACCTCAACGGCGCGCAGGATCTCGCCCGGCGCACCAACACTGCCATGCCGCTGACGGCGGTTTGCGCCGAGGTGCACCGCATGCTGACGGCGGCCGGGCTGGGTGGGGAGGATCAGGCCGCGCTGATGGAATATTTCACCGGCGCGAAACGCACCTTTCCCGACTGATTGCCCGGCAGACATGGATGGCAGGAGCCTGTTGATACAGCCCTTGCGGGCCCTTAACGGCCATTGCGAAATTGTCCTTCAGCGATGATGATCGGGCGAATCGGCACGGCAGCTGCCCCGATGACCGCAGACGCATGCATGCAAAGGACAATTTCCCGATGACACCCTCCACCACAGGCACGGGGATTGCCGGTCTGACCGTTTCTGGAAACGGTTTCACTGCCGAAATCGCTTACGAGGGCGCGACGCTTTTAAGCTGGCGGCCGGTCTCTGCCGATGGCGGCAAAAGTGAAAATCTTGTCGACGGATATTCGACGCCTGCCGAAATGCAGTCGCAAAATGGCGTGAGAAACGGCATTCTCGCCCCCTTTACCAATCGCATCCCTGATGGTCGGTTCAGTTTTGGCGGGCAGATGCACCACATTGAGCCGGTGCTTGCCCATGAAGCCCTCGTCTTCCACGGATTTGCCAGAGCCCTGCCCTTCGCACTTGCCGAGTCTTTCGAGGAAAACGGCGCTCACATTCTCGTCTTCCGCGCCGAAATAGAGCCTGCGGATTTCATGGGTTATCCCTATCGGCTTGCCATCGAGGTGGAATATCGTTTCGCCGGCCATGAGGTCACCATCGACATACGCGGCATCAATCGCGATGACCGGCCCCTGCCTTTCGCCGCCGGCTGGCATCCCTATTTCCGGCTGCCCGGCACCACGTCTATCGATGATCTTCTCCTCACGCTGCCCTCGCGAACGGCAATTGAAACAGACGAGGATCTGATCCCCCTGCAGGACCCACAGGGCGGGATGATCAAACGGGACGACACCCGCTTTCTCCATGCGCCGCTGGCCGGCCATGTGCTCGATGTCTGCTTCACCGACCTCATCGCATCCGAAAACGGGCTTTACGAGACGAGGCTCGAAAACCGGCGCAACGGTTCGAGCCTGACGGTATGGCAGGAGCGCGGGCACATGCATGTCTTCACCGGCGATACGCTCGCCCGCGACAGGCGCCAATCCATCGCGCTCGAACCGGTGGAAACGCCGACCAACGCCTTCAACCAGCCGGAACTCTCGGATGCGATTACACTGCAACCGGGCGAGACGCGAAGCTTCCGCTTCGGTGTTCGTTTCGAGACGGGGCGCTGATCAAGGCTCGATGATCGCTCAGATATGTGTCGTCGGCAGCGAAGACGACAGCTTCACCGTTTCCATCGAGATATAGGCGGACATGTCGTAAAGCTCGACGCGGCGCAGGATCTGTTTGTAGATCGTGTCGTAATATTCAACATTCGGCAGCACGAGTTTCAGAATATAGTCGAAATTGCCGGTCAGCCGGTGAACCTCGACAATTTCCGGTATGGTGCTGACGGCGGCATGGAACCGGTCCAGCCAGTCCTCCGCATGCAGGCCGGTTCTCACCAGCAGGAAAACCGTGGTCGGCAGGTTGATCTTGCGCCGGTCGAGCAGCGCCATCGTACCCGTCACATAACCTTCCGCCCGCAACCGCGTAATGCGCCGCGAACAGGCGGACAGCGACAGCGACACTTCCTCCGCGATATCTGCAAGCGGCGTTTCTGCGTTTTCCTGGAGAATCGCAAGGATTCGGCGGTCACGGTCATCAATCATCGGCTGAGAATGCACAGGTTAACGTAACTGCGCAAGAAATTTGCGATATTTAGATAAAGTGCGCCCCGATTTTGCATCTACGCCGCGAAATCCCTGCCAAAACGCACGCCGTTTTCGCCCAGAGGATGGCATTATAATTTCAATCAAACTTGATAAGGGAACTCTTATGAAACGGATCGGCCTGATTGGCGGCATGAGCTGGGAATCCACCGCAACCTATTACCGCATGATCAACGAGGCCGTGCGCGACAGCCGCGGCGGACTGGTCTCTGCTGACATCGTCATGCATTCGCTCGATTTTTCCGAGGTCGTCGCCCTTCAGAAGGCCGATCGCTGGGATGAGGCCGGTGCGCTTCTGGGTGCGGCCGGCGCGCGCCTTGCCAATGCGGGCGCCGATTGCGTGCTGATCTGCACCAACACCATGCATCTGGTCGCGGACACCGTGGAGAAGATGTCCGGCGTGGCGTTGATCGATATCATCGATGAAACCGCCGCAGCCCTGAAGGCGGACGGACGCCGCAAGCCGCTGCTTCTCGCCACCCGTTACACGATGGAACATGGTTTCTATACCGACCGCATGCGCCGCCACGGCGTCGAGGTGGTCGTGCCCGATGCGGAAGACCGGGCTGCGATCCACGACATTATTTTCGGCGAACTCTGCCAGGGCGAAATCAGGTCCTGCTCGCGCGAGCGCTATCTCGCGGTCATCGAGAAGGCCCGTGCACTCGGCGTCGATTCCGTCATTCTCGGCTGCACCGAAATTTCGCTGCTGATCGATCCCGATGCCCTGCCGCTGCCGGGTTACGATTCGACCGCCATTCACGCGAAGGCCGCCGTCGGCTTCGCGCTCGGAAACAAGGCCCTGAACAGAGCCGCATGAATGTGCCGCCTCTTTGCCTATTCCGGTAAACCGGTCTGGCTCGACAGTCTGCTGATCGAGCCGGAAGCATCGCTGGTCAGCCAGTCCATGGCCGCAAGGGAAGCGAAAACCGTCGTCAATGGCGATGGCTGCGGCCTTGGCTGGTATGGCGAACGCGGAACGCCCGGCGTTTTTCGCGATACAAGGCCCGCCTGGTCCGATGCCAATCTGGCGGCGCTTTGCCACCAGCTCCGCTCGGGCATGTTCATGGCCCATGTCCGCTCCGCCACGTCAGGCGAAGTGTCCCGCGCCAACTGCCATCCCTTTGCGCATGGGCGATATCTGTTCATGCATAACGGCCAGATCGGCGGTTACGAGCAGATCAGGCGCGACATCGATTCCCTCATCCCCGACGATATCTATGCGTCGCGACGCGGCACCGGCGACAGCGAAGCGATCTTCCTCATCGCCGCCGGGCATGGCCTCGATGCCGAGCCGGTTCGCGCCATTTCCACCGCGCTGCGGCTCTGCCAAGAAAAGATGATGGCGGCAGGTGTTTCTTCCGCACTGCGATTCAGCGCCGTGCTGATGGATGGCGATTGCCTGCATGCCTTCCGCTGGTCGAGCGACGACAAGCCGCCGACACTTTACTGGCGCGGGCTCGATGACGGCATCGCATTGAGTTCCGAACCCTTTTCCTTCGATTGCGCGCCGTGGTGCGCCGTTCCCCCCAATACCAGGGTAACGATCCGCGCCGGCGAGATGGCCATGGAGCCTTTCCTCCTGCCGTAAACAGCGCCACTGGCGACGATCGCAGCCGGTTTTTACACCGCTCCACCACAGGTCGGCGCGGCAGCGGCGATGCCCTGTTTATTTTCATTGAATTTTCGCAACCGCGAAGGCTAGTGTGTGATCCGATAGTTCGAAACAGATTTCAGGACCGGTGAACCATTTCAGAAGTATTGCAGCCTCTTCCCCTTTTCTGCGCGATGCCCGGCATCGCAAGGACCAAGAAAATTCGCTGAAGAACGGCGCAGACAGGGCGATCAATGCCTTCGGCGATCCTTTGGGCGCCGAGAAAAACACTTATTTTTCATTGCGCTAAGCTGTTCAATTTTCCGAAAAAATTGCTGTTGCCACGCCTCCATATCGATGCATAAACTGGCATCAGCAAAGGCAAGCCGGATCAACCTCTCAGACCCTCTCCTCCCACCAAGGTGCTGACCGACCAATGATCAATAATCTTAACGCCGCCGATCTTCCCCGTCCCGCCCCGCGCAGTTCCAACCCGGAAATCATGGCGTCGGAAATCATCGAACGCCTCACCTACCGTATCGGCAAGGACGTCAAGGTTGCCAAGCCGCATGACTGGCTGACCGCAACCATCCTCGTCGTGCGCGACCGCATCATCGACAAGTGGATGGAATCCACCCGCAAGGCCTATGCCAACAATTCCAAGCGCGTTTATTATCTGTCGCTCGAATTCCTGATCGGCCGCCTGATGCGCGACGCCATCTCCAATATCGGCCTGATGCACGAAATCCGCGATGCCCTGTCCTCGCTCGGCGTCGATCTGGATGTCATCGCCGGGCTGGAGCCGGATGCGGCGCTCGGCAATGGCGGCCTCGGCCGGCTTGCGGCCTGTTTCATGGAATCCATGGCGACCGTCGACATTCCCGCCTATGGCTACGGCATCCGTTATGTGCACGGCCTCTTCCGCCAGCAGATGGCGGATGGCTGGCAGGTGGAACTGCCGGAAACCTGGCTGGCGCACGGCAACCCCTGGGAATTCGAGCGCCGCGAAAGCTCCTATGAGGTCGGCTTCGGCGGCTCGGTGGAAACCATCGGCGGTTATGAAGATCCACAGCGTTTCGTCTGGAAACCGGCCGAACGCGTGATCGCCATGGCTTACGATACGCCGGTCGTCGGCTGGCGCGGCACCCGCGTCAATACGCTCCGCCTGTGGTCGGCGCAGCCTATCGACCCCATTCTGCTGGCCGCCTTCAATGCCGGCGACCATATCGGCGCCTTGCGCGAAAGCAACAAGGCAGAAAGCCTGACGCGGGTTCTCTACCCCGCCGATGCGACGCCGGCCGGTCAGGAACTGCGCCTGCGGCAGGAGTTCTTCTTCTCCTCCGCCTCGCTGCAGGACATTCTGCGCCGCCATTTGCAGCAATATCCCGATTTCACCTCGCTGCCCGAGAAGGTCTCGATCCAGCTCAACGATACGCATCCGGCCATTTCCATCGCCGAAATGATGCGTCTTCTGTGCGATGTGCACGGTCTGGAATTCGAGGAAGCGTGGAAGATCACGCAGGGCACGTTCTCCTATACCAATCACACGCTTCTGCCGGAGGCGCTGGAAAGCTGGCCGGTGCCGCTGCTCGAGCGTCTTCTGCCAAGACATATGCAGATCGTCTATGCGATCAACGCCAACACGCTGGTCTACGCCCGCAAGGAAAAGAAGATGGCGGATCAGCAGATCCGTTCGATCTCGCTGATCGATGAAGGCGGCGAGCGCCGCGTGCGCATGGGCAACCTTGCCTTTATCGGCTCGCATTCCATCAACGGCGTTTCCGCCCTTCATACCGACCTGATGAAGGAAACGGTCTTTGCCGACCTGCATAGCCTTTATCCTGAGCGTATCAACAACAAGACCAATGGCATCACACCGCGTCGCTGGCTGATGCAGTGCAATCCGGGCCTGACCAGCCTGCTGCGCGAAGCAATCGGCGACGATTTCCTCGACGATGCGGAAAAGCTGACCGCGCTCGACCGTTTTGCCGACGATGCCGGTTTCCGCGAAAAATTCGCCGAGGTGAAGCGTCTGAACAAGGTGCGGCTTGCCAATACGGTGGCGCAGCGCATGGGCATCCGCGTCGATCCTTCGGCCATGTTCGACATCCAGATCAAGCGTATCCATGAATATAAGCGCCAGCTTCTGAACCTCGTGGAAACGGTCGCGCTTTACGATCAGATCCGTTCCCACCCGGAACTGGATTGGGTGCCGCGCGTTAAGTTCTTCGCAGGCAAGGCGGCGCCGAGTTATCACAACGCGAAGCTGATCATAAAGCTTGCCAACGATATTGCCCGGGTCATCAACAACGATCCGGCCGTGCGCGGGCTTCTGAAAGTGGTATTTGTTCCGAACTATAACGTCTCGCTTGCGGAAATCATGGTTCCCGCCGCCGACCTTTCCGAACAGATATCGACGGCCGGCATGGAAGCTTCCGGCACCGGCAACATGAAATTCGCACTCAACGGCGCGCTCACCATCGGCACGCTCGATGGCGCCAACGTCGAAATGCGCGATCATGTCGGCGCGGAGAATATCGTCATCTTCGGAATGACGGCGGATGAAGTGGCCAAGGCGCGCGCCGAAGGCCACAATCCCCGCGCGATCATCGAAGGATCGGCCGAGCTGTCGCAGGCGCTGTCTTCCATCGCCTCCGGCGTCTTCTCGCCGGATGACCGCTCCCGTTTCGCCGGCCTGATCGACGGTATCTACAACAGCGACTGGTTCATGGTCGCCGCCGACTTCGACGCCTATGCCAATGCGCAGCGCGAGGTGGACGCGATCTGGAGCGATCCGGACAGCTGGTATGCCAAGACAGTGCGCAACACGGCACGCATGGGCTGGTTCTCGTCCGACCGGACAATCCGCCAATATGCCACCGAGATCTGGAGAGCCTGATGAAAAAACCGCTCAATTCGGCCGAAGAGAAAAAGACTGGCGACATCACGAAGGCTGAAATCGAGGCGATCAAGAGCGGTTTGCATTCCAATCCCTTTGCCCTTCTCGGCGTTCACGAAACGCCGGAAGGTTTTTCCGCCCGCTGTTTCATTCCCGGCGCCGAGGAGGTTTCCGTCCTGACGCTGGACGGAAATTTCGTGGGCGAATTGAAGCGGCTCGATCCGGACGGTTTTTTCGAAGGCCGGATCGATCTTTCGAAGCGCCAGCCGGTGCGGTATCGCGCCAGCCGCGACGATGCCGAATGGGCGGTGACCGACCCCTACAGTTTCGGCCCGGTTCTCGGCCCCATGGACGATTATTTCGTCCGCGAAGGATCGCATCTGAGGCTCTTCGACAGGATGGGCGCGCATCCGCTGAAGCTCGAGGGCGTCGAAGGCTTCCACTTCGCCGTCTGGGCTCCCAATGCGCGGCGCGTTTCCGTCGTCGGCGATTTCAACAATTGGGATGGCCGCCGGCATGTCATGCGGTTCCGCAAGGATACCGGCATCTGGGAAATCTTCGCGCCTGACGTCTATGCCGGCTGTGCCTACAAGTTCGAAATCCTCGGCGCAAACGGCGAGCTTCTGCCGTTGAAGGCAGACCCCTATGCGCGGCGCGCCGAGTTGCGGCCTAAGAACGCCTCCGTCACCGCGCCGGAACTCACCCAGAAATGGGAAGATCAGGCCCACCGGGAACATTGGGCGCAGGTGGACCAGCGCCGCCAGCCGATCAGCATTTACGAGGTGCATGCCGGCTCCTGGCGGCGGCGCGAGGACGGCACGTTCCTGAGCTGGGATGAACTGGCCGCCCAGCTCATTCCCTATTGTACCGATATGGGCTTCACCCATA
Organism: Agrobacterium sp. 16-172Ci; assembly: GCF_053522725.1. Lineage (NCBI taxonomy): Bacteria > Pseudomonadati > Pseudomonadota > Alphaproteobacteria > Hyphomicrobiales > Rhizobiaceae > Agrobacterium > Agrobacterium sp. 16-172Ci. The sequence goes on from NZ_JBNWBW010000013.1 coordinate 27,949, forward strand.
TCGAGTTCCTGCCCATCACCGAACATCCCTATGACCCTTCATGGGGTTACCAGACGACCGGCCTTTATGCGCCATCCGCCCGTTTCGGCGATCCGGAGGGCTTCGCGCGTTTCGTCAATGGCGCTCACAAGGTCGGCATCGGCATCCTGCTCGACTGGGTTCCGGCGCATTTTCCAACCGACGAGCACGGCTTGCGCTGGTTCGACGGCACGGCGCTTTACGAACATGCCGATCCGCGTCAGGGTTTTCACCCCGACTGGAACACGGCCATCTATAATTTCGGCCGCATCGAGGTGATGTCCTACCTCATCAACAATGCGCTTTATTGGGCCGAAAAATTCCATCTCGACGGCCTGCGCGTGGATGCGGTCGCCTCGATGCTCTATCTCGATTATTCCCGCAAGGAAGGCGAGTGGATCCCCAATGAATATGGCGGGCGGGAAAATCTCGAATCCGTCCGCTTCCTGCAGAAGATGAATTCCCTCGTCTACGGCACCCATCCGGGTGTCATGACCATTGCCGAGGAATCCACCTCCTGGCCGAAAGTGTCGCAGCCGGTCCACGAGGGCGGCCTCGGCTTCGGCTTCAAATGGAATATGGGCTTCATGCACGACACGCTGAGTTATTTCTCGCGCGAGCCGGTGCATCGCAAGTTCCACCATCAGGAGCTGACCTTCGGCCTGCTTTACGCCTTCAGCGAAAATTTCGTGCTGCCGCTTTCCCATGACGAGGTGGTGCACGGCAAGGGATCGCTGATCGCCAAGATGTCCGGCGACGACTGGCAGAAATTCGCCAATCTGCGGTCCTATTACGCCTTCATGTGGGGTTATCCCGGCAAGAAGCTGCTGTTCATGGGGCAGGAATTCGCACAATGGAGCGAATGGAGCGAAAAGGGCTCGCTCGACTGGAACCTGCGCCAATATCCGATGCATGAGGGCATGCGCCGCCTCGTGCGCGATCTCAACCTCACCTACCGTTCAAAACCCGCTTTGCACGCCCGCGACTGCGAACCGGAAGGTTTCCGCTGGCTTGTGGTTGATGACCACGACAATTCCGTCTTCGCCTGGCTGCGCATGGCGCCGGGTGAAAAGCCGGTGGCGGTCATCTGCAATCTCACGCCGGTCTATCGGGAAAACTATTATGTGCCGCTTCCGCTTGCGGGGCGGTGGAGGGAGATTCTCAACACCGATGCCGAAATTTATGGCGGCAGCGGCAAGGGAAATGGCGGACGCGTTCAGGCGGTCGATGCCGGCGGCGATATCGGGGCGATGCTCGTCCTGCCGCCACTCGCAACGATCATGCTCGAGCCGGAAAACTGACAGACAGAGAGGGAGGACACCATGTCGGAAAAAAGAGTTCAGCCTTTGGCACGCGATGCAATGGCCTATGTCCTCGCAGGCGGCAGAGGAAGCCGCCTGAAGGAATTGACGGACCGCCGGGCAAAACCCGCCGTCTATTTCGGCGGCAAGGCGCGCATCATTGATTTTGCGCTCTCCAACGCGCTCAATTCCGGCATTCGCCGCATCGGCGTCGCCACGCAATACAAGGCGCACTCGCTCATCCGCCACCTGCAGCGTGGCTGGGATTTCTTCCGTCCCGAGCGTAACGAAAGCTTCGATATTCTGCCGGCCTCCCAGCGCGTTTCCGAAACGCAATGGTATGAAGGCACGGCCGACGCCGTCTACCAGAACATCGACATCATCGAGCCCTATGCGCCGGAATATATGGTCATCCTCGCCGGCGACCATATTTACAAAATGGACTATGAATACATGCTGCAGCAGCATGTCGATTCCGGCGCCGACGTGACGATCGGATGCCTTGAAGTGCCGCGCATGGAAGCGACCGGCTTCGGCGTGATGCATGTGAATGAAAAAGACGAAATCATCGATTTCATTGAAAAACCGGCCGATCCGCCGGGCATTCCGGGCAATGAAGGCTTCGCGCTCGCCTCCATGGGCATCTATGTCTTCCACACGAAATTCCTGATGGAAGCCCTGCGCCGCGACGCCGCCGACCCGACTTCCAGCCGCGACTTCGGCAAGGACATCATTCCCTATATCGTCGAACACGGCAAAGCCGTCGCCCATCGCTTCGCCGATAGTTGCGTTCGTTCGGATTTCGAGCATGGCCCTTACTGGCGCGATGTCGGCACCATCGACGCCTATTGGCAGGCCAATATCGACCTGACGGATGTGGTGCCGGACCTCGATATCTACGACAAGTCCTGGCCGATCTGGACCTATGCGGAAATCACCCCGCCGGCGAAATTCGTGCACGATGACGAGAATCGCCGCGGCTCGGCCGTGTCTTCGGTCGTCTCCGGCGATTGCATCATTTCCGGCGCCTCCCTGCAGCGCAGCCTGCTGTTTACCGGGGTGCGCGCAAATTCATACTCCCGCCTTGAGAATGCCGTAGTACTGCCGAGTGTGAAGATCGGGCGTCACGCCCAGCTCAGCAATGTCGTCATCGACCATGGCGTGGTCATTCCGGAAGGACTGATTGTAGGAGAAGACCCAGAACTGGATGCCAAACGTTTCCGCCGCACCGAAAACGGCATTTGCCTTATCACCCAATCGATGATCGACAAGCTGGACCTGTAGAGCCCATGAATGTCCTTTCGGTTTCATCCGAAATCTATCCCCTGATCAAGACCGGAGGGCTCGCCGACGTTGCCGGCGCGCTCCCCATCGCGCTGGAAGCCCATGGTGTCACGACGCGCACATTGATACCCGGATATCCGGCGGTGAAAGCCGCCGTGACGGACCCCGTCAAATGTTTCGAATTTACCGATCTGCTCGGCGAAAACGCCGATGTGCTCGAAGTGCGGCATGAGGGGCTTAACCTCCTCATTCTCGATGCGCCGGCCTATTACGAGCGCTCCGGCGGCCCTTATCTCGACCAGACCGGCAAGGATTACCCTGACAACTGGAAGCGTTTCGCGGCGCTTTCGCTGGCTGCGGCCCGCATTGCCGCCGGCGCGCTTCCCGGCTGGCGGCCGGATATGGTGCATGCCCATGACTGGCAGGCCGCCATGGCGCCGGTCTATATGCGTTATGCCGAAACGCCGGAGATTCCGAGCCTTCTCACCATCCACAACATCGCTTTTCAGGGCCAGTTCGGTGCGAATATTTTCAGCAAGCTTGCATTGCCCGCCCATGCCTTCGGCATGGAAGGCATCGAATATTACAACGATGTGAGCTTCCTGAAGGGCGGCCTGCAGACGGCAACGGCGCTCAGCACCGTCAGCCCCTCCTATGCCGAGGAAATCCTCACCCCGCAATTCGGCATGGGCCTGCACGGCGTCATCGGCAGCCGCGCCCATGTGTTGCACGGCATCGTCAACGGCATCGATGCCGATGTCTGGAACCCGGCGACGGACCATCTGATCCACGACAATTATTCGGCCACCAATCTCAAGAACCGCGCGCTGAACAAGAAGGCTGTCGCCGAACATTTCCGCATCGACGATGATGACAGCCCGCTTTTCTGCATCATCTCCCGCCTCACCTGGCAGAAGGGCATCGACCTCATGGCGGAAGCCGTGGACGAGATCGTTTCCCTCGGCGGCCGTCTGGTGGTGCTGGGCACCGGCGAAGTGGCGCTGGAAGGCGCGCTTCTGGCGGCGGCATCCCGCCACCATGGCCGCGTCGGCGTTGCTGTCGGTTACAACGAGCCGCTGTCGCATCTGATGCAGGCGGGCTGCGATGCGATCATCATTCCCTCGCGTTTCGAACCCTGCGGCCTCACCCAGCTTTATGCGCTACGCTATGGCTGCATTCCGGTCGTCGCCCGCACCGGCGGCCTTGCCGACACGGTGATCGACGCCAACCACGCCGCCATCGCCAATAAATCGGCGACCGGCGTGCAGTTTTCACCCGTTACGCTCGATGGTCTGAAACAGGCGATCCGCCGGACCGTCCGTTATTACCACGACCCGAAACTATGGACACAAATGCAGAAACTCGGAATGAAATCCGATGTTTCCTGGGAAAAGAGCGCCGGTCTTTACGCCGCGCTTTACAGCCAGCTTATTTCGAAAGGCCATTGAAACAATGATCAAGACCGTTCAGACGAAGCCCTATCAGGACCAGAAGCCGGGCACATCCGGCCTGCGCAAGAAGGTGCCAGTCTTCGCACAGGAAAATTACGCCGAGAATTTCATCCAGTCGATCTTCGACGCGCTTGAGGGCTTTCAGGGCCAGACGCTGGTGATCGGCGGCGATGGCCGTTATTACAACCGCGAAGTCATCCAGAAGGCGATCAAGATGGCCGCCGCTGCCGGCTTCGGCAAGGTTCTGGTCGGTCAGGGCGGCATTCTCTCCACACCTGCCGCCTCCAACGTCATCCGCAAATACAAGGCGTTTGGCGGCATCGTGCTTTCCGCCAGCCACAATCCCGGCGGCCCGAACGAAGATTTCGGCATCAAATACAATATCGGCAATGGCGGTCCCGCACCGGAAAAGATCACCGATGCGATCTATGCCCGCTCGAAGGTCATCGACAGCTATAAAATCTCCGACGCCGCCGATATCGATCTCGACAAGGTGGGCAGCTTCAAGGTGGACGAACTGACGGTCGAGGTGATCGACCCGGTTGCCGATTACGCCGCTTTGATGGAAGAACTGTTCGATTTCGCCGCCATCCGCGCGCTGATTGCCGGCGGTTTCAGGGTCGTGGTCGATTCCATGAGCGCCGTTACCGGTCCCTATGCCGTGGAGATCATCGAAAAGCGCCTCGGCGCGCCGAAGGGCTCGGTCCGCAATGCAACGCCGCTGCCGGATTTCGGCGGCCACCACCCCGATCCCAACCTTGTCCACGCCAAGGAGCTTTATGACGACGTCATGAGCCCGGAAGGCCCCGATTTCGGCGCGGCCTCCGATGGCGATGGCGACCGCAACATGGTGGTCGGCAAGAGCATGTTCGTCACCCCGTCCGATAGCCTCGCCATCATCGCGGCCAATGCCAAACTGGCCCCGGGTTATGCCGGCGGCATTTCCGGCATCGCCCGTTCGATGCCGACGAGTGCGGCAGCGGACCGTGTGGCCGAAAAGCTTGGCCTTGGCATGTATGAAACGCCGACCGGCTGGAAATTTTTCGGCAATCTCATGGATGCCGGCAAGGTGACGATCTGTGGCGAAGAAAGCTTCGGCACGGGTTCCAACCATGTGCGCGAAAAGGACGGCCTGTGGGCCGTGCTCTACTGGCTGAACATTGTCGCCGCGCGCAAGGAAAGCGTGAAGGACATCGTCACAAAGCACTGGGCCGAATATGGCCGCAACTATTATTCCCGCCATGACTATGAGGAAGTGGATTCGGACGCCGCCAACACGCTGGTCGCAACCCTGCGCGAAAAACTCGCCACGCTTCCCGGCACCAGCTACGGCAATCTGAAGGTCGCGGAGGCGGATGATTTTGCCTATCACGATCCGGTCGATCAGTCGATCAGCAAAAATCAGGGCATCCGCATCCTCTTCGAAGGCGGTTCGCGCATCGTGCTGCGCCTTTCCGGCACGGGTACTGCGGGCGCCACACTTCGCCTTTATGTCGAGCGTTACGAGCCGGATGCAGCCCGTCACGGCATCGAAACGCAGGAGGCGCTTGCCGACCTGATTTCCGTTGCCGATACGATCGCCGGCATCAAGGCCCATACCGGCCGTAGCGAGCCGAGCGTTATTACCTGAGGGTTTTGTTCAGTTGCTGGAGAGGCGCAGAATCGAAAAGACGGGAGGCGGCCACAAGGACGTCTGAGAAGTAGCAGACCTCTCTCCAAACTCGACGTCATCCTCGGCCTTGTGCCGAGGATCTGCCAACGCATCGTCCAATCAATGCGTAGCAGATGCTCGGGACAGGCCGAGCATGACGGAGGAGAGGTTTTGGGTTCGCCATCGATCACAGGCGGACGCATACCCGCCTTCCATTAACGGCCACCTTCTACCCTTACGAAGAAGAAACAACTATCCCCCGGAGAGACAGACCATGCAGACACCTTCCGTTTTCCCCAAAGGCGCAATCCAGACGGAAAACGGAACGGAATTCACGGTCTATTCCCGGCACGCCTCGCAGGTCGATCTCTGCCTTTTCGATGCTAACGGCGAGAAAGAAACGGCGCGTTTGCCGATGGCGCGTGGTGAAGATGACGTTCACCGGTTGACCGTCTCCGATGCCGGCCCCGGCACGCGATACGGCTTTCGCGCTCACGGCATTTACGCCCCCGAACACGGCCTCTGGTTCGATCCTGCAAAGCTGCTGCTCGACCCCTATGCCACGGAGATCGACCGCCCCTTCCGGCACGATCCCGCGCTTTACGCCTTTGGTGCGGATACCGGCGGGATCATGCCGAAGGCGATCCTTTCGCAATATGAGCCGGTCCGGCGTCAACCGCCGTTTTTTGCCGAAGGCGGGCTGATTTACGAACTCGCCGTCAAATCCTTCACCCAGCTGCATCCTGAAGTGCCGGAAGAGATCAGGGGCACCGTTGCCGCACTTGCCCATCCCGCCATTGTCGCGCACCTGAAAAAAATCGGCGTCGATGCGGTGGAGTTGATGCCGATCACCGCATGGATCGACGAGCGCCACCTGCCGCCGCTCGGCCTTTCCAATGCCTGGGGTTATAATCCCGTCGGCTTCATGGCGCTCGATCCGCGCCTCTGCCCCGGCGGCGTGCGGGAATTGCGGGATACGGTTGCGGCGCTGCATGCGGAGGGCATCGGCGTCATTCTCGATCTGGTCTTCAACCATACGGGCGAAAGCGATATCGAAGGTTCGATCCTGTCGTTGCGCGGGCTCGATAACCTCACCGCCTTCCGCCACCCGCCGGGAAAGCCGGGCGTGCTGGCCAACGATACCGGCACCGGCAATACGGTTGCCTGCGATCATCCCTATATTCGCCAGCTCATCGTCGATTCCCTCAGGCATTTCGTTCTGAATGCCGGGGTGGACGGCTTCCGTTTCGACCTCGCGCCCGTGCTCGGGCGAACGGCCAATGGCTTCGACATGGCAAGCGAAACGCTCGCGGCCATGCATTCGGACCCGGCACTTTACGACCGCCTGCTGATCGCCGAACCATGGGATATCGGCCCTGGCGGATATCAGCTCGGCAATTTCCCCGAGAGCTTTCTGGAGTGGAACGACCGCGCCCGCGACGATATGCGCCGCTTCTGGCGCGGCGACGTCGGCACCACCGGGGCGCTGGCCGATGCGCTTTCCGGGTCTTCGCCGATCTTTTCCCGCCATGGCCGAGCGAACAGCCGCAGCGTCAACTTTCTCGCCGCCCATGACGGCTTCACCCTGTTCGACCTCGTCAGCCACGAACACAAGCACAATGAGAAAAACGGCGAGAACAATCGCGACGGCCACAATGAAAACCACTCCTGGAACAATGGCTTCGAAGGCCTGACGGATGATCCTGCCATTGTCGCCGCCCGCATTGCGGATGTGAAGGCGCTGCTTTCCACCCTGTTCGTCAGCCGCGGCGTCTTGATGCTGACCGCCGGCGATGAGGGCGGCCGCAGCCAGCATGGCAACAACAACGCCTATTGTCAGGACAATGACATCACCTGGGTCGACTGGTCTTCGCTTGTGCCCGAACTGATCGATCACACGGCATTTCTCGCAGTGCTTCGCAAACGCTTCGGCGTCTTTTCCGAGACCGGCTTCTTTTCCGGCAGCGGCGATGTGACATGGCTTGCCCCGGGCGGGGAGCCCATGACGATTGCGGACTGGGAAAGCCCGAATGGACCCGCCTTCGCCATGGTGCTTTCAACGTCGGACCGCGAAACGGGCGTCGAGGTCGAGCTTGCGGTTCTCATCAATCGCGGTCGCGAGATCGTTCCTTTCACGCTGCCCGGCGATGGCTGGCATGCGATCGGCACGGATTTCGGCAATCCCGCCTTCCTGCCCACCCGTTCCGTGGTGTTTTATCTGCGCAGTTGATCCCTTCGCGTCGCCAGCCGTATAAGTCCCTGGAAACAATGCGGACGAGGTAACATGACAAAAGAAATTGCGCTGGCGGAGATGAAAAATCTGGTCGGCACTGAAATGGGCGTCTCCGACTGGATCACCGTCGACCAGACGATGATTGACGCTTTCGGAAAGGCGACGCTGGATGAACAGTTCATCCACACCGACCCGGAACGCGCCAAAGCGGAAAGCCCCTTTGGCGGCACCATCGCGCATGGATTCCTGACGCTGTCTCTGCTTTCGGCGCTGAATTACGATGCCCTGCCCCGCATCCGCGAACAGACCATGGGCATCAATTACGGCTTCGATGCGGTTCGTTTCGTTACGCCGGTCAAAAGCGGTGCGCGGGTGCGCGGCCGCTTCACGCTGACGGAGGCGCGTTTTCGCGGCGCGGCCATGTTGATGACGACCTATGACGTGACGGTGGAAATCGAAAACGAGAAAAAGCCGGCACTTACCGCCCGCTGGACCACCATCAGCCAGTTCAACCCGGAGGACAGGCCGGAAGACGCCTGAAACTGCCGCAAGGGAGAGACCGCATGCATGACGAAGCCGTAAAGAATGCGTTTCTCGTGCAGGCAAGAGCCTGCGACAGCCTCGGCTCGCCCTTTACCGCACGGCTCTGCCGCGCCATGGCAGGAAGACTCGACCGCCATACCGAGGTGGGCGAGCGGATCTTGTCCTGGCCCGGCGATGTCGGCCCCTCGGGCGATTCCGCTCCCCTGCGGCTGGCGGGCGCCCTGCATGCGCTCGCCATCGAGGAAAAGATCGCGCCGCTTGCCGATATCCCGCCGGAAGACGAAGAAGCGCTCTGGCAGGCCTGCGCCAGCGCCCTGCGTTTTCATTCCGCCTTCATCCTCGAAAGATTGAAATCGCCGCCGCAAACCAACGAGGTTCGCCGTTCCGCCGTTCTGCTGCCGGGCTTTCTTTCGATTGCGGCACTGACCGGCAAGCCGCTGGTGCTTTCCGAAGTCGGAGCCAGCGCGGGCCTCAACCTGCAATTCGACCGTTACCGATATCGCCTCGGCGATCTCGCCTGGGGTGAGCAATCCGATGTTTTCCTGTCACCGGAATGGCGCGGCGACACGCCCGCCCATGAGCGGATCGAGGTTATCGAGCGCGCCGGCTGCGATCTCAACCCGCTCGACCCATCATCCGCCGAAGATCGCCTGCGGCTGATGTCCTATGTTTGGGCCGACCAGACAGACAGGCTGGAGCGAACCGCCGCCGCCCTGCGGATAGCCGTGGAACATGGTCTGCATGTCGAGAAGGCGGACGCGGTCGACTGGCTTAAACGCCGCCTTGCCAGGCAATATGCGGGTGCTGTCCACGTCGTCTATCACTCAGTCGCCTGGCAATATCTGCCCGATGGCCTGAAACAGGAAGGCGAGGCTGTGATTGCCAAAGCTGGAACCCGCGCCACGCCGGATGCCCCGCTTGCCCGGCTGCAAATGGAGGCGGATGCGACGCCGGGCGGTGCCGCCATTACCCTGCAGATCTGGCCGACGGGCGAGAAACAGGAAATCGGCCGAGCCGATTTCCATGGGCGATGGGTGGAATGGCGGGGCTGGATGGCCGGTTAAACCGCCACGTCCTCAGCCGCCTCCTGCAACAGCCCGCCGACATATTCCGCAAAGGAACGCCAGCATTCCACCCGGAACGTATCGTCCGCCGTGCGCAGCAGCACCACTTCCGCCTTGCCGAAAACGGTGCGCGAGCACGCGCCGACCGGGAACTTTGCGAGAGAAAGATCCTGCGGGCAGCCGGCATTGAGTGCCGCTTCCGCACCGGCACCGGAGACGATGACGGCCGTATTGCGGTGGGAAACATCAGTTGCAGAAAACAGGCCGGAAACGCCGGCGAGAGCCGCCATCAGGTCGCTCTCGCCCTGATCGATCACCAGCCATTCATCCGGGCCGAGCCACAAAGCGGACCGCAGGCCCGAGGTGACGGAGCTTTTCGGGCGGGCCGGCAGGGCAAGACCGAGCGCTTGCGAAAGTGCCGGCAGGGCGCTTTCCCGGGCGCGCAGCGAGAGCCGCGAGGCGGAAGCAGCGGGTTTCAGCGAAACAAAGGGAGAGCCGCCGTGAAAATCCTCGAGCACGGATTTGCGTTTTGCGTGCAGTTTGTCAGCCATTGAGACGGGCTCCTTCCTTGTCGAGGAAGACCATGTCGGTCACTTCGACGGCAATGGTTTTATCGGCGAGCGGAATATAGAGCGTTTCGCCCATGCGCGCCCTGCCATCCGCCACCAGCGCAAAAGCGATGGAATGGCCGAGATTTTCCGACCAGTAGGCGGAGGTGACATGGCCGAGCATGGTCATGGGTTTCGGCTGGTTCGGATCGACAACGATCTGGCCGCCCTCGTCCGGAACGGTCAGCCGGTCTTTCGTCTTCAGGCCGACAAGCTGTTTGCGGCCGGAGCGCGTGAGATCGGTGCGTTTCAGACCGCGAATGCCGACGAAATCCGTCTTCTTCTTGGAAACGGCCCAGGCAAGCCCGGCATCGTCAGGCGTCACCGTGCCGTCCGTATCCTGCCCGACGATGATATAGCCCTTTTCCGCACGCAGAATGTGCATGGTCTCGGTGCCATAAAGGCAGCCGCCGACGGCTTCCGCCCTTTCGCGGATCGCCGACCAGACGGCCGCGCCGTAATCGGCCGGAACGTTGATTTCGAAACCCAGTTCACCGGTAAAGGACACGCGGAAGAGCCGTGTCGGCACACCGCAGAAGGTGCCTTCGGCCACCGCCATATGCGGGAAGGCCTCCGGCGAGAGATCGATGCCCTCGACGAAGGGAGCGATAACCTCGCGCGCCTTTGGCCCCTGCACGGCAATCACGGCCCATTGTTCGGTGGCCGAGGTGAGCCAGACATTGAGATCGGGGAATTCGGTCTGGAGATAATCTTCCATATGCTGGAGAACGCGCGGCGCGCCGCCCGTGGTCGTCGTCACATGGAAACGGTCTTCGGCAAGACGCCCGACGACGCCGTCGTCGTAAACGAAACCGTCTTCGCGGGTCATGATGCCGTAACGGCAGCGGCCGGGTTTCAGCGTGTCCCAGGCGTTGGTGTAGATGAGGTTCAGGAACTTCGCCGCATCCGGGCCGACCACTTCGATCTTGCCGAGTGTGGAGGCATCGAACACGCCGACGCTTGTCCGAACCGTCTTGCATTCGCGGTTGATCGCCTCATGCATGTCTTCACCCGCCCGCGGGAAGAACCAGGCGCGCTTCCAGTTGCCGACATCCTCGAACACCGCACCTGCAGCCAGCTCTTCCTCGTGCATCGGCGTCTTGCGGGCCGGGTCGAACAGCGCGCCGCGCGAATGATTGATGAGCGTGCCGAAGGTGACCGGCGTATAGGGCTGACGGAAGGTGGTGAGACCGACCTTGGGCAAATCCCGGCCAAGCGCCTCCGATGCGATGGCAAGGCCGTGCATATTGGACATCTTGCCCTGATCGGACGCCATGCCATTGGTGGTGAAGCGCTTGATATGCTCAACGGAATGCATGCCTTCGCGCACGGCAAGGCGGATATCCTTGGCGCAGACATCGTGCTGGAAATCGATGAAGGCCTTGACGCCGGTTCCCTCACCCGCGCCTTCGGCCGCACCGATCATGCCACCGGTCCAAATCCTTGCATTCTCACCGGAAAACTCCACGCCGCCGCCACCGGCAGCCGCAGCCTCGGCGATCAACGCGGAAAGATCGTCCGTGCCGTTGCAGGCGCCGATGGAAACACCGTTCTGCACATGGATATCTGGCAGGAAACGCTGGTTAGCCGCGTCAAACTTCAGCTTGCCGCGCGATTGCGAGAAGAGATGCACCGATGGCGTCCAGCCGGCCGAAACCACAAGCGCATCGATGGCGATTTTGCGCTTGTTGGAACCGCCATTGCGGCCAACTGTCATGGAAGACACACGCAGGCGGCCGGCGGTATTGTAAACGCTATGGCCCGCCAGCACTTCGATGCCGAGCGCGCGCGCCTCATCCAGCAGGCGCTGATCCGGGTTCTCGCGGCAATCGACGATGGCGGCGATTTTCACCCCGGCCTTCTTCAGATCGAAGGCCGTCTCATAGGCCGAATCATGGGCGGTGTAGACCCCGACATTTTGACCCACAGCGACGCCGTAATGGTTGAGATAGGTGCGTGCGGCCGAGGCCAGCATGATGCCGGGGCGGTCATTATTGGCAAAGACCATGTGACGTTCGATCGCACCCGCCGCCAGCACGACCTTTTTGGCGCGTACCTGCCACAGCCGCTCGCGCGGCTGGTGTCTGGCGGGCGTGGCGAGGTGATCGGTCACCCGCTCGGCCAGCGCCACGAAATTGTGGTTGTAATAACCAAAAGCGGTGGTGCGGGTGAGAACCCGCACATTGGGCAGGGACTTCAGTTCGGCAAAAACCTTCTGCGCCCATTCGTAACCGGGCAGAGCGTCGATGACCGTGCCAGTGTCGAAACGCAGCGCGCCGCCGACTTCGGCATTTTCATCGACCAGAATGACGCTTGCGCCGGTTTTCGCGGCAGCAAGCGCCGCCGTCAGACCAGCGACGCCGGCACCGGCCACCAGCACGTCGCAATGGGCATAACGACCGGAATAATGATCCGCATCCGGCTCGCTCGGCGCCTTGCCAAGACCGGCGGCGCGGCGGATCAGCGGTTCGTAAATCCTGTGCCAGGCGGCCTTCGGCCACATGAAGGTCTTATAATAAAAACCGGCCGCGAACATCGGCGACAGGAGATCGTTGATGGCGCTCAGATCGAAGGACAGCGACGGAAAGCGGTTCTGCGAGGCGATGATCGCGCCGTCGAACACTTCCTGCACCGTGGCGCGCACATTGGGCTGCTTGCGCAGACTGTCGCGGGAAACGTCGATCAGCGCATTCGGCTCTTCCGGCCCGGCGGAAAGGAAGCCGCGCGGCCGGTGATATTTGAACGAGCGGCCGATCAGATGCACGCCATTGGCCAGAAGCGCGGAGGCGACCGTGTCCCCCTCCAGCGCCTGATAAATCTTGCCATCGAAGGTGAAGCGCGCGGTTCTGGCCGGGGTGAGACGACCGGCCCCCTTGATACGATAATCGCCGCTCATTGCCCGGCTCCCTTTTCTGCGGAAAGGACCGTCTCAGTATCGGGTTTCGGCTCACCCGCCTTGTAGGTCATCAGGAATTTGTCGCTGACCGAATCGCGGGCGGCGTTGAAGAAGCGGCCGCAGCCGTGAATGTGACGCCAGCGCTCGAAAACGAGGCCCTTGTCATTGTCGCGAATGAAGAAATATTCGGCGAAGGCCTCGTCGGAAATATCGGCGATGTTTTCCGGCCGGGCGATATGGGCTTCGCCCGCCCAGCGGAATTCCAGTTCGGAACGGTCTTCCCCGCAATAGGGGCAATGGATCAGAAGCATCGTCGCTCCACCTAGAGAGAATTTTCCGGAAGCGCTGTTCCGGCGGGTTGGTCACACAGCCGCTTTCCCATGGCTACGAAAGGGGAAAGCCGCTTTAAAAGCTGCTCGAAATTATCGAAAGGGCGTAGCGCCGAGGCCCGGCCCATATTGACGATGGCAACCGCCATCATGTCGGTATCGATCGCGAAGGGGTAATCCTGCCCTCCATCCTCCTTCTCACCGACAAAATAAACCATCTTGTTCGCGAGACTTGGAGCACAGAGAAGCAGGCCTTTTTCCGCCATGAAGGGCCAGTCTTTCTCACCCTGCATCTTCGCAATCTTCTGGCTGCGAAAATCCCTGGCCTCGGGAATGACGCTGCCGACGGGCACGGGCACGGCCGCGCCTGATATGTTGATCGCAAGCATGGCCGCCGCCAGCATCAATGCGCCACCGCGGCAGCGGCAGCCTCATCGATAAGACGGCCGGTGCGGAACCGGTCGAGCGTCAGCCCCGCCGCCAGACGATGCGGTTCGCCCCGCGCGATGAGATGCGCGAAAAGATTGGCCGAACCCGGCGTCGCCTTGAAGCCGCCCGTACCCCAGCCGCAATTGACGAAGAGGTTCTGCACCGGCGTCACGCTCTGGATAGCCGAGCGGTCGGGTGTGTTGTCGGTAATGCCGCCCCATTGGCGCATCATCTTGACGCGGCGGAAGATCGGGAACAGCTCGCAGATCGCGTCGAGCGTGTGGGTGATGATCTGCAGGCCGCCGGTCTGGGAATAGGAGTTATATTGATCGGTGCCCGCGCCGATGACCAGCTCGCCCTTGTCGGATTGCGAAATATAGGCGTGGACCGTGTTGGACATCACCACGCAGGGGAAAATCGGCTTCAGCGGTTCCGAAACCAGCGCCTGCAGCGGGTTGGAATGCAGCGGAACGCGCACATCCGCCATTTTCATGATGACGGAGGAATGACCGGCGGCGGAAACGCCGATCTTCTTCGCGCCGATGAAACCGCGATTGGTTTCCACACCCGTCACCGCCCCGTCCGGCCCGCGGCGAATGCCCGTAACCTCGCAGTTCTGAATGATGTGCACGCCGCGGTCGGAGGCCGCGCGGGCATAACCCCAGGCCACCGCATCGTGGCGCGCCGTACCGCCGCGGCGCTGGAGGGCAGCGCCGTTGATCGGATAACGCGCATTGCCTGATATATCGAGTGGCGGGCAATAGGCTTTCGCCTGCTCCGGCGTCAGCCACTCATTGTCGATGCCGTAAAGACGGTTGGCATTGATATGGCGGCTGAAGGACTGCCGGTCATGAATATTGTGCGACAGCATCATCACGCCGCGCGCCGAATACATGACGTTGTAATTGAGATCCTGGCTCAGGCCTTCCCACAGTTTCAGGGAATGCTCGTAAATATCCATGCTCTCTTCATAGAGATAGTTGGAGCGGATGATGGTGGTGTTGCGGCCGGTATTGCCGCCGCCAAGCCAGCCTTTTTCCAGAACTGCAACATTGGTAATGCCGTGTTCCTTGGCAAGATAATAGGCAGCCCCCAGCCCGTGGCCGCCGCCGCCGATGATGATGACATCGTAATCCTTGCGCGGCTCGGGCGAGGCCCATTGCGCATCCCACCCCTTATGACCCCTGAGCGCCTCACGCGCCACGGCAAAAACGGAATATTTGCGCATTCGCAATCTGCTCCTCAAGAACCGGCCAGAGGCCGGAAACATGGCTCCGGCCCTTATCATACACATGGCAAATCGGGATGGGAGGCAATATCCATTTTGCGACGCCGCAATGATTTTGTTTCGACATCGCAGGCAGAATTCCGGGCAAGCCGCATTTTGCTGGGTGATTATGCGCTACCGGCTGGACTTGGCTCAAATGATCTGTTATTGCACGTCACCAATCGCCCGGCTCGACAGCCGAACGAACGATTTTTTATTTGCGTGCGAATGCCTTATTCACATAGCAAATTAACCAAACCAAAGGAACGGGATTCACGTGCAGGTACTAGTCCGCGACAATAACGTTGATCAGGCGCTCCGCGCCCTGAAGAAAAAGATGCAGCGCGAAGGCATTTTCCGTGAAATGAAAATGCGCGATTACTACGAAAAGCCCTCCCAGAAGCGCGCTCGCGAAAAGGCTGAAGCCGTTCGCCGCGTTCGCAAGCTGGCACGCAAGCGTGCACAGCGCGAAGGTCTGGTTGCAGGCCCCCGCGCAGGCCGTTAATAGGCCGTCTTTTGGACGTTTTTGAATGCTTGTTGGGCGGGGGCGATCAATTCGCCGCCGCTCTTTGTGTTTGTGGCCGGAGAACGCTCTTGAAAACGACCGTGAGACCGGCCTGCGAGGGAACCCACACCGAATGATCGCTGTCGACGCCTGTGTTGTGAAAAACTCCGATGCCTCCACGCGCCGGGTGCCATTGAAAAACAACAGAGGGTTCCGCGCTTCTCTGGTCGTCTGTACCGTCCTTGCCGGTCTTTCCGGCTGCGCGACATCCAACCAGACGGAAGATGTGTTCAGGATCGACCGTGCCCAGGGTTCGCAGGAAAACATCGCCTCGCTCACCTCGGTCATCAACGCCAATCCGCAGGATCCCGAAGGCTATAACGTCCGCGGTTCGGCTTACGGCCGCGCCGGCGATTCGCGCCGCGCCATCGAGGATTTCAACAAGGCGCTGCAGCTCAACCCGCGCTTTTATCAGGCCTATGCCAACCGCGCGCTGGTCTATCGCAACTCCGGGCAGCAGCAGCAGGCCCTGCAGGACTACAACGCCGCCCTGCAGATCAATCCGAGCTACGATGTGGCGCTGATCGGCCGTGGCAATCTTTACCGCCAGTCCGGGCGTGTGAACGAAGCCTTCAACGATTTCTCCCGCGCCATCGAGCTTGAAACCACCGACGGACGCGCCTGGCACAATCGCGGCCTGATCTACCAGCTGCGCAACCAGCATGCCCAGGCCATCGAGGACTTCTCCAAGGCAATCTCGCTGTCGTCGACCTCGCCGGAACCCTATAACGGCCGCGGCCTTTCCTATGTCGCCTTGAACGACGATGAGAACGCCTTTGCCGATTTCAACCACGCCATTTCGCTGGATGGCAATGTGGCGGAATCCTGGGCCAACCAGGCGCTTGTTTATGAGCGTCGCGGCGAGATGGCCAAGGCCGCCAAGTCCTATGGACATGCCGCCCGGCTCGACCCGAAATACAAGCCCGCACTCGACGGCGTTGCCCGCACACGCGGCGCCGGCGCTTCCTGATCAAACGGGCATGAACAAAAAAGCCGGCAGGTTTGACACCTGCCGGCTTTTTTTATGAAAAACACTGAGGCCTCAATGGCTGTCGCGGCGCGCCTCTGGCGTGGCATCGCCCGCCCACAATTCAGCCTGCACAGCGTTTTGAAATTCCATGACCTCGCGCCGCATGGCGGCGTCCTCATAGCCAAGCGCCATCAGACGGGCGGCCAGCTCACGGCACTCCCTGCGCCAGAAATCATTCGCCTCCACACCATGCAGCCGGTCCAGCATGGTTGCACATCTTTTTACGTCGGCAATACGGTTCTTTGCCGGAAAGGCGATTACTTCTGAACTCGTTGTCACGCGGGCACCTTGCTCTTGCTGAGGAATCAATACCGACTTTTTAAAGGCGAGATGGTTAACGAAGTCTGCAGAGGGCGTAAGACAGCCGACAATGGCCGCAAGAGAACGATTTTATGTCTCTAAAAACCAGGAAATCGCCTGGTAAGGCAGCCCCGATTGGGGGAAGTCATCGATTACCGAGGAATTTACCAATCAAGATTACCGAAATTTCATGCCGCAACCGTTAGAAGAAGTATATGTGTGTTGAAACAGCACCGGTCTCATCGTATATTTCTTGCAAAGAAGAAAAATGCCGCAGCGCAGTCAAAAATGGAGAAATCGTTCTCGGGAGGAGAGCACCATGTATGCACCTCGTGTTTTTTTCAGCATGATCGGTGCATTGCTTACCTTTGCGGTTGCGACATATTTCATCCACGGCTCGTTCTATACGGCATTCATCCAGACCCTCATCTGCGCGGTCATTCTGCAAGTCGGTTATTTCATTGGGATTGTCGTCCTGGTCGCCCGGGAAAAACGGCGGATGCGCGAAACCTTCGCGCGGGATCGTGGCGCCGAGGCAATGCAGGCGGACGCCGTAAAAAGCCCGCCGCCGCACGGCGCAAAATTGACCGATATGTGAGCCTTCACGCAGCTTCATTTACTGCGTCGCAAAAAAATCGCTTGCATCCATACCCGTGACACTTTCTGCTGGCCAAATCCTGACGGTTGGTCAAAGCAGAAGGACAATACATGGTGAGCGGTTCACAGCCCATTTGCGTCATCATCGCTGCGAAAAATGCATCCGAAACGATCGATATCGCCATACGTTCCGCCCTTGGGGAGCCGGAGGTCGGCGAAGTCGTGGTGATCGACGATGGTTCCACCGACACGACGAGCGATGTGGCGCATGCGGCGGATGACGGCACGGGCCGTCTGCGGGTCGTCCGATTCGAAGTAAACCGAGGCCCTTCGGCTGCGCGCAACCACGCCATCTCTATTTCATCGGCGCCGCTCATCAGCATTCTCGATGCGGACGACTTCTTTTTCAGGGGCCGTTTCGCCGCCATGCTGGCCGATGATGACTGGGATCTGGTGGCCGACAATATCGCCTTCATCCAGCAATCGGTCCCCGGCGCATCCTCCATGCAGCCGGCGCGCTTCGAACCGCAGGCGCGGTTTCTGTCGCTGACGGAATTCGTGGAAGGCAATATTTCCAGGCCCGGCGTCGAACGCGGGGAAACCGGGTTTCTGAAGCCGGTCATACGTCGCGCTTTTCTTGACAAACATGCACTGCGTTACGATGACGGCCTGCGGCTCGGTGAAGATTACGAGCTTTACGTGCGGGCACTGGCCGCCGGCGCGCGTTACAAGGTCATCCGTCATTGCGGTTACGGCGCGATCGTGCGCGGCAACTCGCTGAGCGGCCGCCATCGCACCGAAGATCTTCGCCGCTTATATGAGGCGGACAAGGCCATTCTCGCCGGCTGCCGGCTTTCGGCAGAGGAAACGGCGATCCTGCGGGAACATGAAAAACACATCCGCGCCAAATTCGAGCTTCGCCATTTTCTCGATGCGAAAAAGCAGAAGGGCATGGGCGGCGCGCTGAGCCATGCCCTTGCGCGGCTCCCCGCCCTGCCCGCCATCACGCGCGGCATCTGGAGCGACAAGACCGCCCGATTCCGGAAATCGCCGCCGGTGCGGGATGTGCGTTATCTGCTGGACGGTACGCCGGTTTCGTAGGGGAAAAGACGACCTGCGCCAATTCCTCGCCGTCATCCTCGGGCTTGGCTTGTCCCGAGGATCTACTCACGTATCGTATGATTGGTCGGTTGCAGATGCTCGGGACAGGCCCGAGCATGACGATAGAGACCCTGGAGGATGGCATCCTCAAGCGAAGGCGGCAGAAATTCTCTGCCGCATCCACTCTTCGCCCTCAGAGATAATCCCGCTTCACCGTTTCCAGAACGGCGGCGAAGCGCTCCTTGCGCTCTTCCAGCCGGCCATCCGGGCTGAGACGCGGCTCCGCGCGGCTTGCCTGCCAGAGCGCCAGCGTGGAAGGTGCTGCCAGCACCTGCTTGGCCAATTTGCGCAATGACCGAGGCTGCGTTTCCTGCGGCCGCACCAGCACGTCACCCTCATGCGCCGGGCCTTCATGCGCCGGAACGGAACCGGTCTCGGCAATGACGGGGCCAGGCGGCGGCGGGAAGCTCATGCCCCAGAAGCGCGAGCCCTTTTTCGCCGCCTCGGCGCGGGTTGAAACGGGCACATAGCGCGGCTGATATTCGACACCCACGCTACCGGCCCAGTCGCTCCATTTGAAGCTGTTGATCGACGGCGAGGTGCTGACCGCGACCCATGGCACGCGGAAGGCATCGGCAAGAATTGCGCCATGCATGGATTCGGCCACGATGAATTCCGACTGGGCGATGGCGCGGATCACCGCTTTCGCCTCGCCGCGCGGGTCGAGATAGGTCAGTCCCGCCGGTTCGCAGACGGTTTCCCACATGCCGAATTCCGCCGATTCCCAGTGCGGAACGAAGGTCTTCTTGTAGAGCTTCGGCAGGCCTTTGAAATCGGGCATCTCGGTGACCATGACGGCCGGATCGACAATGCCCTTTTCGGGCGCGAGCCCCAGCTTCGCGGCGGTTTTTTCGCCGCGCACGCAGCGAATATCCCAGAACTCGGTGCTGGTATCCGGCACCGCGCCATAACCATAGCCGCTGCCGATCACCAGCTTGCGTTGCTTTGCGGGCAAAAGAACGTCGTTCAGCACGGTGCCGACGCCAACGAGCATGACGTCGTCATGCACATCGCGCAGGCCCGGAAGCAGAAAATCCCACAGCCACAGGTTGAGATCGTCACCGAAATTTCCGTGATGAGATTCCCAGTGGTAAGGTTTCATGAGGTCACTCCTGGGTGAAAAAACATATAAATTCTTGCGGGCGAGAATTCGCTCATCTGGAGCGGACGATTTTTCCAGCACCGAGCTCGAACGCGGCGCGCAGCAGTGCCGGATCGCGCATCGCCCATTTCAGGAGCAGTCCGAATTCGGGTGCCTTGCGCCGTTTCAGATTGCCCGCCTGGCTCCACAGCGCCTGTTTGCGCGCCGTGTTTTTATAGGAAGCGATGGAGGCGACATCGTCCGGCCGGCGCGAAAAACGCCCCTCCAGCGTATCGAGCGCCACCCAGGTATTGAACTGCTGGCGCAGGAATTCCGGCGAGGTATTGTCGATGCTGTGGAAGATATTGACCCCCATTCCGCGCATCGCGCCGGCGTCGTCACACAGAAGCGTGCGCTTCGATGCCAGGATGGAATCGCAGAAAAACAGCACGTCTTCCGCCGCCAGACGAAGCGCCGGGTCAAAGCGGATTTTCTCAAAAAGAGGACGGCCGATCACCATGCAGGAGAGATGCAGGAAGCTCCAGTTGCGCAGCATCACACTTGCCAGATCCGGCAGTTCGATCAGCAGCGGCCTCTCGGAAAGCCTCGCCGCACCCTCATTCTTCTCCAGCTCGGAAATGGCGAAATGATAATAAAATTCGTCACTTGCCTGCATGGATGCCCAGTAGCACTCGCCGCCATAGGTCTGAAGCGCAAAGGCCGCATTCTGCAGATGATCGGGTGTCCAGATATCGTCGGAATCAAGAAAGGCGACATAGTCGGTGCCGTCAGGCACATTGTCCAAACCGGTGTTGCGGGCGCCGCCCGGGCCGGCATTGGCCTGTTTAATGACGAGAATCCGGTCTTTCTCACCCTGCGAAAGTTCCGCAAGTTCCTGATCGATCGGGTATGGCGATTCGTCATCGACGATGACAAGATCGAAATCCTGGTAAGTCTGCGCAAAAACCGATGCGAGTGCACGTCCCAAGACACCGTGCTGCTTTTGGTAGTAGGGAATGACGACAGTAAATCTTGCCATTGTTTCGCCCCTTGCGTTGATCAAGAAGTGTCGGGCCCGATCCTAAAAGCGGCCCCGATGGTATCGGCAACTCCCAACCGGCTTTCCTCCCGCCGGCCTCCAGAAACAGGATGCTTGTATGCCCCCAGCGCCAAATGTAAAGACCATCACCACGAATGTCGGCTGGAGCGTTTTATCAAAAACAGGGACATTCGGGCTTAAATTTGTCACGGTCCCACTTCTCGCAAGACTGCTTTCCCCGGAGGAATTCGGGGTGGTAGCGGTAGGACTAACGGTTGTACAGTTTCTGACCATGATCGCCGGCGCGGGGCTGACCTCTGCCCTCATCGTCGAAAAGGAAGAGGATATGGAAACGATCCATACCGTCTTCTGGGCCAATCTCGCCATCTCCTGCACCATGGCCGCCGTCCTCTACATCTGGGCAGAATTTTTCGGCGGACTTCTGGGTGCTGTTGAAAGCGCCTCTCTGCTGCGCATCATGGCATTCCTCATCCCGCTGCAGCTTGCCGGTGATGTCGCCTATTCGCTGCTGGCGCGACGGATGAATTTCAGCAAGGACGCGCTGTGGAGCATGGCGTCGGAAAGCATCGCGGCCATCGTCGCGGTCGCGCTCGCCTTCATGGGCTTCGGCGTCTGGGCGCTGATCATCCAGCTTTTTGCCGCGGCCCTCATCCGGCTTGTCGGGCTTTATGCCGTTTCCCGCTATTGCCCGCGTTTCGTCATGAAACCGCGCCGGCTGGTGCCGCTTCTCGGCTTCAGTTCGGGGCTGATGGGCTCGGAAATCGCCAATTTCGTTACCTTCCAGTCACCGATGGTGGTCATTGCCCGGCATCTTGGGCTGGCCGATGCCGGCGCCTATTCCGCCTCCAACCGCTTTGCCAGCATTCCCAATCAGGTAGTTCTGTCGGCCGTCATGGGTGTCCTGTTTCCCGCCTTCAGCCGCATGATGGACGACCCACAACGCCGGCGCGATGCGCTGATGTTCAGTACACAGGTGCTGACGGTGCTCCTGGCACCGATGATGTTCGGCCTCTGGGCCGTGGCGGAGCCAGCCATGCTTGTCATCTTCGGTCAGAACTGGGCCTATGCCTGGCCCGTTCTCGGTCTGCTCGCCCTGTCCAAGGCCATTCTGACGCCGTGCAGCACCTTCATCCCGTATCTGAAGGGAGCAGGTTACGGCCGCGTGCTGTTCTGGTCGGCGACCATTCGCGCCGTCGTCACAACCGTCGCGGTCTGGCTTGCCGCGCTTTATGGCACCCTGATCGACGCGATGGTGTGGCTCTGCATCGTCAACGCGGTAACGCTGGTCGCCTATTCCTGGGCGGTGTTCAAGGCAAGCGATACCCCCTTCTTCCGCGGCCTTTATGTCAGCAGCCGGCCGATGATCGCGGCGCTGGTGATGGCCGTTGCGGTGCGTTATCTGCTTCACCTTCTGGCTGAACGCGTTCCCAATGCCACGCTTCAGGTTCTCATCGGCGCTGCCGTCGGCGGCGTCATCTATGCGGTGCTGATCCTGCTGACCGAACGGGCGCTGCTCGGGAAAATTCTCGGAATGGTCAAATCGCGGCGTATGCGGGATACCGCAACTCAGGGTTAGTTCAACCGCAGAAAAACGCGCCTCATTTCCGCCGTTAACCGGCCTTTTCCGCGGTGATTTTCCTCACCGCGGCAGGGCGGGATGGCGGTTCTTTTTGCAGCGCAATATCACGACAAATGACAATTTCACACGCTTAGGCGATTTTTAACGATGGCGATATTTATAAAAATGCCAGTAATTTCAGATATTTGAATTTTTACAGCAACAGGAATGACCGGAACGCCAGACATTCACCCGCAAAATCTAAGCTTGTGTTTTTCCCGCGTCGCCACATTTTATCCCAAAGTCGAAACCAGACTTTCCAGTGCGGGCTTAAGTTCGCTCTGGTTGCAACGCGGCGTGGGTGGACGCCGCCCAATAGGGGTGACTGATGTGACTGTCGATCAGAACCTATCCTCCCGTATCAATTTGATGCGCATATTGCTGATCTCCGGGATCGTGTTCGTCCATGTGCCGCACGATGCCGAAACCAGCCCTTTTCTCGGCCTTTACGGTTTCTTCGACTGGCTGCGGGTTTTCCTCGGCGATGCGCTGTTTCGCATCGGCGTGCCCTGTCTCAGCGCCATTTCCGGTTATCTGCTGTTTCGCCGCGGCATGAGCGGTTTCGATTATCCGGCGACGATCCGTTCCAAGTCGAAAACCGTGCTGCTGCCCTTCCTTCTGTGGAACGGCGCGCTGTTTGCCGCGGTGCTGCTTATCCAGCTGTTCGACCTTGGCGTCGGCTATTTCCCTGATCTGTGGAACGCCAGCCCGCGGGAAATCATCAGTCACGGAACGGCGCTTGAAGAGCTGCCGGTCAACGTGCCGCTATATTTCCTGCGTGATCTCTTTGTCTGCATCCTGCTGTCGCCGGTGCTTGCCTTTCTGATGCGCCGTTTCGCGCTGCCGACGCTCGCGATCCTGCTCATCATCACCGCCATGCCTGATTTGACGATCTTCATCGTCCAGAAGAAATCCATCCTTTTCAGTTTTTCGCTCGGCATTGCACTTGCGCTGCACCGGGTCGACGTCAAGGCGCTCGATCCTTACGCCGTGCCAATCATGGCGCTGACCTTTGCCGCCTCGGCCATATTGGCGACGGGACTTTATTTCACCGGCCCGGAATTCACCTTCTGGCTCAACATGTCGCGCAATCTGCTTGCCGTTTTCGGCGCGCTCGGTTTCTGGGCGTCTTCCGCCCTGTTGATCCGCAGTCGGCTTGGCCAGCGGCTTGCCGAAACCGGCAGCCTGAGCTTCTGGATTTTCTGCGCCCATTATCCGCTGCTCGTCATCATGTGGATGGTATGGAACAAGGGCGGGCCGGATTTCTACCCCGCCTTTTATATCAGCGCGACGCTGTCGGCCTTCGTCATTCTGGTGGTCAGCAATTCCCAGACCCGCAAATACCTGCCGGCCGTCTATGCCGTGCTGACCGGAAGCCGCAGCGGCAAAGGCAAGACGAAGGCCGACTTTGCGGCAAAACGGGCCGCCATGATCGGCCCGCCGACATCCGAAACGCTTTATTCGCAACGACAGAGGTGAACCAATGACAACATTTGTCACCCGCGTTCAGACACGCATTCTTCTCGCCGCGGCCCTTCTGGCTGCTCCCTTTGCGACGCCCGGCCAGGCACAGGAAGGCAATGGCGCATCCTTCATCGAGAACTTCGATTCCATGGACAGAAGCTTCTGGTACGTTTCCGACGGCTGGAACAATGGCGCGCATCAAAACTGCACCTGGTCGAAGAAACTGGCGACGGTGGAAAACGGCCAGCTGACACTCGGTTTCGAAGAAGCCAAGGCCGGCGACCGCAAATTCGCCTGCGGTGAAATCCAGACCAAGGGGCGTTATCGTTACGGCACCTATGAAGCACGCATGAAGGCCGCCACCGGTTCAGGCCTCAACTCCGCCTTCTTCACCTATATCGGCCCGACCGACAAGAAGCCGCACGATGAAATCGACTTCGAGGTGCTGGGCAGGAATACGGGCCAGGTGCAGCTGAACCAGTATATTTCCGCCAAGGGCGGCAATGAGAAGCTGGTGCCGGTGGAAGGCGGAGCCGATGCCGGCTTCAACGATTACGCCTTCGTCTGGGAACCGCAGCGCCTGCGTTATTACGTCAACGGCAAGCTCGTCCATGAAGTGACGGATGAGTCGAAAATCCCCCAGAATGCCCAGAAGATTTTCTTCAGCCTGTGGGGCACCGATACGCTGAAAGACTGGATGGGCAAGTTTTCCTATTCCGGCGCGACGCAGATGGTCGTTGATCGTTTTGCCTTCACGGCGCTCGGCGACAAATGTCAGTTCCCGGAATCCATTGCCTGCGCCCTCAACTGATTTTTTTGAACTAAACCGTCATCCGCGGCGTCTCTGACGCATGAACCAACCGGACCCTTGCATGACCCATGTTCTATATCTCGCGCATGATCTGTCGGACGCCGCCATTCGTCGGCGGGTGCTGACCCTGCTTGCGGGCGGGGCGCGGGTGACGCTGGCGGGCTTCCGGCGCGGACAGAACCGATTGGCGGAGATCGAAGGCGTCTTACCCGTCGTGCTCGGGGAAACCGCCGACGGGCAGTTTCTGCAGCGCATGGCGGCGGTGGCGAAAGCCAGCCTTTCGCTCGGCGAGACATTGAGCGGCATCCCCGCCCCCGACGTCATTCTCGCCAGAAATCTGGAAATGCTGGCGCTGGCAAAGCGGGCCATGTCGATCTATGCCGGACAGCCGGCGCTGGTTTACGAGTGTCTCGACATTCACCGCCTGCTTCTTAACAAGGGAAAGCCCGGGCAAATGCTGAATGCCGCGCAGCGTTATTTCGCACGCGACGCCAAGCTGCTGATCACCAGCTCTCCCGCCTTCGTGGAGCATTATTTCAAGCCCGTGTCGGGCCTCGATCTTCCCGTCCTGCTGCAGGAAAACAAGGTGCTGGCGCTCGATGCGGCCGTTGCCGCCACGCCGCAGCCACGCGCTCCCGCCCAAGGCGAACCATGGAAAATCGGCTGGTTCGGCGCGCTGCGCTGCCGCAAATCGCTGGAAATCCTTGCCGAATTTGCCCGTCGAATGGAGGGCAAAGTCGAAATCATCCTGCGCGGCCGGCCGGCCTATTCGGAATTTGCCGATTTCGACGGCTTCGTGGCCACTGCCCCGCATGTGCATTTCCATGGGCCTTACAAGAACCCCGAGGACCTTGCCGCCATCTATAACGAGGTGCAATTCACCTGGGCGATAGACTTTTTCGAGGAAGGCCAGAATTCCAGCTGGCTGCTGCCCAACCGGCTTTACGAGGGCTGCCTTTATGGCACCCTGCCGATTGCGCTGGCCGGCACGGAAACCGCCCGTTTCATCGAAAAGCGCGATATCGGCTTCGTCCTGCAACATGCGGGCGCTGACGATCTTGCCGCATTGTTTAACCTGATGAACCCGCAAACCTATGCGGACGCCTTCAAAACCCTCTCGGCAACAGACAGGAAACAATGGCTGACCGACCGCGACGATTGCCGTCTGCTGGTTCAGCAACTGTCCTCTCTCGCCAAATCCGCTTCCGGCCATGCCCGTGAAGCGCAGTTTTCACCCGTGTAGTGCGTAGGGGGCAAATCATGGAAGGTCTTGGTCATTCCGGCATCAGAACGCTGATCGTCATTCCCTGCCTCAATGAGGCGAAGACGATCGAGGGGCTGCTTGTCAAATTCACCGGCGCGATGCAGGGGCGTCTTTTCCGCATCGTGGTTGCCGATGGCGGCAGCACGGATGGAACCCCCAATATCGTTTCCGCCTTCGCGGCGGCGGATGACCGCGTGACGCTTCTCGCCAATCCGAAGCGCATCCAGAGCGCCGGCATCAATCTTGCCGTCGCCACCTTCGGCGAGGATTTCGATTACCTTATCCGCATCGACGCCCATGGCGATTATCCCGACGATTATTGCCAGCGGCTGATCGAGGATGCCGAGCGCACAGGTGCTGATTCCGTCGTCGTCGCCATGGATACGGTCGGCCACGGCCTGTTTCAGAAGGCGACGGCCATCGCCCAGAATTCCAAGCTCGGCAATGGCGGCTCCAAGCACCGCGAAGGCGCGAAAGGCCACTGGATCGACCATGGCCACCACGCGCTGATGCGGATCGCCGCTTTCGATGCGGTTGGCGGTTATGATGAGAGCTTCAGCCATAATGAGGATGCCGAGCTGGATTTTCGCCTGCGCAAATCCGGCTTCCGCATCTGGATGACCGACAAAACCCGCATGACCTATTATCCGCGCGCCAGCGTCATGCCGCTGTTCCGGCAATATCTCGCCTATGGCCGCGGCCGGGCAAAGAACCTGCTGAAACATCGCTCGATCCCGAAAATCCGACAGATGATACCGCTCGCCGTGCTGCCGGTTTTCATCTTCGCGCTGCTGTCGCTTGTGCATTGGGCGGCACTTATTCCGCTCGGCCTCTGGATCGCCGCATGTGTGGGTTATGGCTTGTGGATGGCAATAGGTCAGAAAAACCCATACGGCCCGCTCGCCGCCTTTTCGGCAATGGTGATGCATCTGGCCTGGTCCACCGGCTTCTGGCTGGAACTCCTGAAATTCCGGGGAAGAAAGGCTGTCTCATGACCGACAACACCGTCACCCGCCCACATGATTCGAAAACCGTCGATATCGGCATCTGCACCTACAGACGTCCGGCGCTGGTTGCCACACTTCTGTCACTCTTCGAACTGGAGGTGCCGGAAGGCGTGAAAGTTCGGCTGATTGTTGCCGATAATGACGAGGAGCCGAGCGCCAAGGCGAGCGTCGATCGCCTGCGCGAAACCGCGCCCTTCGAGATCACCTATGTGCATTGCCCGAAATCGAATATTTCGATTGCCCGCAATGCCTGCCTATCGGAATGCAAGGCGGATTATCTGGCCTTCATCGATGATGACGAGACCGCCCCGCCGAACTGGCTGGCTGCCCTTCTGGAAAAGGCCGATGAAACCGGTGCGGAAGCCGTTCTCGGCCCCGTATCGGCGGTTTACCGGGACAATGCGCCGGGCTGGATGAAACGCGGCGATTTCCACTCGACAGTTCCGGTCTGGGTCAATGGCGAGATCATCACCGGCTATACCTGCAACACATTGCTCAAGATGGATGCGCCCTCGGTGAAGGGCCGGCGCTTCGCGCTGGCGCTCGGCCAGAGCGGCGGTGAGGACACCCATTTCTTTTCGCACCTTCACGCCGCTGGCGGCCGCATCGTTTTTGCTGAAGACGCCATGCTGTCCGAACCGGTGCCGGAAAATCGCGCAAGCTTCATGTGGCTTGCCAAACGCCGGTTCCGCTCCGGCCAGACCCATGGCCGCGTGCTGGCGGACAGGAAACCCGGTATACGCCGCGTGGTGCAGGTGCTGAAGGCAGGTTCGAAAGTGCTGTATTGCGCCGTCTTCGCCGCCTTGAACGGCTTCAACGCCGTGCGCCGCAACCGTTATGCGCTGCGTGGCGCACTGCATATGGGCTCGATGAGCGGCGCCTTCGGCGTGCGTGAAATCCGCCAGTATGGCGCGGTGGAGGCGACCTGATGGAAAACCTTGCCTCGCCGCCCGATATCAGCTTCGTCATCGCCGCCTATAATGCCGCCGATACGATTGAAGCCGCCATTCAAAGCGCACTCGACCAGCAGGGTGTGACGCTGGAAGTAATCGTCGTCGACGACCGCTCCGCCGATGACACCATTGCGCTGGTGGAAGGTATCGCCATCATCGATCCGCGCGTCCGCCTGCTTGCTCTTGCCGAAAACCTCGGTCCGGGCGGGGCACGCAATGCCGGTATCGAAGCCGCGACCGGACGCTGGATCGCCGTGCTCGATTCCGACGATGTCATTCGCCCGGAGCGCTCCGCCTGCATGATGTGCCGGGCGGAAGCCGCCAATGCGGCGATTGCGGTCGATAATCTCGATGTCGTCTATACCGACGGCAGGCCCATGGAGACGATGTTTCCGGAAGAATTCCTGGAGGAACGGCCGGTTCTCACGCTTGAGGACTTCATTTCCTCCAACATTCTGTTCCGCGCCACCTTCAACTTCGGCTACATGAAACCGATGTTCCGGCGCGATTTCCTCAATGTCGAGGGACTGCGCTTCCGCGAGGACATCCGCATCGGCGAGGATTATATCCTGCTCGCCTCGGCGCTCGCCGCCGGCGGTCTTTGCGTCATCGAACCGAAGCCGGGTTATGTCTACAATATTCGCGAAGGCTCGATTTCGCGCGTGCTCGAACTTCATCACGTCGAAGCGATGATGCGGGCGGATCAGGAATTCCTGAGCCATTACACTTTGCTGCCCGCCGCCATGGATGCGCAGCAGGCGAGAGCCCGCAGCCTGCGGCTGGCGCATAATTTTTTGACATTGGTGGAAAACATCAAGAGCCGCTCGGTACTCGGCGCCTTGAAGACCACGATAAGGGATCCTGCCGTGCTGGGGCACTTAAGAATGCCGATAGCGGTGCGGCTGAGGAGGCTGCGGGATGCCATGTTTGCGCCCGCGGCAAATACTGGGGTGAAAAGACAGATTTCGTGAAATTGACGCGTGGACGAAATCTGCGCGGGGACTGGGGACAGATCAAACCTTGATGAAGGAGAACGCGATGGACCTGAACAAACCTGTCAGAAAAGCCGTCATTCCCGTAGCTGGCAACGGCACACGGTTTTTGCCCGCCACCAAGGCGATGCCGAAGGAAATGCTGACGATCGTGGATCGTCCGGTCGTGCAATATGCCGTTGACGAGGCCATGCAGGCCGGCATCGAGCACATTATTTTCGTGACGAGCCGCAACAAGACCGCCATCGAAGACTATTTCGACAGCGCGCCGGAACTCATCAACACGCTCACCCGCTCCGGCAAGACCGTGCAGGTATTGCAGCTGGAAAAGATGCTGCCCGTTGCCGGCACCGTCAGCTATACGCGCCAGCAGGTGCCGCTCGGTCTCGGCCACGCCGTCTGGTGTGCGCGCGAACTGGTGGGCAAGGAGCCTTTCGCCCTGCTTCTGCCTGACATGGTTTCCTATGGTGCACGCGGCTGCATTGCCGGGCTGATGGAACTTTACGATGAAGTCGGCGGCAATATTCTCGGCGTAGAGGAATGCCTGCCGGAAGAAGTGTCGTCCTATGGCGTCGTCGGCGTCGGCCAGAAGGTCAATCACGGCTTCGCCGTCACCGAAATGGTCGAAAAGCCGGAACCTTCGAGGGCGCCTTCGAATTATTACCTGAATGGCCGTTACATCCTCCAGCCGGAAATCTTCGATATTCTCGCCAGGCAGGAACGCGGTGCGGGCAATGAAATCCAGCTGACCGACGGTATGAAGCGGCTTGCCGAAAAGCAGTCTTTCCATGCGCAGAAATATAGCGGCCGTACTTTCGACTGCGGCAGCAAGCAGGGCTTCATCGCCGCCAACGTCGCCTTCTCGCTGCTGCGCGCGGACATGGAAGCCCAGGTTCTCGCTTCGGTGAAGGAACTGGTGGCGAACCACGAAAGCCGCGTCCAGGCGGCCTGACTTTAATCGCGCCGCCGGGGGAGGCGGCCGGCGCACCAATAACGGGAGGCGGGAAGGCGAGCATGTGTTCGGCTTCCCGCGTACCATTTTAATTCACAAGGTAGGTCCATGCACCACAAGACCTTTAAATCCAACATCGGTTTTCCGGAGTCCGGCAAGGATTCCGATACGTTCATCGACCTCGACCGCCTGTGGGCCGCCGTGGTGCGTCGCGCCAATGTCATTGCCGCTTCGGTCATCGCCGCCGTGGTTCTGGCCGGCCTTTATCTGGTGCTTGCGACCCCCGTTTACACCGCGATGACGCAGGTGCTCCTGGATGAAAGCCTTTCCCGTTATGCGGAAGAGGAATCGCCGGTGCCCGCCGCGCAGATCGTCGACAACCGCATCGCCAGCGCCGTGGAAATCTTGAAATCCAAGGAAATGGCGCTGACGGTGGTCGACAAGGCCAAGCTCGATGAGAACGACACCATCGTCAATCCGCCGATGTCCCCGGTCGAACTCGTCAAATCCTCCGTGCGCGGCATTCTCGACCTAGTGCTGCCGGGCGACCCACCGGTCTCCGAAGCCGCAATCCGCGCCGGACGCCGCGAAAAGGCCGCCGCCGTGCTGCAGCAGTCGCTGACGGTGGAACGTGTCGGCCGCAGCTCGGTCATCGCCATCTCCACCCGCTCGACCGACCGCCAGCTGGCCGCGCAGATCGCCAAGACCTATGCGCAGGCTTACCTTACCGAACAGCTGAACGCCAATTTCGACGCCAGCGAGCGCGCCTCGGTATGGTTGCAGGAACGCATGACGGACCTCAACCAACGCGCCCAGGCGGCTGAACTGGCGGTGCAGAAATTCAAGTCGGACAACAACATCGTCTCCTCGCGCGGCGAGCTGATGTCCGAAGGCCAGCTTGCCGACCTGAATGGTCAGCTGATTGCCGCGCAGGCCGATGCCGCGACGGCCTCGGCCCGTTACAACCAGTATAAATCGATCATCGACAGGGGACCGGATGCGGCCGTCGACAATGCCGTCGTTTCGGCCCGTGACACCGATAATTCGGTCATTCAGGATCTGCGCAAACGCTACATCACCATTTCCGACCGGCAGCAGGGCATCGTCCAGCAATTCGGCGCCGACCATCCGCAGGCGGTTGCGCTGGACGCCGAGAAGAAAGAGGTTTCGCGGCAGATCTATCAGGAGCTGCAGCAGCTTACCGGCAGCCTGAAGAACGAATACGACGTCACCAATTCGCGCGTACAGTCGCTGCGCGACAATATCGACCGGGTGGCTGGCCGTAATTCCGAAGCCAACATCACCATGGTCCAGCTGCGCGAACTCGAGCAGCGGGCAACCGCGCTGCGCACCCTCTACCAGTCCTATCTCGGCCGCTTCGAGGAGGCTTCCCAGAAGCAGTCGCTGCCAATCGCCAAGGCCCGTATCATCTCCGAAGCCGGCCTGCCGACATCGCCTTCCAGCCCGAAAAAGACCATGACCATGGCGCTTTCGGTCGTTCTCGGCCTGATGCTGGGCGGCGGTATCGCAGCGCTTCTCGAATTCCGGGATCGCTTCTTTCACACCGGCAATGATGTGCGTGACAATCTGCGCATGCGTTTTCTCGGTTACCTGCCCTTCATCGGTGAACGGGGCGTGGAAAACGCCAAGCCGGGCAACAGCGCCGCCACCCCCGGCGGCGAGAATGCGACGCTTGACGAAAGCGGACAGGTCTCGTTCCAGAAAATGCTGCGCCTTGCCGTCGACAGCCCGCGTTCCAGCTTTGCGGAGACGCTGCGTAACGTGAAACTCACGGCAGATGTCGTCATTCAGGAGCGCCAGTGCCGGGTCATCGGCGTCATTTCCTGCCTGCCGAACGAAGGCAAGTCGGTCGTGGCGCTCAATCTCGCCGGTCTCATCGCCTCCACCGGCAAGCGCACGCTGGTGGTGGATGCGGATATCCGCAATCCCGGCCTCAGCCGCATGCTGACGACACGGCAATCCGCCGGCCTCGTCGAAGTGGTGCTCGATGAAGTTCCGTGGACGCAGGCGGTGAAGGTGGATACGCGCACGAAAATGGGCATCCTGCCGGTTTCCACCAGCAACCAGTTCGCCCATTCAAGCGAGCTGCTGTCTTCCTCCGGCATGCGCAAATTCATCGACTCCGCGCGAGAGGCCTGCGATTACATCATCGTCGACCTTGCACCCGTGGTTCCCGTCATCGACGCCAAGGCCTTTGCGCCGCAGGTGGACGGTTTCGTCTTCGTCACCGAATGGGGCAAGACGCCGATCCAGATGGTGCAGAACCTGATGGCCAACGAACCGCAGATCGCCAACAAGACGCTCGGCATCGTGCTGAACAAGACCGACATGACGGAATTGCAGCGTTATGCCGGCCCCGGCGGTTCGGAGCATTATCACGAGAAATTCTCGGCCTATTACGGCGATGCGAAGCCGCCGGTAAAGGAAGATGCGTAATGGTGAAGATTTAACAGGCCGGTTGCATCCACACTCCGTCACCCCGGCCCCGAGCCGGGGTCCAGCCAGCCCAAGTCCTTGGGCTGAAAAGAAGTCTTGACGCCGCGCAGACGCGCGGCGGCTGGATGCCGGATCTAGTCCGGCATGACGGAAGAATCACAAATTCCCCCATTCCACCCATGGCATTGCCCCCTGAAATTGCGCATTTATGGCATGAAGCTAAAATCGCAAGCAGGATCAGTCCCATGCCATCACCCATCGCCTTTGTTTCACGGATGAATGCGGAAACGGAAGCCGTCTGGAAAGAGGCGCTGCGCGCCGCAATGCCCCAGGAGGAAATCCTTTCCTTTTCCGAATTGACGGGCGAACAGCGCCGGGCAGTGGATTTCGCCATCGTCGCCAATCCCGATCCGGCCGATATCGCGGCACTTCCGGGCCTCAAATGGATCCACAGCCTGTGGGCGGGTGTCGAGCGACTGGTGCTGGAACTGGGCGATAAGGCACCCCCCATCGTTCGGCTGAAGGACCCGGAGCTTTCCCGCGTGATGGCCGAAGCCGTGCTGGCATGGACCTATTATCTGCAGCGCGACATGCCCGCCTATCGCGAAAACCAAAAAAAGGCGCTCTGGCAGGAGCTGGACTATCGCCACCCCGGCGAGATGACCGTCGGTCTCCTCGGCCTCGGAGCCCTCGGCACGGCTGCGGCGGAGCGCCTCATCCATGCCGGTTTCAACGTTGCAGGCTGGAGCCGTTCGGCCAAGGTGATAGAGGGCGTGGAAACGCTGACCGGCGATGCCGGGCTGCAGGCATTGCTGGAAAAGAGCGACATTCTCGTCTGCCTCGTGCCCCTGACCGATGCGACGCGCGGTCTTCTTGATGCCGGCAGCCTTGCCGCAATGAAACAGGGGGCGGCACTCATCAATTTCGCCCGCGGCGCGGTCATTGTCGCCGATGACCTGATTGCGGCGCTAGATTCCGGCAGGCTTTCGCACGCCGTTCTCGATGTCTTCGAGCAGGAGCCGCTGCCCGCCGCTTCCGCCTTCTGGCAGCATCCCAAAGTTACGGTCCTGCCGCATATTTCCGCGCCGACAAGCCGGGAAAGTTCGGCCCGGATCGTGGCCGGCAATGTTCGCACATGGCGGGAAACGGGCGGGCTGCCGGAGACGGTCGACATGGCCCGCGGTTACTGAACCGGCGGCAAGGCGGCCTATTCGGCCGCCACCGACTTGCCCGTATGGGCCTGTTCAACGGCGGAGACGATCTGCTGTTCGTCGTAAGGTTTGGTCAAGAGAACCGCGCTTGCCGGCGCTCCTTCCGGCAAATGGCTGTCGCCCGTCGCAAACACAATGGCAATCCCCGGCTTGCGGCGCAGGGCCTCCACCGCCAGTTGGCCGCCCTTCATGTCGGGCAGGCCGATATCGGTGACGAGAACGTCGATCTGATCCACTTCGATAGCTTTCAGCGCCTGCGCCGCATTTCCGGCCTCCACGACGGCAAAGCCGCTCTCCGACAGCATCTCCGTCGAATTCATCCGGATCAACTCGTCATCCTCGACCAGAAGAACGCGTATGGACCGGTTTTGATTTTCGACCGCCCTGACCGGCTCGGAAAGCTTGGAAGAACCCGGAGCCGATGTCGGCCGCGCTCTCGACAGCGAAACCTGCTTGCGGTTGGCGATGACGTGGCGAATGCGCCGCGCCAGCGCTTCGCGCGTATAGGGTTTGGAGAGAAGCTCCACCCCGGCATCCAGCTTGCCGCCATGCACGATGGAGTTTTCGGTGTAACCCGAGGTGAAGAGAACGGCGAGGTTGGGCAGCCGTTCCTGCGCGCGGCGCGCCATTTCCCGGCTTTTCAACGGTCCAGGCATCACCACGTCAGTGAAGATGACATCGATCGGAATGCCGCTTTCCACCACCGTCAAACCGGCCTGCGCATCGCGGGCGGTCAGCACGCGGTAGCCGAGATCGCTCAAGGTCTCGACGACGGTGTTGCGCACTTCCTCGTCATCTTCCACCACAAGAATGGTTTCCGTGCCGCCCTCCACGGGGCCGGTCGGCATCACCACTTCCCTGTCCTCATCGGCGGCGGAGCGCGGCAGATACATCTTCACCGTCGTTCCCTGCCCCACCTCGCTATAGATGTTGACGTGGCCGCTGGACTGTTTCGCAAAACCGTAAACCATCGAAAGCCCGAGGCCGGTGCCCTTGCCTTCCGGTTTTGTCGAGAAGAACGGCTCGAAGACCTTTTCGAGAATTTCCGGCGACATGCCCGAACCCGTATCGGTGACGGCGAGCATCACATATTGCCCCGCAGAAACTTCCGAGTGCTTGCGGGCATAATCGCGGTCGAGAACCGCATTTCCGACCTCGATGGTCAGCTTGCCCTGTCCTTCCATGGCGTCGCGCGCATTGATGGCCAGATTGAGAAGAGCATTCTCCACCTGGTTGGGGTCGGCATAGGTGTTCCAGAGACCGCCCGAGGTGATGACCTCCACCTCGATCGCCTCGCCAAGCGAGCGGCGAAGCAGATCGTCCATACCGGTCACGAAACGGGCGATGTTGATGACACGCGGCTCCAGCGCTTGGCGGCGGCCGAAGGCCAGAAGCTGGCTGGCCAGCTTTGCGCCGCGATGAACGCCGGCAAGCGCGTTTTCCAGCCGCCGCTCCGCACGTTCATTGCCCATCACATCCTTTGACAGCAATTGCAGATTGCCGGCGATCACCTGTAGCAGATTGTTGAAATCATGCGCCACGCCGCCGGTGAGCTGGCCGATGGATTCCATTTTCTGCGCCTGCTGTAGCGCCTTCTCAGTCTGGCGACGCTCGGCCATTTCCGCCTCGACACGCGCCTCAAGGCTCTCGTTCAATTGCCGAAGCTGCTCTTCTGCCCGGATGCGGTGGCGAATTTCGCGCTCGAGATTGCTCGCATGTTCCTTGAGGGTGTTTTCGGCCCGCCGCTGTTCGGTGACATCCGTATGGACACCGACCCATTCGGCAATGGCGCCGGCCTTGTCGAAAATCGGCACGCCACGGATCGCGAAAGTGCGATAGACGCCGTCATGGCGGCGCACCCGATGTTCCCAGATATAGGTCGACTTTTCCGCAACCGCTTTGTTCCAGCTGTCGACAGACCCCTGCCTGTCGTCGGGATGAACCGCTTCTGCCCAGCCAAACCCCTGATATTCTTCCGGAGTCTGACCCGTCAAAGCGCTCCAGGCCGGTTGCTCGCCCAGCATCATTCCTTCGGCGCTGTTGGTCCACAGCACGCCGTGCACGGCATCCACCGCAGCACGGAAGCGATTGTTGCTGATGAGGATTTCCCGCTCCGAGCGCTTGCGCTCCTCGATATCGATGATCAGCACATAGATGCCGTCGATGGAGCCATCGGCAATGTAACGCGGAACATAGCGGATTTCGGCGGCGCGCGTGCTGCCGTCCGGTCTGCTGATCACGGTATCCGAAACGATCTTTTCGCCGCCGAGTGCGCGGTCGAGATAGGCCCTGCGGGCCTCGAAAAACGCCTCGCCGACGATTTCGGGAACGCTGCGGCCGATCACTTCTTCGGCGCGGCGACCGAACCATTCCAGATAGCCGTCATTGGCGAATTTATAAACGTAATCACGGTCGACATATCCGACCAGAATGGGCAGGGCATTGGTAAGCCGGCTCAGTTCCTCGCGGCTCTGTTCCAGCGCCTCCACGGCCTTCACCTTGTCGGTATTTTCAAGCACGGTGCATAAAACGCCGTCCACCGTGCCGCCCTCATTATAGATCGGCGTGTAGAACAGGTCGAAGATCACCTCTTCCGGCAGGCCGTGCCGCATCAGCGTCATCGGCTGGTCGCGATAGGCCATGACCTCACCGCGAAAACCGGCTTCGAGAATGCGGCTGTTCCAGTCCCATATTTCCGGCCAGATGCCGGGCACGGTTCCGCCCAGCGCCTGCGGGTGATAATTGCCGGCGATCTCCGCATAGCCGTCATTATAGATCATCACATGATCCCTGCCCCACATCAGCACCTGCGGAATGGGGGAATTGACGACGGAATTGGCTTTCTGCCTCAGATTTTGCGGCCAGTCGCAAATAGGACCGAGCGATGTCTTCGACCAGTCGAAGCGGCGCACAAGCTCACCCGTTTCACCGCCACCGATCGGCCATACCGGCGCAGCAACAAGATTGGTCATTCAACATCACCACAAAAACCGAGAGAAAATCTCCCGTAATACAGAACAGGATAAAAGTCCAAGAAAACAAAAACTTCCGCTTATTGTTCCCACGCTTTTCAGAAAATTGAAAAAGTTCCATCGCTGCGTAAATGTCGCAAGGCGAATGCTAAACCATCAAACATTTCAGGACCTTCGTGCCAGAAATTTCTCTAATATATCCCTGCAACCCCGCCGTCGTTTGACAATTGGCATCCTCAATACGCCAGAAATTGCCGCAAACGGGATGGCGACAAAGGAATTATTAAGCCTCAATAAGGGCGCTGGCGGTCGCGGTGCCGTCAGCGCCCGGGTCTTCGCCACACCGCGACCAGAGGGAACAACAATGAAAATACTTTTGGGTGCCACAATTCTTTCCGCCGGCTTCGCCTTTTCAGGCGGTGCGGCCTATGCCGCCGACTGTGGAAACGTGACGATCGCCAGCATGAACTGGCAATCCGCCGAAGTCGCCGCCAATCTGGACAAGCTCATTCTCGAAAAGGGCTACGGATGCTCCGCCGAAATCGTCACCGGCGACACTGTGCCGACTTTGACCTCCATGGCCGAAAAAGGCCAGCCGGATATCGCGCCTGAGGCATGGGTCAGCCTGCAGCCGGAAATCGTCAAGCAGGGGCTGGAGGGCGGCAAGGTCGTTGCGGCCGCCAAGATCCTCTCGGATGGCGCGGTCCAGGGCTGGTGGATTCCGAAATATGTCGCCGACGCCAATCCCGATCTCAAGACCATTCCTGATCTCTTCAAACATCCCGAACTCTTCCCCTCGCCCGAAGACAAGTCCAAGGGCGCCGTGTTCAACGGCCCGCAGGGCTGGGGCGGCACTGTCGTCACCGCGCAGCTCTTCAAGGCTTTCGGCGGTGAAAAGGCCGGCTTCACCCTCGTCGACACCGGCTCCGCCGCAGGTCTCGACGGTTCCATCGCCAAGGCTTATGAAGCCAAGCAGCCATGGGTCGGTTATTATTGGGCGCCCACCTCGCTGCTCGGCAAATACGAGATGGTAAAGCTCGAATTCGGAACGGACTATGATGCGGCTGAATGGAAGCGCTGCACATCCGTCGCCGACTGCGCCGACCCGAAGCCGAACGCATGGCAGGTGGACGACGTGCAGACGTTGGTCAGCAAGTCCTTTGCCGATCGTGCCGGCCCCGCCATGGACTATCTCAACAAACGCGCATGGACCAACGCGACCGTCAACAAGCTGATCGCCTGGATGACGGATAACCAGGCGACCGGTGAAGACGGCGCCAAGCATTTCCTGAAGGAAAACGAAGCGCTGTGGACGGGCTGGGTATCTCCCGACATCGCGGAAAAGATAAAGGCCGCCCTTTAAAAGCCGGCCCCTGCATATCTGCCCGGCAAACGGCGTCCGCCAGCGGCGACGCCGCGCCCGCATCGGCCCTGGAATGCCTCCCGGCTTTCCGGTGGCGATGCGCCGGTTCAACAGAGCGTTCCGGCCTGCGTCCTGACGGATGCGCGGCGCTCTGACGATTTTACTCCCGGAGCGCGGAGGATATCGATCCCCGCCTCCGGTTCGTCATGGAGAACAGGATATGGAATGGCTTTTCAAATTTCCGACCATGAATGACGATGCTCTGCGCGCGCTAAAAAAAGTCATCGACGAGGGGTTCCGGGCTTTCACCCGAACCTATGGCGGCGCAATCGAGGGGTTGTTTACCCCCCTTCAGAGCTTCCTCATCTGGGCGGAAAGGCTTTTGATCGGCGCACCCTGGCCGGTCGTTATTCTTATTGTCGGCGCGCTTGCCTGGTTCGGCAGCCGCAGCGCCACCATTGTTTCGCTCTGTTGCGGCATTCTCTTCGCCATCGGCTGGTTCGGCATGTGGGAAGACACGATGAA
The DNA here is from genome assembly GCF_053522725.1 of Agrobacterium sp. 16-172Ci. Lineage (NCBI taxonomy): Bacteria > Pseudomonadati > Pseudomonadota > Alphaproteobacteria > Hyphomicrobiales > Rhizobiaceae > Agrobacterium > Agrobacterium sp. 16-172Ci. Next base: position 66,406 of record NZ_JBNWBW010000013.1, read on the forward strand.
GACGGTCTCGATGATCTTCGTCTGCGCCGTGCTGTCCATCGTCGTCGGCCTGCCCATCGGCATCGCCATGGCGCGCTCCAACCGCCTGCAGAGCGTGGTCAATCCCGTTCTCGACGTGATGCAGACGATGCCGAGTTTCGTCTATCTCATTCCCGTCGTCATGCTGCTCGGCATCGGCCGCGTGCCCGGCGTCATCGCCGTCGTCATCTACGCCATTCCGCCGATGATCCGGCTTACCAATCTCGGCATCCGCATGGTCGACCGCGACGTGCTGGAGGCTGCCGATGCCTTCGGCTCTTCGAAGCGCCAGAAGCTTTTCAAGGTGCAGCTGCCGCTGGCGCTGCCCACCATCATGGCCGGCATCAACCAGACAATCATGATGGCGCTCGCCATGGTCGTCATCGCCTCCATGATCGGCGTTCAGGGCCTCGGTCAGCCGGTGCTGAAGGCCATTGCCAACCAGTATTTCACGCTCGGCGTGTTCAACGGGCTTGCCATCGTCGGCATCGCCATCATCTTCGACCGCATCAGCCAGGCCTATGGCCTTCGCCTGCAAAAACATCGGGAAGTGGCGCATGGCTAGTCAATCGATCGAAATTCGCAGCCTCTACAAGATTTTCGGCCCCAAGGCGGGAGACTATGTCGAACCCGTCAAGGCCGGCATGTCCAAGTCCGATCTCAACGCCAAACATGGCCATGTGCTCGGCCTGCGCGATATCAACATCACCATGCCGGGCGGGCAGATCACCGTTATCATGGGCCTTTCCGGTTCCGGCAAATCGACACTGATCCGCCACGTCAACCGGCTGATCGACCCGACCGCCGGCGAAATCCTCTATGGCGGCACGGACGTGTGTCGCCTCAACGAAGCGGATCTGCTGGAATTCCGCCGCCACAAGACAGCGATGGTGTTCCAGAAATTCGGGCTGCTGCCGCACCGCAACGTGCTGCAAAACGTCGTCTATGGCCTCGAGGTGCAGGGCGTCGACAAACGCGAGCGCGAAGAAAGGGCAGAGGTCTGGATCAGGCGCGTGGGGCTGGAAGGTTTCTCCAACCATTATCCAAACCAGCTTTCGGGCGGCATGCAGCAGCGTGTTGGTCTGGCGCGGGCGCTCACCAACAATGCCGAAATCCTGTTGATGGACGAGGCCTATTCGGCGCTCGATCCGCTCATTCGCGTCGACATGCAGACGGTGCTGCTGGAACTGCAGAAGGAACTGAAAAAAACCGTGGTCTTCATCACCCACGATCTCGATGAGGCCCTGCGGCTGGGCGACAAGATCGCCATTCTGCGCGACGGCGAGATCATCCAGCAGGGCACGGCGGCCGAAATCGTCATGTCTCCGGCCGACAGCTATATCGAAGCCTTCGTGGAAGAGGTCAATCGCGGCCGCGTCATTCGCCTTGGCGCCGTGGTGCAGCCGGAATTTGCCGGCCAGTCCCGCCTTCAGCTCGATGCGGATATGACGGTTGAAGAGGGCCTGCGCGCCCTCGTCCGGGAAAATGTCAGCAGCGCCACAGTCGTCGGTGAAAACGGCAAACCGCTTGGCGCCGTCACCACCGATGCCATCATGCGTTGCCTCGTCAGGACCGCACATGGTGAGGAAGCAGGCACGGCTGAACGCTTGTCAGGCTGAGCCTTCAAGCCACGCGGCCATGCCCTTTGCGGCGGCCTTGCCGGTGGCGAAACAGGCGGTCAAGAGATAACCGCCGGTCGGCGCTTCCCAATCCAGCATTTCCCCGGCAGCAAATATGCCGGGGAGCTTTTCCAGCATGTAGCTTTCATCAAGGCCGCTCCATGCGACGCCACCGGCAGATGAAATTGCCTCAGCAATCGGTCTCGTCCGCAAAAGCGGTATCTCCGCATGTTTTATTCTCGCGGCGACGAACTCATCCGGCATGGCCGCGATATCGGGAAAGATTTCCCGCAGAAGCCCGACCTTCACCGCCGATAAGCCGGCCGCCTTGCGCATGCGGTTTGCAAAGCTCTCTTTCCGTCCGAGTTTCGCCAGATCGCGGCTGAGGCGTTCCACCGTACGTCCCGGCGCAAGATCGATTGCGAGCGACACTTTGCCCGCCTCTTCCAGCCGGTCGCGTAGCGCGGCGGAATGGGCGTAGATCACGCTGCCCTCAATACCATGCTCCGTGATGACGAATTCGCCCTGAAAGGCTCCGGCCGGCGAAATGGTGATGGTGGATTTCACCGCTTCACCGGCAAAACGCGCGCGGAAGATATCGCTCCAGTCAACGTCGAAACCGCAATTGGCGGGGCGGAACGGGGAAAGCGCCACGCCTTTTTCCGCCAGCGCCGGAACCCATGCGGCATCGGAGCCGAGACGCGGCCAGCTCGCGCCGCCGAGCGCCAGAAGAACGGCATCGGCCTTGATGGTGATCTCGCCCTCCGGTGTCGTGAAAAGCAGGTGCTCACCGGAAAAGCCCGTCCAGCGATGTCGCGTCCTGATGGTCACCCCCTGCGCCTCCAGCCGGGCAAGCCATGCCCGCAGCAGCGGCGAGGCCTTCATGACGGCGGGAAACACCCGGCCCGAGGTGCCGACGAACGTTTCCTGCCCCAGCCCCTGCGCCCAGTCGCGCAGCATATCCGGCGTAAATTCATCGAGAGCGGCGCGCAGTCTCGGTTCCGCATCGCCGAACCGGTGACGGAAGCTGTCGTAATCTTCGGCATGGGTGATGTTGAGGCCGGATTTTCCGGCCATCAACAATTTACGCGCCACGGTCGGCATCGCCTCCAACACCGTCACGGCATGGCCTGCGGCCGAAAGCATCTCGGCCGCCATCAGCCCCGCCGGTCCGCCGCCGATAATCGCGACCTGCCTCGCCTTTGCCAAAACCCTCTCCATCGCCATCTTCGCCATTGCGAGCCTTATACCGATTTCCGCATGCGAATATATGCGATATTGAAACGCCCATGTTCACGCTCGACTGCCCCGTCACCTTTTCGCAGGATATCAAGAAAAGCCGCTTCATCGCCTTTGCCGCGCCGGTGACGGGCGAGGAGGATGCGAAAAACTTTCTTGCGGCGCATTCCGATCCCGACGCCAACCACAATTGCTGGGCCTGGCGAAGCGGCCAGACCTATCGTTTCAGCGATGACGGCGAGCCTTCGGGCACGGCCGGGAAACCGATCCTTCAGGCCATAGACGGTCAGGCGCTGGACAATGTCGCCGTTATCGTCATCCGCTGGTTCGGCGGCATTCTCCTCGGCAGCGGCGGCCTGATGCGCGCCTATGGCGGCACGGCGGCCGCCTGCCTGCGGCTTGGCGAAACCTCGCCGGTCATCGCCTATGTCAGCGCGACGCTCAGTTGCCCCTTCTCCGATCTGGCGCTGGTGAAATCGCGCCTTTCCGCCACACAGAACCTGCGGGTGGAAAGGGAGGATTTCACCGGCACCGGCGCGGATATGCTGCTTTCGGTCCCAGCGGAGGAAGCCGAACGGCTCAGCCGGCTTTTAAGCGACCTGACCAGCGGTCGCGTCAATTTGCATATTCCCGACTAGAGTTTTTTCGCTTTTCTTCGAGTCGCGAAAACACTCTAACTCTTTGTTTTGGCGCATTTCCGGACGGAAACCGGGGTCCACTTTTCCTGGAAATGCCCTAGCGCCTGTCCGAACGCGCAATTCGTGCTAAGGAAGCGACATGTCTACAGAGCTTTCCAACCCTGTCTATCATCCGCCACTCGACCCCTGGCTCACCATCGTGCACCGCGACGACGATCTGCTGGTGCTCGACAAGCCGAGCGGGCTTTTATCGGTGCCGGGGCGCGATCCGGCGCTTTCGGACAGCCTGATGACGCGGGTGCAGAAACAGTTCCCGAAAGCGCTGATGATCAACCGGCTGGACAAGGACACCTCCGGCATCGTGCTGATGTCCCTGAACCGCAAGGCGCATGCGGCGATTGCGTCGCAGTTTGAAAACCGCCAGACGCGCAAATCCTATGTCGCCATTGTCTGGGGAGAGGTTGTGGGAGAAGCGGGGGAAGTGGACCTGCCGCTCGCCATCGATCCCGAAAACAAGCCCCGCCACCGCGTCGACCGCGAGAACGGCAAGCCGGCGCAGAGCCTCTGGCGGGTGCTGGAACGATTGCCGCTTCCGGCAACGCGACTGGCGCTAACCCCGCTTACCGGCCGCACCCACCAATTGCGGGTGCATATGAAGGCGCTCGGCCATCCGATCCTCGGCGATGAATTTTACGCCGAAGGCGAAGCGCTCGCCGCCGCGCCGCGGCTGATGCTGCATGCACAGGAGGTCGGGTTCCGCCATCCCGATGGCCGTGACGTCACCTATACCGTACCCTGCCCCTTCTGAGGTCCAAGATGAAGGAACAAAACGAAAGCTTCGTGGTGGATTTTGTCGGCGGCGCGGTCGGGCACCGTTTCCGTTCCGGCGAAGGGCGCGGGCAGGCCTTGCCGAAAGCCGCGGGTTTCACCAAAGGCCGCACGCCAAAAATCGTCGATGCCACGGCCGGGCTCGGGCGGGATGCCTTTCTGCTTGCCTCACTCGGCGCGGAAGTGACCCTCATCGAACGCTCGCCGGACATGCATGCGCACCTCGCCGATGGCATTCGCCGTGCGCTGGAGGCGGGCGGCGCCTATGCCGAGGCGGCGGCGCGCATGACGCTGCTTCATGGAGATTCACGCCAGTTGCTGCAAGAGCTTTCACCGGAGGTGGTGATTGTAGACCCCATGCACCCACCGCGCCACAACACGGCGTTGGTGAAAAAGGAGATGCGGGTGCTCAGGGAACTGGTTGGCTCCGACCCGGATCAGGTGGAGTTGATGGAGGCTGCACTGGAGAATGCGACGAAACGGGTGGTTTTGAAATGGCCGCTCCGCGCCGAGCCGATGCCGGGCATTCGCAGGCCTTCGCATCAGATAATGGGCAAGAACACCCGTTATGATGTCTTCATGATTTTCGGGAAATCTCTCGACCCGGAGGAATGATCAGCGGAAGCTCGGCTTGCGCTGCGCATTCATCAAAAGCTCGTGCCGCGAGGCGAACTCGCCAAACAGCTTTCTGAGCCGGGTTTCCTCGGCCTTGTCCAGCCGGTAACGCCGGCAGAATTCCGCAACGTTGAGAATCGGCTTGGTTCTGTTCCCGTCAATGGTCTTGTTGTCGATGATCTGCATAGCGCCCTCCGTATAACAGAGCCCAAACGTCGCTTGCGCCTTGCGGTTCCTTATGAATTCGCATGGATGAGAAAAGAGCGTGCCGCCTGCACACGGAGTGATCAAGTTTTCTTGAAACTATCGCAGGAAACGAAATCCTCCCCAAATGGTTTTCCGCCTGATGTAAACGATGGAAGGGAGACCCATGTTCCATACCAACCGATTTCTGAGTTCGACGATCCTGTGTGCGCTGCTCGCCGTGCCGCTCGCCGGTGTTGCGCAGGCCCAGGCCCCGGCCGCCGAAACGAAACGGCCGAATGCGCCGGATCAGAAACCGGCCTTTGAGGGTCAGACCCGCGCGCCGCAGGCCGCCACCCAGCCAAGCGTCGAAAAAACCGTGATCGCGGACGGCCTGCCGCATCTGTGGTCGATGGAGTTTCTGCCCGATGGCCGCATGATCGTCGCGGCCAAGGAAGGCGCGATGCATATCGTCGCCGATGGAAAGGCCGGCCCGGCGATCGCGGGCGTGCCTGAGGTGGCATCCGACGGACAGGGCGGCCTTCTCGACATCGCGCTGGCTCCCGATTTCGAAACATCGCGCACCATCTTCTTCTCCTTTTCCGAACCGCGCGATGGCGGTAACGGTACTTCGGTAGCCTCGGCGAAACTGACCGAGGAGGGCGGCGCGGCAAAGCTGGACAATGTCTCGGTGATTTTCCGCCAGATGCCGACCTATGACGGCGACAAACATTTCGGCTCCCGCCTCGTTTTCGGGCCGAACAACGAGCTTTACGTCACCGTCGGAGAACGTTCGGATTCAAAGCCGCGCGTGCAGGCGCAGGACCTGTCGAGCGGGCTTGGCAAGGTCTTCCGCATCGATACGCAGGGCAAGGCCTTTGAAGGCAATCCCTTCGCCAGCCAGCAGAACGCCCTCCCCGAAATCTGGAGCTATGGCCACCGCAACCTGCAGGCTGCGGCACTGGATGGTGAGGGCAGGCTCTGGACGGTGGAGCACGGGCCAAAGGGCGGCGATGAGCTGAACCTGCCGAAAGCCGGCCTGAACTACGGTTGGCCGGTCATCACCTATGGCGTCGAATATAGCGGAAGGTCGGTTGGCGAAGGCGTTACCGCAAAGGAAGGCATGGAACAGCCGGTCTATTATTGGGACCCGGTGATCGGCCCCTCCGGCATGGCCTATTATGACGGCGACCAGGTTCCCGAATGGAAGGGCGCCTTCATCGTGGGCGGTCTGGTGAGCCAGGGTCTCGTCATCCTGCATATCGATGGCGACAGGGTTGCCACCGAAAGCCGGCTGCCGCTGGAAGCGCGCATTCGCGACGTGAAGGTCGGTCCGGATGGCGCGATCTATGCCGTGACCGAAGAGCGCGGCGGCGGTGAATCGCAAATTCTGCGGATCGCCAAGGCCGGCTGATTAAAAAGGCCGGCTGAGAAAACTCATGACTGGAACGACAGGCCGCCGGAACGAAGGTGGCCTGTTTTTCGTTTGCCGCAGCGTGAAACCTGCCGGAAAAAACCATGCCACAACCGCCCACCCGCCTTCTTGCCAAAATCGGACTTGCCTATGTTAACGATCAGGAGCCGGGTATTTCCCGCGAAAAACGCGGACGCGGTTTCTGTTACCGCCTTCCGGGCGGCGAACTTCTCTCCGACAGCGTCGAACTGAAGCGCATCAAGGCGCTCGGCGTGCCGCCCGCCTATAAAGACGTCTGGATATGCATCGATCCATCAGGGCATCTGCAGGCTACGGGTTTCGATGCCCGCGGGCGAAAACAGTATCGGTATCATCCCGACTGGCATGCGCTCCGGGGTGAGACGAAATTCTTCCAGCTCAAAAGCTTCGGCAAGGCGCTGCCCGCCATTCGCCGCCGCGCCATCGCCGATATCGAAAAACAGGATCATGGGCAGGAAATGACGCTCGCAGCACTCACGCTGCTGCTCGATGCCGCCTATCTGCGCGTCGGCAACCGCTCCTATCTCGAAACCAACGGCACCTATGGCGCAACGACATTGCTCAAGCGACACGTCTCTTTCGGTGAAACCATCGAGCTGCGGTTTGCCGCCAAGGGCGGACAGAAGGTGAAACGGCAATTGCGCCACCCTCGCCTTCAGAAAATCCTTGAGGAAATCGCCGATCTGCCCGGCAAGGAACTCTTCGTCTGGCAGGATAGTGAGAACCGCGTGCATTCGGTCGATTCCAGCGATCTCAACGCTTATCTCTCCCGTATCGGCGGTCAGGGTATTTCAGCCAAGACCTTCCGCACCTGGGGCGGAACGCTCGCCGCCTTCTGCAACGCGATGGAACATGTGGCGGCGGGTGAAAAACCGAGCATAAAAGGCATGTGCGAGGCAGCGGCGGCGGAGCTTTCCAACACACCCGCCATCTGCCGCAAGAGCTATGTGCACCCGGCTGTCCTCGATATAGCCACGGAAGAGAAAGCGCAGAAAAAGCTTGGCCGTATCCTGAAGGTCGGGGCAAAGCCCGTCTCCGGCCTCAGGGCGGATGAAAGACGGCTGCTTGCCTTCCTGCCCTGAGGATCAGCGGCTACCGGCCCATTCCGCCAGTTCCCGCTCGGCCCTTTCCAGCGCGCTGTAATTCAGCAGCTTGCGCAGGAAAGCGACGGTAACGGCGCGGGTTCTGAGATTATACCGGCCTTCCGCCTCGTCATCGCCGGCTGCCTGATGCACATTCAGTTTCTCATAGAGGCTTTGCAGCCGGTTCTGCACGCTGCGCAGCGACAGGTTGCGGCGGCGCGCAATCGCCTTGTCGGTGAGGCCGAGCGCGACATCGACAAGGATTTCATATTCGGAATCGGTAAAGCCATGCGCCTTGCCGAGGCTCTTTTCCTGCAGGCCGCGCACTTCCCGGTCGATCACACATTGCGCCTCGATGAAGATGCTGCGCAGCGCCAGCCGCAGGCGGTCATCGGAGGCGGATTTCAGCACGTAGCCATAGGCGGCCCCTTCCGGCACGATGCGGGAAACACCGCGCACATAGGCCTCGTCGGAATAGTTGGACCAGAACAGGATGCGGGTATCCGGCCTTTCCTTCCAGATGGTGCGTGCCGCCTCGATGCCGTTGCGCTCGTTCATCTGCAAATCCATGACGATATGGGCGGCGCGATTTTCCCGTGCGAGCTTTTCGCCGGTTCTGCCGTTTGCCGCCTCCAGCACCTTGTCGCATTCCGGCAGCGCGGCACGCACCGCCTCGTTCAGATAGGCGCGGTGCAGCGCATCGTCCTCCACGATCAGCACGTCCATGTCACAACTCCTCCCGCCCGTCGAAAGCGCCTGCCGGCAAGGTGACGGTGATGCGGGTTCCCGCTCCCGTGCCATTGCCGCCAATATCGAATTTCGCCGAAATCAGCCGCGCCCGCGTCTTCATATTGCCGATGCCGAGGCCGCCGGAGGCCCCGCCTTCGCCACCACCGCTGCCATCGTCGCTGACCGTCACCCGCAAGCCGCCGTCGATTGCGGTCAATTTCACGGCCATCGCTTCGGGCTGTGCATGGCGAATGGCATTGTTCACCGCCTCCTGCACGATGCGGAACAGCGAGATGGCCACCGTCTTGTCCAGCCTTTCCACCAGCCCATCGGTCTCATCCGTCACCGACCAGTCGATTGCGGACCCGCTGTCGCGCACGGAACGGTCCACATAGGTCTCGATGGCCTCAACGACGCCGAACAATTGCAGGATCGAGGGTTTCGCCTCCTCGATGATCTCGCGCAAATCCTGCATGCAATGCTGCAGGCTGCGCACCACCGGCTCCAGCATCTCGCCTGACAGGTCGGGGGTATGGCTCATGCGCTCGATGCGCCGCGCCAGCCGCGTCAGATCCGCCAGCGTCTGGTCGTGCAGATCCATGCCGATACGTTGCCGCTCGGCCTCCAGCGCCTCGGTCAATTGCAGCGCGCCCAGCCGCAGTCCCTCCTCGCGGGCATTGGCGCGCGCTTCCTCGATGGCGGAGCGTTTGGCCTGCTCGGCGGCACGGATGGCGTAGAAATAAGGCGCCAGCAAATCCGCGACGGCGCGGGCATTCGCCACATCCTCCATCGTGTAGGCGTCCGACTGGTGGGAGGAGCAACTCAGCGCGCCGATGATGTCGCCATGCACCTTCATCGGCACATGCAGCCGGCTATGCAGATTAAGCTCGATGATCGGGCTTGAAAACGACCCTTCGAAATGAAAGCGCGGATCGGAACAGGCGTCGCCGCTCAAGAGATATTCCACCTCTCCTGACAGCAGCGAACGGATCGGGCTGCCGGTCAGAAGGGCGGGCGGCTGCCGGCTCCAGGCGCTGACGAGACCACTCTCATAGGCGATGTGATATTTGTCATCCAGCTGCTTGATGCAGACATCCATATGGTCATGCGGGATGATATGGCTGATCTCGGTGGCGACCGCCTGGATGATGGCATTAAATTCGAGCTGCCCGGCGAGCAGCCGCGAAATGCCCATATAATGATGAAAAAGAGCGCTTTTCGGCGTATCCAGCATGTGCGGACGCCCTCCCAAGCGCCTGCCTTCGACCATCGCGGCAAGATTCAACCCCAAGGGCGCCGCATCATCCATTCTGCGCCCGGCAGTGGCGTTTCGTCCTGCGGGTTCCCGCAAGCTTTCTGCGGAAACCCGCAGGAAGATTGCCGCGATCCGCCTATACAAGCCAAATCTTCTTGGTCATTCTCGCTTCTACTGGGGAAAGGAGCTCCAGTGCAAAGGAATTCCACCTGCCGCCGAGGAGATTTGCGGCGTGCGAGGATTCCGGGCTCGAAAAGGGCAAGCCACGAGGGAGGAAATCAAATGGCTTTCAGGAAGATGCTTCTGGCATCGGCCGCTGTCGCATGCGCAGCTCTGCCGATCACCGCTCATGCCGATACGTCGGCCAAAAAAATCGCGCTTTCAAACAATTATGCCGGTAATTCCTGGCGTCAGGCGATGCTGACGAGCTGGGACAAGATCACCAAGCAGGCGGTTGCCGACAAGCAGGTCGCCGCCGCCGACGCCTTCACCACCGCCGAAAACCAGGCGACCGAACAGGCCGCGCAGATCCAGAACCTCATTCTTCAGGGTTACGACGCCATCGTCATCAATGCCGCTTCGCCGACCGCGCTTAACGGCGCGGTGAAGGAAGCCTGCGATGCCGGCATCACCGTCGTATCCTTCGACGGCATCGTCACGGAGCCCTGCGCATGGCGCATCGCCGTCGATTTCAAGGCAATGGGCGAAAGCCAGATCGACTATCTCGCCAAGGCCATGCCGAAGGGCGGCAACCTGCTTGAAATTCGCGGCCTTGCCGGCGTTTCGGTGGACGATGAAATCCACGCCGGCATCGCCGCCGGCGTCGCCAAGAACCCGCAGTTCAAGATCGTCGGTTCCGTCAACGGCGACTGGGCGCAGGATGTGGCGCAGCGCGCCGTCGCCGGCATTCTGCCGAGCCTTCCCGAAGTCGCGGCAGTCGTGACGCAGGGCGGCGACGGTTATGGCGCGGCACAGGCTTTTGCCGCCGCCAAGCGCCCGACGCCGACCATCGTCATGGGCAACCGTGAAGACGAACTGCAATGGTGGAAACAGCAGAAGGACGCAAGCGGTTACGAGACCATGTCCGTCTCCATCGCCCCAGGCGTCTCGACGCTCGCTTTCTGGGTGGCGCAGCAGATCCTTGATGGCAAGGATGTGAAGAAGGACCTGACCGTGCCCTTCCTGCGCATCGACCAGGCCAATCTCGAGGAAAATCTGAAGACGACCCAGAAGGGCGGCGTGGCGAATGTTGAATATTCGCAGGAAGACGCCCAGAAGGCCATCGCATCGGCCAAATAGGCCGGATCGACCCAGAGCCTGACTATTGCGGCGCTCCCGTAAAGGGCGCCGCAATAGTCACACATTGTCTGATTTTCACATCACTGGCGTAGTTGCTCATGAATGACATCATCGAGGCGGAAGAAGTCGTCGCTGCGCGCGGCGTGAAGGTCGTGTTCGGCGCGGTAAGAGCGCTGGATGGGGCCGATCTCGTCATCCGCACGGGGGAATGCCTCGGGCTCGTCGGCCATAACGGCGCGGGAAAGTCCACCATCGTCAACGTCATCAATGGCGGGCTGACGCCGCATGAGGGTTCCGTTTCTTATGGCGGCAACGAAAACCGCCACGGCATTGCCGCCGCGCGCGCGAGCGGCGTTCGCTGCGTGTTTCAGGAACTGTCGCTTTGCCCGAACCTGACGATCAGCGAAAATGTCCGCATCATGCATGCCGCCACGGGTGGGCGAAACTGGCGCGGCCGTGCGCTGACGACGATCCGCCAGACACTGGACGAGATTTTTCCCGGCCACGGCATCGATTGCGAGCTGACCATCGCCGAACTTTCCATCGCCGAACGGCAGATGGTGGAAATCGCCATCAATTTTTGCCGCATACCGAACGCGCCGAGACTGGTGATCCTCGATGAACCCACCTCTTCGCTGGATGCCGGTCTCGCCGAGCAGCTGATGGATTATGTCCGCCGTTTCGTGCGTGAGGGCGGGTCGGTTCTGCTGATCTCGCATATTCTCGGCGAAATTCTTTCGACGGCCACCCGTATCGTGGTGATGAAGGATGGCCGGGTGGTGGCCGACCGGAAGGCCACCGACTTCACCACCCGCTCGTTGGTTGAGGCCATGGGCAGTGTCGTCAAGGAACAGGACAGGCGGCGGGGTGAAAGCCGCAAGGCAGGCGAGAAGGTGCTTTCCATGCCGGCACGGCGCGGCGAAGGCCTTGCCTTCGAGGCCTTTCGCGGTGAGATCGTCGGCCTTGCCGGCCTCGGCGGTCATGGCCAGACCGAAGCGCTGCTCGATCTTTATCTTGCCCGCAACAATAGCTGGCTGCCCGCGCGCAAGACCGATATCGCCTTCGTGGCGGGGGATCGCAGCCTGAACGGCACTTTTCCGCTGTGGAGCATCCTCAAAAACCTGTCCATCGCCTCGCTCAGGGATATTTCAGCCGCAGGCATGGTGGACAGAGCCAAGGAAACCGAGCTTGGGGCGCAATGGAAAAAGCGCATCGAAATCCGCACGCCCGACATGGGCAACAAGATCCTTTCGCTTTCCGGCGGCAACCAGCAGAAGGTGCTTTTTGCCCGCGCGCTTGCCACCACCGCCAGCACGGTTTTGATGGACGACCCGATGCGCGGCGTCGATATCGGCACCAAACAGGAGGTCTATGACATCTTGAGAACCGAAGCCTCCCACGGCCGCACCTTCATCTGGTACTCCACCGAAATGGACGAAATCCGCCTCTGCGACCGGGTCTATGTGTTCCGCGACGGCGCCATCCAGGCGGAACTCGTCGGCGACGATATTACCGAGCAGAATGTGCTGGCGGCCTCCTTTGCCGGAGAAGACCACGCATGAAACTCTCGGCAAACGCGCTCCGCCTCATCATTCCCGCCGCCTCGCTCGCCTTCCTGCTCGCCGCCGTCTTCTACATGCAGCCGCGCGCCATGAGCTATACCGGCATGAACCTGCTGTTCAATCTGGCGGTGCCGATTGCGCTCGCCACCATTGCGCAGATGCTGATCATGTCGGTCAACGATCTCGATCTGTCGATGGGTACCTTCGTCAGTTTCTGCGCCTGTGTGACCGCCACTTTCCTGCAAACCACGCCACTCCTCGGAATTGCGATTTTTGCCGGTGCGATTGCGGTCTATGCATTGCTGGGCGCCATCATCCATATCCGCGCCCTGCCCTCCATCGTGGTCACGCTCGGCATGAGCTTCGTCTGGGGCGGCCTCGCCGTTCTCATTCTTCCCTCGCCAGGCGGCCAGGCCCCCGCCTTCATTCGCACGCTGATGACGGCAAAACCGCCTTTCGCGCCGATCGCCATCGTCGCCAGCATCCTGATCGCGGTCGTCGCCCATTACATCGTCATGCGCTCTTCTTTCGGCGTGCTGATGCGCGGCGTCGGCGGCAATTTCCGCTCGGTCGAGCGCTCCGGCTGGTCGGTCGTCGGCATTCGCGCCGCCACCTTTGCGCTGGCCGGTTTCTTTGCGGTGCTGTCCGGTATCGCCCTTGTCGGGCTGACGACATCGGCCGACGCCAATATCGCGCTGCGTTACACGCTGCTCTCGATTGCCGGTGTCATTCTCGGCGGCGGCGAATTCGTCGGCGGCCGGGTATCGCCCATCGGCGCGGTCATCGGCGCGCTGACGCTGACGCTCGCCGGTTCGTTCCTCTCCTTCATGCGCATTTCGCCGGACTGGCAGATCGGCGCGCAGGGGGCGATCCTCATCATCGTGCTGGCGCTGCGGATTCTGCTCAACCGTCTTGAAAAGCGGGAGAAAAACCAATGAACGGGCTCTCTTCCCTCACCAGAAAACCATGGATCTGGTCTTTTGCCGCAACGGCGGTCGTCTGGATCGTCACCGTGCTCTTCACCGGCGGTGCAAGCTCCTTCGGCCTGTCGCACGCCGCACTCACCTTTGCGGCCTTTTCGGTCATCGTCGGCATCGGCCAGATGTTCGTCATCACGCTCGGACCGGGCAATATCGACCTCTGCGTACCCGCCACGATGACGCTGTCAGGCACGCTGGCGCTCAAATTCATGGATGTGTCCGACGGTCTCATCCTGCCCGGACTGCTGATCGCCATCCTGATCGGCATCGCCATCGGCATCGGAAATTATGCGCTGATCAAGCTCCTGCGCATCCCACCGATCATCGCGACGCTCTCCATGAGCTTCATCGTGCAATCCATCGCCATCTGGTCGAACCGCGGCCTGCGCATCAAGCCGCCGGAAACATTGGCCACATTCGCCACGTCAAGTTTCTTCGGCATTCCGAACGTCGCCCTCGTGGCCCTGCTGCTCTCGGTCATCGCCTGGCTGCTGCTCGACCGCTCGTTTTACGGACGCTGGATTTCCGCCATCGGCCAGAGCACCTTCGCCGCCCGCATGACCGGCATTCCCGTGGACGGCGCACGTTTCGTCACCTATGTGCTCTGCGCGGTGCTGGCGGCGATTGCCGGTTACCTGCTCGCCAGCTTCTCCGGCGGTGCTGCGCTCAACATGGGCTCGGAATATCTGCTGATGTCCATCGCCGTCGTCGTCATCGGCGGCACGGCGGTGGCGGGAGGGGATTCCAATGTGCCCGGCATCTGGGGCGCTTCGCTCTTCATGTTCCTGGTGGTGTCGATGCTGAATACCTATGGTTTCGGCGCCGGCATCCGCCTCATCCTCACCGGCCTCATCATCATCTCCGTCATTCTTCTGGCAAGCGGCCCCAAGGCCACGCGCTGAACCCATAACGACAAGCCCCCAAGCGGACCACGCTCATGACCACAGACAAGACCTCCCCTTACGAAATCCACGACGACCGCTTTCGCCATCTGATCGTCGGCAATGCCGAGCTGGAAGAGCTTTATTCCGGTTGCCGCTGGGCCGAAGGCCCGGTGTGGTTTGCCGATCTGAACTGCCTGCTGTTCAGCGATATTCCCAATGAGCGCATGTTGCGCTGGGTGCCGGATGGCGGGATCTCGGTATTCCGCCAGCCCTCCAACTTCACCAACGGCAATACGCGCGACCGGCAGGGGCGGCTCGTTTCCTGCGAACATGGCGGCCGCCGCGTCACCCGCACCGAAGTCGACGGCTCGATCACCGTTCTTGCCGACAGCTACGGCGGCAAGCGGCTGAACTCACCCAATGACGTGGTGGTGAAATCCGATGGCAGCGTCTGGTTCACCGATCCAACCTACGGCATTCTGTCCGATTACGAGGGCTACAAGGCGGAACCCGAACAGAAGACGCGCAATGTCTACCGGCTCGATCCCGCAACCGGAAAAATCGACATCGCCATCGACGACTTCGTGCAGCCGAACGGCCTTGCTTTTTCGCCGGATGAGACGAAGCTTTACGTTGCCGACAGTTCCTATAGCCACGACGTCACCCGCCCGCGCCATATCCGCGTCTTCGACGTGGTAGATGGCGTAAAGCTCACCAACGGCCGGGAATTCTGCAATCTCGACAATGGCCTGCCGGACGGCTTCCGTCTGGACACGGCCGGCAACCTGTGGAGCAGCGCCGGCGATGGCGTCCACTGCTTTTCCCCCGAAGGTACGCTCCTCGGCAAGATCAAGGTGCCGCAGACAGTCGCGAACCTCACCTTCGGCGGCCCTAAAAAGAACCGCCTGTTCATCACCGCGACGAAATCGCTCTATTCGGTCTATGTCGCCGCAACCGGCGCGCAAACGCCTTGATCTACTGAAAAACCGGAGGAAACGGGCCGGGAAGGAACTGGCAAGACGGGTTCACCGCGCTATAAAAGCGGAATGAACGACGATTCCAGCCCCTTCCTGGCCGACGACATGGCGATGGACGGCGACACGCCGGCCATTGAACCCACCAGCCGGATGCTGTCCTGGGCGCGCAATTCTGCGCTCTACCGGCTGGAACAGCGCATGATGACGGAAAAGCAGCTGCGCGACGCCATCATGCGCAAGGCGCGGGAAAAATTCGATGATATCAGCCCGGCGCAGGTCAGGGCGCTTGGCGAATTTGCCGTAACCTTCGCTTATGGCATCAAGGCGCTCGACGACACGGCCTTCGCGGAAATTACCGTGCGGAGCGGCCAGCGCAGCGGCAAGTCGAAACGCGGGCTCGCGCAGAAACTTCAGGTCAAGGGCATCGCCCGGGAAACGGCAGCCGTCGCGCTTCAGGAAACAAACGATCTCGTCGCAGCCGTCATCTTCGCGCGCAAGCGCGCCTTCGGGCCGTTTCGCCGTGTCGAACTGGACGAGAAGCGCAAGACCAAGGAATTCTCCGCTTTCGCCCGTAACGGCTTCGGCTTTGAGATCGGCTCGAAAGTCATGGCGATGACCTTCGAAGAGGCGGAAGAGATTATCGCTGAAGCGCCGCTCTGACCGCTATTGCGGCATGGGATGCGTTTTCAGATAGGCGATCAGATCCGCTATATCGGTTTCGCTCCACAGCCCGAAAAAGCGCATGGCATTTCCCGGGATCGCCTTTTTCGGGCTGGCGATGAATTTTTGCAGTTCCTCTTCCGACCACACCCGGCCAGCCGCACCGGCATCCTTCAGCGCCTGCGAATAGTGGCCGTAATCGGTGACGGAAGCCATCGGCCTGCCGACGACACCCATCAGATGCGGCCCCATGCGGGTGCGTGGCGTGTCGACGCTGTGACAGGTGGAACAGCGGCTGAAGACTTTCTCCCCATGGGCCGCATCGCCCTCGGCAAAAGCGGCTGTCGCCGAAAGGAAAGAACAGACGGTTACTGCCGCGACACTTCTGAATGTGGAAATCATGGCCCGGATAATACAACGCCCTCTCCGTCTGACAACGAAGAGGGCGTATTTTGACATGCGACAGAATGCCCGGCCGGGGCCGGGCACTTTGCCGATCAGTTCATGGCCGTGAGCGTCACGGAGGTGCCGGTGGCGGCGAGGTTGAGACCAACCTGACCCGTCACGCTGACCGTCTGCAGCTGGATGGAGCCGGACGTGCCGCCAACGAGAACGTTGGTGCCGACGCCGAGACCGACGGTGACTTCAGCCGTTGCGCCCTGATAAAGGCCGCCGAGCGAACCGCGGTGGTAACCGGCGGTCGGGGCGAAAACGGCCCAGACCAGACGGCCCTGCGTGGTGAAGCCGAGGTCGACACCCATCTTGCGGATGGCGCCGGTGTAATGGTCGGTGCGACGGGCGCCCATGGTGGACTGGAAGGTGCAATCCAGTTCCTTGGCCGAGCCGAGAACGTAACCGACGCCGCCGCCGATATCGCAGGTGAGGTAACCGATCTTGACGCCGTTGCGATCGTCCTGCTCCTGCGGAGCCGGCTCATATCTCGCGAGGTCGGCAGCGAGGGCGGATGCGGTTCCGCCGAGGCCCATCGTCAATGCGGCAAAAGTTACGGCAACAGCCTTTTTCATCTGATTTTCTCCTGTTTTATTCCTACCCGCAGCAGCCCTTCTTGCCCTCTCCGGATATTGAATTCCGCACTGTTAACGTTTGTTCCCTGAAATCGATCCAAAACAACTTAATTGGAGGCGATGAAAGCGGAACGGTTAACAATGTCTGATGGCGGTAGGACGCCATTAAGACATTGTTAGGGCGGGAAATACGTGGGGAATCGCCATCAACAGCCAGCGTTGCCGGCCGTTGTTTTGCTGCAACAACCTCAAAGCGGCAGGGCGACGGGAAAGCCGGTGGCGGCATGGGTCATGACATCCATGCGGACACCATAGATGCGCTGCAGCGTCTCCGGCGTCATGATCTCCTGCGGCGTTCCCCGCGCGATAAGCTGGCCGGAATGAAGCGCGACGATCTCATCGCAGAAGCGCGCCGCCATGTTGACGTCGTGCAGCACGACGATGACGCCGAGACCCTTTTCGCGCGACAGTCTCTGCACCAGCGAAAGCACTTCGATCTGGTGCGCCATGTCGAGCGCGGAGATGGGTTCGTCGAGAAGCAGGCTCTCGGCGTTCTGGGCCACCAGCATGGCAAGCCACACGCGCTGGCGCTCACCGCCTGAAAGCGTATCCACCAGCCGGTCGCGAAAGGCGACGGTGTCGGTGAGTTCGATGGCTTCGTCCACCTTCTCCTGATCCGCTTTGGTGAACTGCCCAAGCGCGCCGTGCCAGGGATAACGGCCGAGCGCCACCAGTTCCTTGGCCAGCATGCCGGAGGCGGCCGGCGTATATTGCGGCAGATAGGCGAGCTTTCGCGCAAATTCACGATTGCCCCATGCGCCAAGCGCCTTACCCTCGAATGAGACCCCGCCCGCCGTCGGCTCCTGAATCCGCGCGAGAATCTTGAGCAACGTGGATTTTCCCGAACCGTTATGACCGATCAGGCCGATGGTCTTGCCGGTCGCAAAACTGGCCGTCAGCGGCTGCAGCAATGTCCTGCCCGGCACTTCCATGGTCACGCCGTCGAGAGAAAAAAGCGGAATATCGTCATAATCGACGGCAAGTGCTGCCTGACCCATGGTTCTCATCTCCGTACGTCGTTCAAGAAATTCATCATCGCCTGCCTGAAAGCCAGATCAGATAGGGCGCGCCGGCAAGCGCCGCAAAAAGCCCGAGCGGCAGTTCATAGGGAAAGGTGACTGTCCGTGCGCCAAGATCGGAAAGCGCCATCAGCACCGCGCCGAACAGGAAGGAGGCGAGGAGATGGTCGCGCGGCGTGGTGAAACCGGCGCGAAGTGCAATATGCGGCGCCATCAATCCGACGAAACTCAAGGGACCGACGAGCAGCGAGGCAGCCCCGGTGGCAATGCCCGCCACCGCGATGACGGCGACGCGCGCCGCATCGAGCGGCAGACCGAGGGAGAGCGGCACATCGCGTCCGAGCGGCAGGATCGTCAGCCAGCGCGTGACCGATAACGCCCCCGCCAGCAGCACGACGGAAAGAATGGCGAGAAAAATCGCCGAAGCCGGCGTCGCCGTCGAACCCGAGCCGCTGAGCCAGGCGAGGATCTGCCATGCCCGCTGGTCGCCAATGGCAAGCAGCGCCGAGAGAACGGCCGAGCAAAGCGAACTTATGGCGATGCCCGCGAGCAGGATTTTTTCCGGCGCGAGGTGCCGGCGCATGGAAAACAGCAGGACGAGGATCATGACGGCCGCAGAGCCGATGCCTGCGCCGCAAAACAGTTCGAAAAGACCGGCGGCCGGAAAAATCGTGATGGCGGCGGCAAAACCGAGGCCGGCACCGCCGCTGACGCCGATCACCTCCGGGCTTGCCATGGGATTGCCGGTAAGCCGCTGGAGAAGCGCGCCCGCCATAGCCAGAAGTCCGCCTGCTGCAACGGCCGCCACCAGCCGCGGCCAGCGGAACGGCAGCAGGCTTTGCAGATCGTCAGCCTTCAGCACCGTCCAGCCATCGGGCCCCTTGCCGATGGCAAGCGCTGCAAAAACCAGCCCCGCCATGACGGCCAGCACCGGCAGCAGGGCCCTAAGCCGACGTCTTGTCGCCAGCTCGACGCCTTCACCGCGCTGCACATCGGTCGGCCGGATTTTCGGCAGCAGCCACAGAAGCAGCGGGCCGCCGATCAGGGCCGTTACCGCGCCGGTCGGAAAAACTTCGGCGGTCGTGCTTGCCAGAAGCTGCACGAGACCGTCGCAGAACCACAGCAGTAGACCGCCCAGAAGCGGGGAAACCAGGAGCACCGAAGACGAACGCCGCACACCGAGCGCCCGGGTGAGCGCAGGTGCTGCAAGGCCGATGAAGCTGACGAGGCCGACCGCCGAAGCAACGAAGGCGGCCAGCATGACCGCGACGGCGGCGACCGCCAGCCTGATCGAAAACAGCGAGACGCCAAGCGATCTTGCACCGGCATCGCCGAGGCCGAGGACCGTCAGCGGCTTAATCAGCAGGCCGGTCAGCATGAGCCCGGCAACAAGCTGAAACGCGAGGGACAAGGCGTTCGACCAGTCCTGCTGGCTGAGCGAGCCGCCGTTCCAGACGACCAGCGACATCAGATATTCTCCCTGTGCCAGCGTCAGCGCGGCGGAAACGGACGCGGCGGTGATGCCGACCAGCAGCCCCGACACCACCATGGTCACCGGCTCGAAGGAGCGTCGCCAGCCGAGAAGAAACACGATGCCGGCCGCACCAGCCGCGCCGGCAAGCGCCACCAAAGCGCGGTTGCCATCCAGCACCGACGGAAAGAACAGGGTGGCGATGACGATGGCCAGTTGCGCGCCGGCCGAGATGCCGAGCGTCGAAGGATCGGCAATCGGATTGCGCAGCAATTGCTGGAACAACGCGCCCGACAGGCCGAGCATCGCCCCCGCCAGAATGGCGACCGCCACGCGCGGCATCAGGCTGAAGGCGAAAATCACCTGATCCATCGACATGGTGGCAGCATCGAACGGCAGGCCGGGCCATGCACCGAAAGGCAGCCGTAACAGCCCGGCATGCAGGGAAAGCCCGCAGGCCAGAACGAACAGCAGCCCGAAGAAAAGCTGAAGAGGCCGCGCCGTCACAGGGCTTCTCCCTGCGCCGAGAGCGCTTCGGTCAGAAGCCGCGCAAAGCGCATGCCGGCGGTGATGCCGCCATAGGGACCGACATTGCCGAGCGTCAATAACCGGTTTTCCCGCACGGCGGGCAGCGCGCGCCATATGGCGCTGCTGCGCAGGGTTTCCCGCGCCTCGACCGGAATATCGGAGACGATGACGATGCGCGCATCGGGCGAAGCGGCGAGGTTTTCAAGCGGCACCGGGGCCGCGAAGGTGAATTGCGAACGATCCACCCAGGCATTGGCGAGTCCCAGCCGGCCAAGAACATCCCCGAACATGCTATCCGCACCGAAAGCGCGAAAATGCCGGGCGTCGCCGATATTGATCACATAAGTCGGCCGCGCCGCAAAACCGGCAAGGCGGGTCCGCATGGCTTGCAGCGTCGCTTCCGTTTCGCCCAGAACCCTGCGCGCCTCATCGGCCTTGTCAAGCTTTTCGCCAAGGGCGGAGACCGCCGCCAGCGCCTTTGCGAAAGGCGGCTCGCCCTTCACATAAAAGGGCAGCGAGAAGACCGGGGCAATCGCTTCCAGCCTGCCGGTATAGCGGGTGTAGAAGGGCGAAATCAGAATGAGATCGGGCCGGGTCAGTTGCAGAAGCTCGAAATTCGGCGCGCCGCGCAGGCCGAGATCGGCGACGGTTGCGGGGATTTCCGGCTCGACCGCGTCCGCCCGAAACTGGACGAGCTCGGTCGCCGCCACCGGCATGACGCCGAGCGCAACGGCGGTTTCCAGCATGGCCCAGTCGATGGCGGCAAGGCGTGGCGTGACCGCCGCGCGCGCCTTGCCAGCAAGAGCCGAAGCAGCGAGCAGGCCTAAAAATTCCCGCCGCCCCCAAAGGGGGGACATCCATCGATCCTTGCGCGTCATGCCCCTGCTGCTTCACTTTGATATGGCGTCACCAACGATAGGTCAGCTTGCCCATAACCGTTCTTCCGTCACCGTAATAGCATCCGAAAGTCGAGCAACTAGAAATATATTCTTTATCAGTCAAGTTTTGCACCAGAAGCGAGGCGCGGTAGCCGTTCTTCTCGTAATGCACGCCGAGATCGAGCAGGGCGAGGCCCTTCATCTCGAAGGTATTGGCGGCATCACCATAGCGTTTTCCGACATAACGCACACCGCCGCCGATGCCGAAACCCTCAAGGACGGTATCTTCCGGGAAAGTGTAATCCAGCCAGAGGCTTGCGGCGTGCCGCGGCGTGCTGTCCAGCTCCTTGCCGTTATTCACGCGGCCGGAGACCTCGCTGTCCATGTAGGTATAGGCCGCGCGCAGGTCGAGCCCGTCGGCAAGGCTTGCGACGCCTTCAAGCTCGAGGCCTTTCACATGCGCCTCGTCCATCTGCTGCGTCACGCCGCCCACCGTCGTCGTAACGTTTTTCTGTGTCAGATCGTAGATCGCGGCGGAGAAGAAACCGTCGAAACCCTCGGGCTGGTATTTGACGCCCGCCTCCCATTGTTCGCCGGTGGTCGGTTTCGGCGCATCGCCGACAGCCGGCTGCGGCACCGGTTCGAAGGAGGTCGCGTAACTGACATAAGGCGCGATGCCGCCATCGAACAGATAGCTGACGCCGACGCGGCCGGTCAGCTTGTGATCGTCCTTATCGAGCGAACGGTAGGTGGTGCCGTTGAAGGTCGTGCCGCTGGTGCTTGCCCAGTCCTGCCGCAGGCCGGCGGTAACGCGCCAGTTCTCAAAAGCCATCTCGTCCTGCGCATAAAGGCCGATCTGGGAAATATCCGTCTTCACATCGGCATAAAGCGTGCGCGAGGTGAGGCTGATCGGTCCGCCATAGACCGGATTGACGGGATTGAGCGGCGTCGCGGCCCAGAATTCGGTTTTGACGTTATTGTCGAAATAACGGTAGTCCAGCCCGACAAGCAGGGTGTGGTCGATTGGCCCCGTGGAGAACTCCGCCTGCAGGCTGTTGTCGATGTTGAAGGTGTTCAGCAACTCGTCCTGGAACGTCGCATTGCGGCGGATGAGATTGCCGATCATGCCGCCGCTGGTCGAGGACATGCCGAGCGCGCGGTAGGACCAGTCGAAATTGGAATAACGCGCATTCTGCCGGAAGGTGAAGGTCTCGTCGAAACGGTGCTCGAATTCATAACCGATATTGGTGAATTTGCGGCTCGACGTATCGAAGGACGGATCGCCGACATAAAAGCTGCGATCCAGCATATTGCCGGGTCTGAGATAGGTCAGCGCCGGCGGCAGGCCGGAGGGCGAACTCGGATTGTCGTGCTGATAGGAGGCAAGAACCGTCAGCTTCGTATCCTCGTCCGGCTGCCAGGTCAGCGCCGGTGCGATGAAATAACGGTCGTTCTGCAAGTTGTCCGTCTGGGCATGGGCGTTGCGCGCAAGGCCTGTCAGGCGATAGGCGAAACTGTCGCTATCCGCCACCGGGCCGCCAATATCGAACATCGACTGGTAATAGTCGAAGCTGCCGATCTGCACACCGACTTCGCCGAACCGTTCGAAGGTCGGCCGCTTGCTGATGAGATTGATAAGGCCGCCGGGATTGCCCTGACCGAAAAGAACGGAAGCAGGCCCGCGAATGACTTCCACGCGCTCCAGACCGTAAACCTCATAGGAAGGCGCACCGGCGGTACGCATCAGCCGCAGACCGTTCAGGAACTGCAACTGGTTTCCCTGGAACCCGCGAATGCGCGGCGCATCGAAACGCGGATCCGCCCCAAACGGCTGCGCGACGACACCCGGAACATAGTTCAGCGCCTCGCTGAGATTGCGGACGTTCTGAGCATCCATCTGGTCCTTGGTGATGACGGATACGGATTGCGGCGTCTCGATCAGGGATCGCCCCGTCTTGGTGGCGCTGGCGCTGGTTTTCGCCACATAGCCTTTCACCGGCGCCTTGGGATCCTGATTTTTGGCGCCCTCCACGGTGATGGTCTGCAGCACCGTCGTACCGGCCTCCTGCGCAAGGGCGGAAGCCGAGGCCAAAAACGCCACATAAGCGATGACGGCGCAACCGCCAGCCAGAATGGAAATGTGTTTGGTTTTTCCCTGCACCCCAAGACCCTTCGTCACCTGCGCCACCATAAGGCGGTATTTTTCTGGAGAATTTAAGTCATCTTATTACGCAAGGGACGGATTGCGATCCAATAAGCGCAGCCGGTTTTTTTCAGAACTATTGATTATGAAAACTCGCAGCGATAATAGCTTGGAATTATTCAAATCTGCCGGGAAAGGCCGTGACGATGGGCAGGAAACCGGCAAGCCGGGCAGAAACATTCGAATTGCGTCACCTGCGCTATTTCACCACGCTGGTGGATGAGCGCAATTTCGAGCGCGCCGCCGCCCGCCTCGGTATCGCCCAGCCGGGCTTGAGCCAGCAGATCATGGCGCTCGAACAGATTGTCGGCATGCCGCTTCTCGACCGAACGCGCCGCTCGGTGAAGTTGACCACGCCCGGACAGCTTCTCTACGAGGACGCCCGGAAGATCCTCGCCAATGCCGAGGCGACGCTTGCGGCGCTCAAACGTGTCGACCGCGGCGAAACCGGGCGCATTTCCATCGGTTATGTCGCCTCGGCCGCCTATTCCGGCCTGATGATCCGATCCATCGCCAGTTTCCGCGCCTCCCATCCCGATGTGGAACTGCAATTGATCGAGATGGAGATGCGGCTGCAACTGGCCAAGATTGCCGACGGCAATCTGGACTTCGCCTTCATCCGCCCGCCCGCGCCTGTTCCGGAAGGTGTGACAACCCATGTGGTGCTGCGCGAACCGCTGATGGCCGCACTTCCTGAAAACCATCCCCTGGCCTTTGCGCTGCAGGTCGATCTGAAAAACCTTGCCGGCGAGACCTTCATTACCCCGCGACAGCCGCCGGATGTCGGCTTTCACTACAATACGATTGAAGCCTGCAATGAAGCCGGGTTCCAGCCGGCGATCAACCCGGAAGGCAGGGACTACACCACGATTACCAGCATGGTGGCCATCGGCCTCGGCGTCGCGCTGGTGCCGCGCTCGCTTAATTGCCTGAGGTTGCCCGGTGTGCGCTATGTGCCGCTTGCGGCCAGTTCCACGACCTCGGACCTCGCTATAGCCCACCGGAAAACGGAAGCCTCTCCCGCCGTCAGGGCCTTCATTCTCCATATGCGCAATTGAAGCGGCAGCACCCGCCCGCCTGCCGATCCCGTGGACGAAAAATCCGCCATCACCCGTTTGCGCCGCATCGGCGGCAACAGGCGGGAGCGGCGTAACCGCATGGGATTGCGAAAGGAATGACGCTCTTGCGGGCAGGCCGAACACGAGGCCGAAATCCTGTCCGGATATTTCCTGTCCCCGCTTTTCCCCGCAGCCGCAGCGCATCCCATAATCGCGGCAGATTTTAATTTACGGGAGACAGCAATGGCTGAGACTTACGAACACCACGCCGCCGGCCTCGAATCGCCGGCATCCCACGCTTTCGATGTGGTTCCGGACGATACGAGCCCGCTTTCTTCCCCCACCCGCGCCATCTATGTGGGCAATGGCGGCCATCTCTGCCTGACCCTGCTTTCCGGGGCGACGGCGACCTTCCAGAACCTGCCCGCAGGCAGCCTGCTGCCGGTCAGGGCCACGCGCATATTTGCAACGCGCACCACCGCCACAGGCATCGTGGGCCTCAATTAAGGCCTCTATCGTCTCGACAATCTCAAACAGCACCACCGAACGGCCACGACGGAGTGTGACACTTCCATGACAAGCTTTCAGGTTGATGTCAGCAAAATGACGCATCCGCCGTTGATCGGCCCATGCGGCAGCCTGGACGACGGCGTTTTCGCTCCGTCTCCGTTGCCGCCGGCCTATTGGAAATCTGGTGGATCTGACAGTGGCTCTTTTTACCGCGAAAGCGACGGGAACAGTAACATATCGTCTGGAAATCGGCAGCGTGCCGCTCAGCCTGCTGACGGCGGCCTATCTGCTGTTTTTCACGAACCGGACATTCTGGTCGAAGGTTCACACCTATCTTTCCGCCTATCCGGTCGCCATCGTCGCGCTTTATGCCGCCATGGCCGCCCTGCTCGGCGCCATGATCATCATTTTTTCCGCCAAATATCTCATCAAGCCGTTTTTGATCTTCCTCGTCTTCGCGGCGGCGGCCGCTTCTTGGTTCATGGATCGCTACGGCATCGTCATCGACAGCGACATGATCCGCAACGCCATGGAGACGACGCAGGCGGAAGCCGGCAATCTGATCACGCCCGGCTTTCTCTGGCACATGGCGATTTACGGACTGGTGCCGTCCCTCCTCATCGCCGCCGTCCGCATCAGACACCGGCCGATCCTCGACAAGCTTTTGTGGAACACGATCAGCATCCTGATCTGTCTTTCCATCGCCGGCATCATCAGCTTCGCCAATTCCAAGACCTTCACCACCGCCGTGCGCCAGCACAAGGATATCGTCAAAAGCGTCAATCCCCTGTCGCCGATCATGTCGGCCATTCATTACTTCACGCTGGCGGGCAAGGAAGTCGATATTCAGGTCAGCCCGGTCGGCGGGGATGCGAAGGTCCTGCCTTCATTGGGCGGCGTCCGCAAACCCCGCATCACCGTCATCGTAGCGGGCGAGACGGCGCGGGCCGCGAACTTTTCCCTGAATGGCTATGGGCGCGATACCAATCCCGAGCTTACAAAACGCGGTGTGGTCTATTTTCCGAACACGACCAGCTGCGGCACCGCGACGGCGATTTCCATTCCCTGCATGTTCTCGAAGTTCCCGCGTTCGGAATATAGCCACAAAAAGGCGCTCGCCAATGAAAACGTCATGGATGTTCTCGTCCATGCCGGGGTCAGCGCGACATGGCTGGACAATAATACCGGCAGCAAGAACGTGGCCGACCGCATCCCCTATTTCGACCTACCCTCCACCAATGACAGCCGCTTCTGCACCGGCGGGGAATGCCGCGACGATATCTTCTTCGACAAGCTCGACTCCTGGCTCAACAACGTCACCAGAGACAGCGTCATCGTGCTGCACCAGATGGGCAGCCACGGGCCGACCTATTATCTGCGCTACACCGACGAATTCCGCAAATTTACCCCGGATTGTCGCACGGCCGAGCTTGGCAACTGCTCCGACGCGGAGATCGTCAACTCCTACGACAACACGCTTCTTTATACCGACCATTTCCTCTCGACCGTGATCGACAAGCTGAAGGCCCGTTCCGACAGGCTGGCGACGGGCATGATCTATGCGTCTGACCACGGCGAGTCGCTTGGCGAAAACGGCGTCTACCTGCATGGCGCGCCCTATCTTCTGGCGCCCGACCAGCAGACCCATGTGCCGTTTCTCGTCTGGTTCGACGATGACTTTGCGAAATCCATGGGGCTCAACAAAGCCTGCCTCGCAAAAACCGCAGCGGAGGGCGGGCGCTCGCACGACAATTATTTCCACAGCATCCTTGGCATGATGAATGTCTCCACTTCGGTCTACGATCCCTCGCTCGATGTATTCGGCGGCTGCACCCAGCGGCAGAACAGCTGAAACACCGTGCTTGACGCTTATCCGGAGAAAGAGATACGCAGGACGAAGCGATAGAGGGAGCTGTCTTGCGGGTTCTGCTTGTTGAAGACGATCATGTGCTGGGCGAGGCGCTGCGGGACCATGTCGCGGCGGCGGGTCATGCTGTCGACTGGTTCAAGACGCTCGGCGACGCCATGGCGGCGACGCTGACGATGGGTTACGGCCTCATCCTGCTCGACATGCGCCTGCCGGATGGCGAGGGCATCACCCTTCTGCAAAGCCTGCGCCAGCGCGATGACGCGACGCCGGTGATCATTCTGACGGCCCATGACCAGGTCTCCGACCGGATCGCCGGGCTGAACGCCGGTGCGGACGATTATCTGGTCAAACCTTTCGATCTCAACGAGCTTTCGGCCCGCATGCTGGCGGTTTCGCGCCGTTACGAAGGGCGTTCCGCTCCCGTCATCCGCCTGCCCGGCATAGAGATCAACCAGGTGGCGCGCAACATCACGGTCGATGGAACGGCGCAGACGCTGAGCGCCCGGGAATGGGCCGTGCTGGAAAAACTCGTCGAACATCCCGGCGCGGTCGTCTCGAAAGCGCAATTGCACGACACGCTTTATGAATTCGGCGCGGAAATAGAAAGCAACACGGTCGAGGTCTATATCAGCCGACTTCGCAAGAAAATCGGCCATGACCGCGTCGAAACCGTGCGCGGCGTCGGCTACACCATTCGATAGTCAGAATTACAAGCAGGCAGAAATGGCCAGACCGACCAGCATGACCCGCAAGCTCGTGACGGCGCTGACCAGCGTTGTCGCCATATCCTGGCTTCTCGCCTGCGGGCTGGGCGTCATGGTGATGCAGGATGAGTTCGCCGAAATTTTCGACGCCGGCGTTGAGGAAACCGCCGAAAGACTGCTGCCGCTATTGGTGGACGATCTGAGGGAAAACAACACCGCGCCTGCCGCGCAAAAGCTCAACCGGACGTCGGAACGGGCGGAATATCTGACCTATCAGGTCCGCGACCGGGAAGGACAGGTGGTGCTGCATTCGCATGACAGTTCGACGGAGCCTTTCGAGGTCTCGCTCGAACCCGGCTTTTCCGAAACCG
Source organism: Agrobacterium sp. 16-172Ci (assembly GCF_053522725.1). Lineage (NCBI taxonomy): Bacteria > Pseudomonadati > Pseudomonadota > Alphaproteobacteria > Hyphomicrobiales > Rhizobiaceae > Agrobacterium > Agrobacterium sp. 16-172Ci. Next base: position 94,124 of record NZ_JBNWBW010000013.1, read on the forward strand.
CGACCCAGCGCATCTTTACGGTTGCGACACCGGACGGAAACTATTTCCTGCAGGTTGCCGATGCCTTCGCCAATCGCCGCGAAGCAATCGAAGAGGCGGGCACCGCGCTGCTGCTTCCCGTTCTCATCCTCATTCCCGCCAGCATTTTCGCCGTCATTGTCGTGGTGCGCAGAACGCTGCGACCGATACAGACCCTGCGCGACGACATTGGCAAAAAGGACGGCGGCAATCTCGCGCCGCTGCCAACACAACCCTTTCCGGGCGAGCTCCATCCCATTGCCCGTTCGGTCAATCTGCTGCTCGGACGATTGCGATCGGCAATCGAGGCGGAACGGGAATTCACCGCCAACAGCGCCCATGAATTGCGCACGCCGATTGCCGGCGCGCTGGCGCAGGCGCAGCGGCTGCACGCCGACATACCGCCGGAACTTGCGCCGCGCGTGGAAAACATCGAAAAATCCCTGCAGCATCTCGCCCACCTGGCCGAAAAACTGCTTCAGATGTCGCGCGCGGAAGCGAGGATCGGGGTCACCGACACGGCAAACGATCTCATCCCCGTTCTCGAACTGGTTATCGATGACATGATGAGAACGGCCATCGGTTCATCCCGCATCCGCTTCACCAATCGCTGTGAAGGCGGCCTGTCCTGCAGGATCGGCGCGGATGCCTTTGGCATCATCATCCGTAACCTCCTCGAAAATGCGCTGATCCACAGCCCGGCGGAAAGCCCGGTGCAGGTCGTCGCCGAAGCGGACGGCACGATCCGCATCGTCAATTCCGGGGCGGCGATCGACGCGGCTCTCCTGCCCAAGCTGACGACGCGTTTTACCAGGGGCCAGACCACGGCGGACGGAACCGGGCTTGGCCTTGCCATCGTCAAGAGCCTGGTGGAGCAAGCCGGCGGAGAGCTGGTGCTTTCCTCGCCGGCGCCGGGCCGGCAGGACGGTTTTGAGGCCCGCATCGCCATTCCCGCCGAAGCCGCCTGAATGCTAAAAAGAAAAAGCCCCATCGGAAGGACGGGGCTTTTTCCGGTCTGGATGGCGGTCGCTCAATCCTCGTGGATATGGCTGTGATCGCGCGTATCGCGCATCTTCACATAAACCACCAGCGACAGGGCGATCATGATCGTCACATACCAGAAGAACCAGTTTTCGTGGCCGATCTGCTTGAACTTGAGGGCCACGAATTCCGCCGTTCCGCCGAATATGGTGTTCGCCAGCGCATAGGGCAGAGCCACGCCAAGCGCACGGATATGGGCAGGGAACATTTCCGCCTTCACCACCGCATTGATGGAGGTATAGCCGGTGACGATCAACAGGCCGACCAGAACGAGGGCGAAAGCCATGATGGGATCGGTCGTCGTCGAAAGCGCGCTGAAGATCGCATAGGTGAACAGCGTTCCGAGAATGCCGAAGCCGACCATCAGCGGCTTGCGGCCGATCCTGTCGGACAGCGCACCCGCAATCGGCTGACACAGCATGAAGACGAAGAGCGCCGCCGTGGTGATTTCCGTGGCGCTTTCCTTGCTGAAGCCGGAGGTGTTGACGAGGAATTTCTGCAGATAGGTCGTATAGGCATAAAAGGCGAGCGTGCCGCCGGAGGTCAGCGCCATGACCATCAGCGCTTCCCTTGGATAGTGCTTGAACAGCGCCCATCCGCTGGACTTCGGCTTGTCGGCAGCTCCAGTCTTGGTATTTTCGAAGGATTGCGTCTCGACAAGGCCGCGGCGGATATAAAACACCGCAATCGCCAGAAGGCCGCCAATGAAGAAGGGAATGCGCCAGCCCCAGGAGCCGAGCTGTTCCGGCGTCAGAACCCGCTGCAGCACCAGAAGCACCGCCAGCGCCAGAAGCTGACCGGAAATAAGCGTCACATACTGGAAACTGGAGAAGAAACCGCGACGGTTCTTGCCGGCCATTTCGCTGAGATAGGTTGCGCTGGCGCCATATTCGCCGCCGACGCTGATGCCTTGCAGAAGCCTTGCGAAAACCAGAATGGTCGGCGCGGCAATGCCGATCGCCTCATGGCCGGGCGTAATCGCGATCAGCAGCGAACCGAGACACATCAGCGTGACAGATAAGGTCAGGCCGGCTTTGCGGCCCTTGCGGTCGGCATAGGTGCCCATGAACCAGGCCCCGATGGGCCGCATCAGAAATCCGACGGCGAAAACGGCGGCTGCACTCAGGAGCTCGGCGGTCTGGTTTCCGGAAGGGAAAAACACCGGCGCGAAATAAAGGGTGAAGGCCGAATAGACGTACCAGTCGTACCATTCGACGAGGTTGCCCGCCGATCCGCCGATAATGGATTTCAAACGGGTTTTCTGGTCCGGCGCGGTGGCGGGACCATTTGCCATAATATTCACGGGTAAACTCCAATTCATCTTCGTCTGGAGATGGAAGGGCGAACGGAAGGTGTGATAATTTGTCGCTCTCGGTGGGGGTATATACCCGTCATGTTGCAGTGCGCAAGTTTATACCGCATTGCAATATTGCCGAAAAATCAGCCCACCACGCCCACCGATGATCCGCCTTGTAAGCCGCCCGCGCTCAAACTAAAAAATATCAATGATTTACGATATATCGGACGTTCAGATCGAAAAGCTTCTCATTGCCGCCGCCCGTGCCGGCGAGGCGCTGGCGCGGCTGGACGAGCGGATCGACCGGTCACCGATGAAACACGGCTTCATCGAAAGACAGGATTTCACCGATGCGATTTCCTCCATGTGGGTGGATGGCGAACTCGTTCACATGGAAGATCTGGTGCTGCATGACGCGCATATGGATGTGCGCGCGCCAACCCATGAAATGACGGCGGCGCACCGGATTCTCCGCTCGAGACGGCTGATCTTTTCCAATCCCCCCGGCTGGGCCTTTACCGCGCCGGGCCTTTCAAGGCTACGCGGCAGGGCGGCACTTGCCCAAGCGCCAGAGCCTTCCAGACAAACGCTCGACCACGCCCGCGATGAAGACACCGACGCTGAGGAGGAGGAAACATCGCTGGATGGCGCTTTTTCCGAGCTCGATGCGCTTCTGGCGCGAAGCGCCGCAACGCTCGACGCGATCACCACCGGTAGCGCGCTTCCGCCAATGCACAGGGAGGAAAGCCATGCGATCATCAACGAACCCGACTGGGACGAGGATGAGCGGCTGAAAGAATGGTGGAACGTCCATGCGCGGACGGAGGAACTGCCGGCGATTCTTCGCACCGCCATCCTGCTCGACGCCTGGAACATGATCGAGGTGCTGCAACGCAGCCCCTGGCTCGGCCGGCTTCTGGCCTCCGCCTTTCTGCGCGACGGCGCCGTCACGCCCGATCACCTGCCGGCCCTCAGCGCCGGTCTCCGCACGGTCCCGCGGGAGCGTCGGCACGCCCGAAACCAGACACAGCGCGTTCTCGCACTTCTCGACAGCTTTTACGAAGCGGCGCAGGCCGGCATGAAGGAACATGACCGGCTGGCCCATGCGCGTGAACGCATGATGCGCAAGCTGGCAGGCCGGCGTTCCTCCTCGCGCCTGCCGGAACTCGTGGAACTTGTCGTCTCCCGACCGGTGGTTTCCGCAGCGATGATCGTCAAGGAACTCGGCACCACACCGCAGGGCGCGATCGGGCTCGCCAACCAGCTGGAACTGCGGGAAGTGACCGGTCGCGGCCGGTTTCGCGCCTGGGGCATGCTCTAGCGAAAGCCCCGTCGCAAGAGCCCCGAAAAACGGCGGTATCTCGGCTTTTTTCCGGCAGAGGCGTGCCGCAGGAATGCAGCGATCACGAATCTTAACAAAATTTAACTATTGCGTAGGTCGATGAAGCCGCTATGTTCCTCGCTGCGTTGCAGCACCGATTTTCTTCTCCGGCAACGCGGTCGCATTCGGCCCCGGCAACTTTTCTTTGCCGCCCGCATTTAAGTGTCCATTCTGAGGGAGATGCAATAATGACAATTTCAATCTCACAACCCGATTCCGATCACGAAACCGATGCTCCTTTTGCCAAAAAGGTTCTCACCGCGCGCAATCTAGCCGGATATACGGTCGAACAGCTTGCCGTGACCTGCGGCCTGACGACCAGCGAAATACGCGCGCTCGAAGACGGCACGGACAGCGATCCGCTGCGCATCAGACGCGTTGCCGCAGCTCTTCATATTCCTGTCGAAACCGTTATCTGATCCGCCTTAGCGATCATCAAAAATCTCAGCGCCGCCGGGGACGATGTTCCCGGGAACATCCGGGCGGCGCGCGTGGCCTGATGCCGCCTATCCCTTCCGGAACATTTTCCGCGCCTCTCTCTTAACATTTTCGTTATCCGGCACCACATGGGGTTCACGAGCGACCATGTTGGCCGAGTGCGACATGCGCCCCGCTTGTGCGAGAGCAGCAACAACCTCCGGAATCCTGCCATGACACTAAGTCTCGACACCGAAGAACGGGTTTCTTCAGCATTGGATGAATTGTGGCCAGCGGAAAAGACGGAAATTCTCGACTGGTTGATCACCGGTACCAAGGACGAACGCTTTATCGACGAAATATTCGTCGAGCTCTGCAACAGGCTGCGGGCGAGCGGAATTTCCGTGGCGCGGGGCGTGCTCGCTTTCCGCATTCGCCATCCGCAATGGCTTGGCGCGCGCATTCTGTGGAAAGCCGGCCTGTCCTCCGCCGAAATCGCCACCTATGGCTATGGGTCTGAAAATACGCCCGAATATCTGAACAGCCCTATCAACGACATTCACCAGGGCGCCACCGAAGTCCGCCACCGGCTGAACGGAGAGGACATCGATGAGCCCGGCTATACGATCTACGAAGACCTGCGGGCCGAGGGGCTGACGGATTATTGCGCCTGGCCGATCGAGCACACCTTCGGCAAGCGCCATGTCGCCAGCTTCTCCAGCGACCGGCCCGGCGGTTTTTCCGACAGTGAAATCCTCGCCTTGAAAAACCTGCTTCCGGCGCTGGCGCTCGTCAGCGAAATACGCCTGAAGAACCGCATGACGCGCACCCTTCTGGAGACCTATGTGGGGCCGCATGCGGGCGAAAAAATCCTCAATGGCGCCACCACGCGCGGCAGCGGCATGACGGTGGGGGCGGCGATCCTGATCTGCGACCTGCGCAATTTCACCCATATTTCCGACCTTTGGCCGCGTGACGATGTCATCGAGCTTCTCAACGGTTATTTCGACGCCATGTGCGATCCCATTGAGGAATTCGGCGGCGAAATCCTGAAATTCATGGGCGACGGGCTGCTGGCGATTTTCCCGCTCAGCAACCCGCAGGCCTGCGAAAACCTGCTGAAAGCCATCGCCAGCGCCCAGAAGAGCCTCGTCGCGCTGAATGAAATCAATTGCCGCAAGGGCCACGATCCCCTGGGTTACGGCATCGGCGTGCATGTCGGCGATGTCATGTATGGCAATATCGGCTCGAAAACCCGCCTCGATTTCACCGTCATCGGCCCCGCCGTCAATATCGCCTCGCGGCTGGAAACGCTGACCAAGGAGACCGGACGCAATGTGCTTTTCTCCGAAGAATTCGTGCGTATGGCCGGATATCAGGGAAAGCTGGAAAATCTCGGTCCATGGCTGCTGCGCGGCCTCGAAACCCCGGTCGAAGTATATGCCCTGCCCCACAATGCGGCCCTGACAGATTCGGCCGATTGATTATCGCGCGGGGCTGTTCACGACACCGGCCATCCGCGCCGCATGACCTTCCCGAAGAGCGATTTCGGCCGTCTGGATCATCGTCAAAACGCTTGACACGTCTGCGATGTCGATCTAGCAAAATGGAACATATATTCCATATCGAAACATTGCTTGCATTCATATTCTGTCTTTCCGGGAGTGAGGGACGGGTGTGAGAAACCGGAGGAAAGATGGTTACGAAATTGGCACTGCTCGGCGCTGGACGGATCGGCAAGGTCCACGCCAAGGCGATCACCACCGACAGCCGTGCGCAGCTGGTGGCCGTTGTGGACGCCATGGCCGGTGCTGCGGAAGCAATCGCCCGCGAGGCGCAGTGCAAGGTCAGCACGATCGATGAGGTTCTGGCCGACAAGACGATCGATGCCGTCATCATCTGCACTCCGACCAACACCCATGCCGACCTGATCGAGCGTTTCGCCCGCGCCGGCAAGGCGATCTTCTGCGAAAAGCCCGTCGATCTCGATGTCGCCCGCGCGGAAGCCTGCGCCAGGGTGGTCGAGGAAACCGGCGCGAAGGTGATGCTCGGTTTCAACCGCCGTTTCGACCCGCATTTCCAGGCCGTTCACAAGGCAATCGACGATGGCCGCATCGGCAAGGTGGAAATGGTGACCATCACCAGCCGCGACCCCGGCCCGCCGCCGGCCGAATATATCAAGGTCTCCGGCGGCATTTTCCGCGACATGACCATTCATGATTTCGATATGGCCCGTTTCCTGCTCGGCGAGGAAGTGGAAAGCGTGTTTGCCACCGGTTCCGTCCTCGTCAATCCGGAGATCGGCGCGCTGGGTGATTTCGACAGCGCCAGCATCATCCTGACGACAAAAAGCGGCAGACAGGCGATCATTTCGAATTCCCGCCGCGCGACCTATGGTTACGACCAGCGCATCGAAGTGCACGGTTCGCTCGGTTCGGCCGCGGCCGAAAACCAGCGTCCTGTTTCCATCGAGATCGCCAATGCGGACGGCTACACCCGCCCGCCGCTGCATGATTTCTTCATGACGCGTTATACGGCCGCCTATGCCGCGGAAATCACCGCCTTTATCGACAGCATCGAAAACAACGTCGCGCCGTCGCCCTCCATCAAGGACGGTCTGATCGCGCTGAAACTGGCCGATGCCGCACTGAAATCCGCGACCTCGAAGACGGCCGTGAAGCTCGGCTGAAGCCACAACCGGGACGCTGAGCGTCTTGCTGAACCTTCTGTCCGCCGCGCAATTGTTGACGGCGGACAGCCCTGCCTGTCCCAAAGCCCTCGGCAGCAGGCTCACATCATACTAGCTCTACGCCGACCTGCGGAGCGGCGTGCCCACCGCCCTCATTCCTGTGCTCGTCACAGGAATCCAGCCGGCGCGTGTCTGCGCGGCGGGAGAGACCCCTTTCAGTCCAAGGACTTGGACTGGCTGGATCCCTGTGACGAGGACAGGGATGAGGGGAAAGCCCGCAAAACGACGTTCCAGCAATCGCCCCTTTAAAACGCAGCTTCCACACTTGCATGGCAGCTATTCGGAAAATAAGGTTGTCTGACAAGGTACGGCCGTAACATATGGCTGTTACCCACCTCATTCACCCCGAATACTCTTTTGCCGGCGGCAGTCGGATAGCGGTTTTTTCATGCCATCACCCAGGACCGGCTTTCTTTATGCGCTTGTCGCTTTCACGATCTTTGCGGCGCAGGATGGCATATCGAAACATCTGGGCAGCGCCTATCCGCCGGTTTTTATCGCCATGCTGCGATACTGGGCCTTTGCCGTCTTCGTTCTTTTGATGGCCGCAAGGTCGGCGGGCGGCATTCGGGGCGCCGTCATGGCCAACCGTCCCTGGCTGCAGATCGGCCGCGGCGTGCTTCTCGCCGTGCAGATCGTCATTTCGATCTTTTCTTTCGCCGTCGTCGGGCTGGCGCACAGCCACTCCATCCTCGCCTCCGCACCGCTGATCGTTGCGGCGCTTTCCATGCCTTTGCTGGGAGAACATGTGGGCTGGCGGCGCTGGAGCGCCATTTTTGTCGGCTTCATCGGCGTTCTCGTCATCCTCAAGCCGGAGGGAGACGGTTTCGACAACCGGCTGATGATCACCTTCGTGGCGACCTTCATGCTGGCTCTCTATAGCGTCCTGACCCGCCTCGGCAGCAAAAGCGATTCGTCGATGACAAGCTTCTTCTACACCGGCGTGGCCGGTGCAGCGGCCCTGACGCTGGTCGGTCCGTTTTATTGGGTCAGCATCGAGCCGCAGGATTGGGGCTGGATGCTGGCGCTGTGCATTACCGGCATGAGCGGCCATTATTGCCTGATAAAGGCGTTCGAACTGGCGGATGCGGCCTCGGTGCAGCCCTTTTCCTATTATCAACTGGTACTCGTCTCCATCATCGGCGTCACCGTCTATGGCGAGGTGGTGACGTCCAACATGGTCATCGGTGCGGCGATCGTCATTGCCGCCGGCCTCTTCACCATCTGGCGCGAACATGTGGTTGCCCGCAAGAACCGCCGGGAGACGAAATAGGCAGAAGACCCTGGACGAGCGCCGCCTCACACCGCAGCAGCATACCGAACAGATCGCGCGGCTCATCCGGGTCGGCCAACAGATCGAGCTCGGTATAAAGCCCGGTGGATGGCAGCTTCGAGCGCACGTAACGCAGCGCCGAAAAATCTTCCGTCGCGAAGCCGACGCTGTCGAACAGTGTGATCTGCCGGTCGCTCGCCCGCCCCTGCTTTTCACCGGTTATGACCTGCCAAAGCTCGGTGACGGGATAATCCGCCGGCAATTGCTGGATTTCACCTTCAATGCGCGTCTGCGGCGGATATTCGACGAAAATATCCGACCGCAACAGGATGTCCCGATGCAACTCCGTCTTGCCGGGGCAATCGCCGCCAACGGCGTTGATGTGAATGCCGGGCCCGACCATGTTGTCGGTCAGTATCGTCGCATATTGCTTGTCGGCGGTGACGGTGGTGATGATATCCGCCCCTTCGACCGCTTCCTGTGCGCTCTCACAGATCTTGATGGCAAAACCCTGCCCGGCGAGATTGCGGGCGCATTTTTCGCTGGCGGACGGGTCGATATCGAATAGCCGCAGCGTATCTATGCCGAGAATCGCCTTGAAGGCGCGCGCCTGGAATTCGCTCTGCGCGCCATTGCCGATGATGGCCATGGAGCGGGAATTTTTGCGGGCGAGATATTTTGCGGCGACGGCCGATGTTGCGGCGGTGCGCAGCGCCGTCAGGATGGTCATCTCGGTCAGAAGCAGCGGATAACCGTTACCGACATCGGAAAGCACACCGAAAGCCGTCACCGTCTGGCGGCCTTCCTTCATGTTCTTCGGATGGCCGTTGACATATTTGAAGCCGTAAAGCGTGCCATCGCTGGTCGGCATCAGTTCAATGACGCCTTCCTTCGAATGCGAGGCGATGCGCGGCGTCTTGTCGAAGCTTTCCCAGCGGCGGAAATCCTCTTCCACCGCATCGGCAAGCTCGCGCAGGAACGTATCGATGCCGACGCGCAGCACGAGTTTCATCATGTGATCGACGCTGACGAAGGGCACGATATTGAGGTTCGGTATCACGGTCATCATATCACCCCTTTCAGCCGGCCCGTGTCGGGCGGTCCATAACCCGCTTGCCCATCAGGCTGGCGGCGAGATCGACCATTAGCGTCGCGGTTCTGCCGCGCTCGTCAAGAAACGGGTTGAGCTCCACCAGATCGAGACTGCAGACCAGCCCGCTATCATGCAGCATTTCCATGACCAGATGCGCCTCGCGGAACGTCGCACCACCCGGAACCGTGGTGCCGACGGCCGGCGCGATGGACGGTTCGAGAAAATCGACATCGAGACTGACATGCAAAAGCCCGTTTGCCGCCCGAACCCGCGCCAGAAACGCCCGCAGCAGAACGGCGACGCCATGCTCGTCGATTGAGCGCATGTCGTGCACGGTAATGCCGCTCTTTTCCAGTGCGGCCCTTTCGGCCGGATCCACGCTGCGGATGCCGATCATGCCGATATTGTCTTCCGGAACCGCATGGGAAAGCGGCGGGAAATACCCGGCAAATCCCTCTCGCCCACTGAAATAGGCGACCGGCGTGCCGTGCAGATTGCCGCTGCGCGTCGTCTCAAGCGTATGATAATCGGTATGTGCATCGAGCCAGAGCACGAAAAACGGCCGGCCGGTCTCTGCCACCCGGCGCGCCATGCCGGCGACTGTCCCCGCGGAAATCGCATGGTCGCCGCCGAGAAAGATCGGCACGGCATCCGCGCTTTCACGATAGGCAGCCTCCGTCAGCGCCTCGGTCCAGGCCACGGTTTCAGACAGATGATGCACGGCGGGATTGGGATGATTAAATTCGCGGAAGGTCGCCGGCGTCACATTGCCGGTATCGACAACGCGATGCCCCAGTTCTTCAAGGGCACGAGCAAGCCCCGCGACGCGATAGGCGCTCGGCCCCATCTCGCATCCCAATTGCCCGGCCCCGATCTGCAGCGGCGCACCGATCAACCTGATCTCCATTCCCATCCTCGCTTTCCTGCCAACAAGACCAGTTCACCACAGTGATCTGGCGAAACGAACATCAAATATTGGCAATATTATCGAAATAAGCTATCGATCTGATAAAATTGATTTATCGAATTGGTCATCATGGATAATCTCGACGAACGGCTCATCACCCTTTTGCGACACAATGGCAGGCGCAGCATTTCCGATCTCGCAATCGAGACGGAAACCTCTCGCGCCACGGTGCGCTCACGCATCGAAAGAATGGAGAACGACGGCACCATCATTGGTTACACCGTCATTTTGCGCGCCGATGCGGTGGAGGCCGCGATCCGCGGCATCATGATGATCGAGATTGAAGGCCATGTGACGGACCGCGTCATCCGCACCCTTGGCGGTTTTCCGGAAATCTCCGAAATCCACAGCACCAACGGCCGCTGGGACCTGATTGTGGAACTCAACGCCGCCACCCTCAGCGATTTCGACGCGGTACTGCGCCGCATCCGCCTGGTGCCCGGCATCACCGGCAGCGAGACCAGCCTTTTGCTCTCCACCCCACGCTCCACCCGGGCACGGCTCTGAACCGGGGAGCAAAACGCAAAACAGGGATAAAACGCATTTTTCGATTTTTTCGACTTGCGCCCCGGAATAAATCATCTATATGACGACCCACCAAAGCGAACGCGCCACGCGCTTTAAAGCTTTTGGGGAATAGTTCAATGGTAGAACAGCGGACTCTGACTCCGTCGATCTTGGTTCGAATCCAGGTTCCCCAGCCAAATTTCTCCAAATAAAATTAGCTTCTTGAGTTTTGGATATCGCATGGCATCGCGACGTCCCGTGCCCGGCATCGTTCACCCGCGATAGACCACAGCTCCACCCGTCATACCGGCACCGGCGGCCGTCAGAAGCAAGTTTTCGCCTTGCCGGAAAGGCCTTTCGGCATTGGTGACGGAGAGCGAAAGCGGAATGGTGGCAGCGGAGGAATTGCCGAAGGTTTCTATGGTGCGAACCGTCTTTTCCCTGACAATGCCGAGATTGCCGCAGACGGCGCCGAACATGCGGGCATTGGCCTGATGGGGTACGAAACGGTCGATATCGGTTGCTGTCATTCCGGCTTGATGCAGCACCCGTTGCGAGGTCGCGGTCATCAGCGCCACGGCACGGGAGAAGACTTCGCGGCCGTCACGCATCGTCATCAGCACCTCCTCAGTGGATGTATCGGCAGAGAAGGGCTGGCTGCTGCCTCCCGCCGCTATCTGGATCAGATCGTAACCGTCGCCATCCGCAACGAGATCGGCTGACAAAAGCCCACGCTGCGCCTCGCGGCAGGGCTTGAGGACGACGGCGCCGGCGGCATCGGCGAACAGGACCGCGCTTGCCCTTTCCGCCGGATTGATACGGCGGCTCAATATATTGGCGGCAACGATGAGGACGGCGCGGCCGTGGGCGCGGACAAAGCCATCCGCAAGGGTAAGCGCATAAAGAAAGCCGGAACAGGCCCCGGCGAGATCGATCGCGCCGGATCGGGCAAGGCCCAGCCTGTGGGCGAGCAGCGGCGCCGAGGGCGGCAAGAGGTGATCCGGCGTGGAGGTCGCAAGCAGCGTCAATGCGATGTCGTCGGGGCCGATTTCGGCATCTTCCAGCGCCATGCGGCCGGCTCTCGCGGCAAGGCCGCTCAGAGCGTCGCCCTCTTGCGCCCAATAGCGCGTGCGGATGCCGGTGCGCCGCTCGATCCAGCCGGCTTCCAGCCCGAGACTGGTCTCTATCTCGGCATTGTCGACGCATCGTGACGGAACGGCATGACCAAAACCGGCCATGCGGGAAGAACGGGTCTGCATTGTCAGGACTTTCGGAAACGGTTCTGGAACAGGCTGAACATGGCCACACCCCGTTTTCACGCGATGCCGAGCGCGCGCGATTTTAGCGAAGCGGTTTCGGTGACGATCCCGGCCACCTCATCAATGGCGTCAAAGGCGCTGGCCAGATCTTCCGCCGTCGAACAATAGGGCGGCATCAGGTAAAGCACATTACCGAGCGGGCGGATGACGAACCCGCGCTCGCGGAACAGTTGCCGCATGCGCGGCCCCGCCTCGGCGAGATACCCGCCGGCGGGCACCACGAGATCGAGGGCCGCGATGGTCCCCATCTGCCGGATGCCGGTGAAACGCCGGTCATCCGCAAATCGCCGGAGATTGTCACGCAGCACCCGTTGCAATTGCCCGATGCGTTGAAGCACGGGCTCATCCCGCCAGACCTGAAGATTGGCGACGGCCGCGGCGCAGGCAATCGGATTGGCCGTATAGGAACTGGAATGGAAAAAGGTCTTGCGACGATCCGTCGAAAAATGCGCGTCGAAAATCTCCGCACTGCACAGCGTTGCCGCCAGCGGCAGGGAGCCGCCGGTCAGGCCCTTGGAGGTGCAGAGAATATCCGGTGAAATGCCGGCCTGTTCGCAGGCGAACATGGTTCCGGTTCTGCCCCAGCCCGTCATCACCTCGTCTACAATGACGAGGCAGCCATGGCGTTCGGCGATCTGTTTCAGCCCGGCCAGAACATCCGCGCCGTAAATCCTCATGCCGCCGGCCCCAAGCACCAGCGGCTCAGCCAACAGGGCAGCGATACGGCCTGAACGACAGAAGTTTTCGAACATGTCCAGCGTGCGCTGTTCGCTGCCCGCTTCCGGAAAAGCCAGCCGGTCGACGCCGAAGAGCAGCGGTTCGTAAGCGGCATTAAAGACACCGCGCTCACCGGTCGACATGGTGCCGATGGTATCGCCGTGATAGCCATGCTCCATCACCACGATACGGTCGAGCTTTTCTCCGCGATTGTGGAAATATCCCAGCGCCATTTTCAGCGCCACCTCAACCGCCGTCGAGCCGCTATCGGAATAAAACACATGGCTTAGCCCGGCGGGCGCAAGCTCGATCAGCCCGCGCGCCAGCGTTTCGGCGGGTTCATGGGAGAACTCGGCGAAAATGACCTGGTCGAAGGCCTCTGTCGCGGCGCGGATGGCTGCCATGATCGCCGGATGCCGGTGCCCGTGGGTGATGACCCACCAGGAGGAAATGGCGTCAAACAGGCGATTGCCGTCTTCATCGACGAGAAATGCGCCTTCCGCTGATACGACGCGTTTCATTAGCGGTTCCAGCCCATGCTGGGTGAAGGGATGCCAGACAGGGGAACGGCTCATGCCGGCGCCTCCAGAAAATCAGCGAGATTGAAGTGTCGGGCAAATGCCCGATGCAGCACCTCTGATGTCATCTCCGGCAGGCACGGCAGACGGCCGAGCAGGCGAATGGCGCCGATATTGGCGATGACGCGCTCATTTTCCCGGTTCTCATGGCCGATGAAGACCACGCCCTGCACGGGAATGGCGCGGTGCCGCAACGCCTCGAGCGAGAGCAGCGTGTGGTTGATGGTGCCGAGAGACGTTCTTGCGCAGAGCACAAGCGGAATTTGCCAGCGGGCGAAGATATCGGCGAAGAGCACCGTGTCCGTCAGCGGCACCAGAAGCCCACCCGCCCCCTCGATCACCAGCGGTCCATCCGTTTGCGGCAGCAGCAGCAGCGTGGGGTCGATCGTTACATTCTCGACGCGGGCGGACAGATGCGGCGAAGCCGGCATTTTCAGGCGATAGGCCTCCGGTAGAATACGCCCGCGCGGCACGCCACCCAGCCGTTCCACCGTCTCGCTGTCTGTTTCTTCCTCCAGCCCGGATTGCACGGGTTTCCAGTAACAAGCCTGCAGGGCATGGGTCAGCGCTGCGGAAAAAACCGTCTTGCCGATGCCCGTATCGGTGCCGGAGATGACAAAACGAGGGCTCATCTTCGCTCCTCCGCCAAGGAAAGGGCAAGCAGCCCGATCATATCGGCGATCTGGCTTTCATCCACATTGAGCGTGATGGCAATGCGCAGGCGCGCAGTGCCATCCGGCACTGTCGGCGGGCGGATCGCGCGTACATCGAAACCGCCCTCCCGCAGATGCGCGGCGACACGAAGCGAACGGGCGTTGTCACCGATCATCACCGGTAATATCTGCGACCCGCTGGGCGCTACGCCGAGCCGGGAGCGAAGCTCTTCGCCGGCAAAATTTACCAGCTCCGCCAGCCGCAGGCGTCGCCATGGTTCATCGGCGACGATGCGCAGGGCTTCCCGCACCGCGGCCGCCATCAGCGGCGAAGGCGCGGTCGAATAGATGAAACCGCGGGCGCGGTTGACGAGGTAATCGGCAAGCACCGCCGGGAGGCTCAAAAGCGCGCCGGAAAGACCGAGCGCCTTGCCGCAGGTGTGCAATGCCACCACATTGCCCCGGCCTTCCAGCTCCACGGCAAGGCCGCGCCCGCCAGGCCCGAACACGCCGGTGGCATGGGCCTCATCAACGACAAGGAAGCCTCCGTGTTGCGCGGCAAGATCAGCCAGGGCCGAAAGGGGCGCTCGGTCGCCATCCATGGAATAAAGGCTTTCGACGGCGATCCACGGTCGGCCCCGGCCACCCTCCTGCCGCCAGCGGATTATCTCCCGTTCGAATGCCTCGACCTGATTATGCGGCGCGGCAATCGCCTTCGCCTTGCCGGCCACGATACCGTCATGGACGCTGGCATGGATCAGGGCGTCGTGAAGAACGAGGTCTTCCCGCAGCGGCAATGTGGAGAACAGCGCGACATTGGCGGCAAAACCGCTGCCGAAATAGATCGCTTTTTCCGCTCGGAAAAATGCCGCTGCTTCCGCTTCCAGCGCCTCATGTTCGCGGTGGTTGCCACGCAGCAGCCGCGAGCCGCCGGCCCCCACCGGCACACCCCTTCCGATAGCGTCGGTAAATGCCGCCTTCAGCCGGGGTGAATCGGCAAGGCCAAGATAGTCATTGGAGGTGAAATCGATCCCCTGTTGAGGAGCGAGCGCGCGCAGCCGCGATTTGCGCTCCAGGCCTGCAAGCTTCGCCTCATAGGGAGAGAGAGCCGCGAGGGTCACCGGCACCCTCCCGCCTCCCCAGACTGCAATTCCGTGGACTGCAGTTCCATCGGCTTCAGGCCAAGACGGCGGAAAAGCGCCGTGTCGTGGTCCTCACCCGGATTATCCGCCGTCAGCAACGTCTCGCCGATGAAGATGGAATTGGCGCCGGCCAGGAAACAGAGCGCCTGCGTCTCGTCGCTCATCTCCGTGCGCCCGGCCGAGAGCCGCACATGCGAACGCGGCATGAGGATGCGCGCCAGCGCGATGGTGCGGACGAAATCGATCGGATCGACGGGATCGGCCTTGGCCAGCTTCGAGCCGGGGATCGGGATCAGCATGTTGATCGGCACGCTTTCCGGCGGCACCGGCAGGTTGGCAAGCGTCACCAGCATCGAGATCCGGTCTTCCACCGTTTCCCCCATACCAAGAATGCCGCCGGCGCAAACCTTGATGCCGGCATCACGGACATTGGCAAGCGTTTCCAGCCGGTCCTCGAAGGTGCGGGTGGTGATGATCTGCGAATAGAACCGCTCGGAAGTGTCGACGTTGTGGTTGTAGTAGTCGAGACCGGCATCGGCCAGCCGCTCGGATTGCTGCGGCGTCAACATGCCGAGCGTCATGCAGGTTTCCATGCCGAGCGCCTTCACGCCCTCGACCATGGCCACCACGGCCTCCATGTCGCGCTCCTTGGGATTGCGCCAGGCAGCACCCATGCAATAACGCGTCGCGCCGCCTTCCTTCGCCTTGCGCGCCTCAGCCAGCACCCGCTCCACTTCCATGAGTTTGGAGGCCTTAAGGCCGGTGGGGTTGCGGGCGGACTGGCTGCAATAGCTGCAATCCTCCGGGCAGCCGCCGGTCTTGATGGATAAGAGCCGGCTCATCTGGATGGCATTGGGATCGAAATGACAGCGATGCACCTGCTGGGCGCGAAACAGAAGATCATTAAACGGCAAATTATAGATAATTTTTGCTTCTTCGAGCGACAAGCCGTTACCAAAACCTTCAACCGGAGCCGGATTTCTGTCGATTTGCGTCACGATCTGGTCCATCTGCCGACCTTTCCCTCAAAATAAATAGATAGAAGTTCTTTTTATCTATTTTTTTAGAGCCGCTTTTTGCAAGCACTTTTTCGAGAAAAATTTTCGGCAGGAGAGATGGCGACATATGCGGGATCGGAATCGCCGGCTTTAAACGCTGAAATTCATAGAATACGCACGTGCTCACGGAAAAGATCGGGCCGGCCCATGGCGTGAAAAGTCCGCCCTTGCTAAGGGTGAGGCATGATCACACTTCGTCCCTCCGAGAGCCGCGACGCTTCCCGCATCCTCGACATATGGAGCAAAGCAGTCGACGCCACCCACGGGTTCCTTCTGCCGGCGGATCGCGTCGCGATCGGGGAGGAAGTCGAAGCTTTTCTGCCGCAGGCGTCGCTCACGCTGGCGGTCGATGTTTCTGATCGCCCCCTCGGCTTCATGTTTCTGCATGAAGGGCACATGGAGGCGCTTTTCATCGATCCGGACCATCACGGCCAGGGCATCGGCAAGGTTCTGGTTCAGCGGGCGCTTGCGCTCCACCCCGCACTAACCACGGACGTCAATGAACAGAACGCCGCGGCCATGGGGTTTTACCGCCGGCTGGGATTCGAACCGACGGGACGCTCCGATCTCGACGGACAGGGGCGACACTATCCGCTCGTTCATCTTCGATTTCGCGCAACGGAAAAATAGGCCGCCGGGATCGTCGGGGAGGATCAAGCCACGAACACCATAGTCCGCTTCGCAACCGACGATTTTCTGCCCGAACACCGCTTCGACCAATGGCGCGAAGTGCGCGGCAAAAGCCTGTTTGGCGTGACAATCGAGCTTGCGCGGGACCTTCGCCACAGCTTCAGGGGTTCGTTTCAGGCCCGCGCCGTCGCCGGCGCCGTGGTGACCGAGATGCGTGCTTCCTCTTACCGGGTGAACCGCACCGAAGCCGATATTGCCCGCATTGCCGGCGACAGCCTCTGCATTGGCCTGCAGGTCAGGGGCTCCGGCTTTCTGCATGCCGGCAAGAATCAGGTTCACGCGGTTGGCGGTGGCGATATCACCATCAACTATTCCGACTTGCCCTATGATGCGATACCGGGAAACGAGGCGGATTTTCACTACAGGATGCTGAAGATCCCCGTGGATTACGAGGTCATGCTCGGCCAGGCCACCGATGACCTGTTTGCGACGCGTTATGCGGAAAACAACAGTTTCTCCCTGCCCTTCCGGGCCCTCTTCAATGCGCTGAACGCCGACCACGGCAGGCTCATCGATCCCGCCCGCGATGTCACCCATATCGCCCGGCTTGCCATGACGGCGCGCGGGCGGCTTTCGCCCGCCATGCCGGAGGTTCGCGCCGCGCTCAGGACCGGGCTCTGTTATGCAGCACAGGACATCATGATACGGAAAAAATCCCGGCAGAACCTCACCCCTGCCGCCGTCGCAAGGGAACTGGGCATTTCGCTTCGGCAATTGCATGTGGTTTTCGAGGGTGCCGAACTGTCGTTTTCCCGCACGCTCTCCTCCATGCGGATCGAGGAGGCGAGACGGTTGCTGCTGGCATTCCCCGCCTTGCCGGTCACGCAGATCGCCTATGGCTGCGGCTTTGACAGCCTCGCAACTTTCTACAGGGTATTTGCCGGCACCTATGGCATGACGCCCGGCGACGCCCGCGCTGCGGATATGCCGCCGGCTTAAAATTTCACCTCTGCGCGCAATGAGAAGACGCGCCATTTCAGCTCCTGTAAGGCCGATTGGATCATCCCATCCCGGAGCGCGGCCCATGACCAATTTTTTCGATTTTGCGATCTCCCGGTTGCCGACCGCGACAGCCGATTGCCGCAGGCCAGCGCCCGGCGAAATAGAGGCGATGCTGCAAAAAGAACCCTTCGCGGCGGCGCTGCGTCTGCTGGCGGGAAGTTTCATCGCCCTTTACGAAGGCTCGCCCGAGATGACCGCGCTTTTTGCGACACGCCAGAGCCGGCTTCTGTGTCACGCGCTTCTGGCGCTCTATTTTCAGAAATGTGGCGCCCCTGAAACAGGAGAGGGAGAAGCCGCGCTGACGCGGGAAGATTTCGGCCATCTGGCGCTTCGGCATGGGCTCGCCAGCCATAGTGTCGCTTATGCCTTCTTCAAAGAGGCGCTGAAACGCGGAATGACACGCCCGGCAGACCAATCCAGCAATGGGCCCGGCAATGGGGTCGTGCCTTCAGCCCCGGCGCTGGCGATGCTCGCCCAATGGTATGACGTGCATTTTCAGGCGCTGGATCTGCTCGACGAGGGCTTCAGGGCATCACGTTTCATCAAGCGGTCGGAGGCCATGCTTCCCCATATCCACCCCCGCGTATCGCAGGCGTTTCTGTCACATCCGGAGGTGCGCTGCCCCGGCCCGCTTTCCATCATCTTCAACTGGTTCGATGCCGGCGGACTGCTGATGGACCGCCTTATCGCCGGCATCGACTGGGAAAGGCCGACCGAACAGGGCAGGCGCCTGACCGATGTGGAAGCCGTGACGCAACTGGCGACATCCCTCTCCCTGTCGCGTATCCACATCGGCCGTAAGCTAGCGGCGGCCGAACTGATCGGCGGCATCGGCTGGAGCGGACGACGCGGCCGTTCCGCGCTCTGGATTTCGCAGGGTTTTTACGAGGAATATGCCCGTATGCAGGCTCGCAAGCTCCTTATTCTCGATGAAGCCTTCATCGACTTCGCGTAAGGTGCGGGCAGGCTGCAGACCCTGCCATTCCGCTTGCCGGCCTCGCTCCGCGTGAATGCGGCATAACGGCTTTCGTCGATGGTTATGAGGGATATCCATTGACAAATCACAGGACTACAGCTTTTCTACGCAACATGCGTGAGATGTTGCGAGCATCGAAATTGCTGGCCCTGTTGTTTAGACTGGTGATGATACTGTCACTGGCTGGCTATAGTGTTTCCACCGTCAATGCCGCAATGCATCCTGCCGAAGCCGGTGGAATGCAGCACGATCAGTCCGCCATGATGGATCACGGCGCGACGATGGACCATGGCGCCGCAGCCATGATGTCCGACAGTCACGATCACAACGATATGGCCGAACAGAACGGCGGCGTCAAAAAGCCCGTCAAGCCGCAATGCTGCGGCGATTTCTGTCTCGGCATGGCGGTTCTGATCAGCCACGACACCATTGGCAGACCTGTCGTCAACAGCATCCGTTCCTTCCTCGACGACAGCAAGGCGCTGGGCCAGACCCCGCTCCTTCACCGCCCCCCGAATATCTGAACAGGCAAAGCCCGCCTTTGGGCAATGACCGTGCGTGAGCGGCTTTAGCGCCGCCGCGCCGTTGCATCTCCTGTTCGGAAAATACCCATGAACCCAATTTACATTGTGGTTGCGGCGCCCCTGCTTCTGGGCGGCTGCACAGCCACATCCATGATGAACGACGCCGCCTCCTATGACGACGCGGCAAACCCTTCGCTCGGCGCCGCCCCCATCCGCTATCAGACCCCGGTTGCGGGTTACACGCACCGCGCGCCGGTGGACCCGAAGCCCTGGCGTAACCAGAACGATGCGCAGGCTCCGAAAGGAGACGCATCATGACGATACTTACCTTCAAACTCGGAGCAAAAATCGCGACCACCCTTTGCCTGCCGTTTCTTCTCGGCGGCTGTGTCACGGCCGCCCAATATGCGTCGCGTGACGCCGGTTTCGCCAATGTTTCGGCCAGGACATCCGAGGCGACAGGCAAGCAAGCGGTCTGGGTGCAGAACCGGGCCGAGGCGCAGGCGACGCAGGCCCGCGTCAAATCGCTGATGGCCGCCGGCAAAAGTCTCGATGTCGAGACGGCGGTGCAGGTTGCGCTCCTGAACAACAAGGGCCTTCAGGCAGCCTATGCCGATCTCGGCGAATCCGCCGCCACCGCATGGCAATCGACCATGCTGGTCAATCCGCGGGTCGGTATCGGGCTGACGGGGATCGGCACCCCGGGGCTCAGGGCCTATCAGGCGATCGAGGGTGTCGTCGTCACCAATATTCTGGCGCTGGCCACCCTCAAGAAAAATGTCGAGATCGCCGATACCGGCTTCCGCAAAGCGCAGTTAGGCGCCGCGCTGAAGACGCTGCAACTGGCGGCCGATACCCGCCGCGCCTGGATTACCGCGGTGGCGGCATGGGAAAATGTCGGCCAGCTGGCGCAGGCACAGACCGCGGCGGATGCCGCCTCCGAACTTGCCGTGAAACTCGGCGAGGCGGGTTCGCTCAACAAGGAGGGCCAGGCCCGCGAACAGGTGTTTTACGCCGAGTTGACCGGCCAGATTGCCCGAGCGCGGCTTGAGGCCCGTCTTGCCAAGGAGGAACTGACCCGGCTGATGGGACTGTGGGGAGCGGATATCGAATACACCATTCCCAACCGCCTGCCCCCGCTTCCGAAAGCGCTTACCAAACGGGACATGATCGAGGCCGAGGCGCTGCAGCGCCGCGTGGATCTGCAGATGGCAAAGCTCGATCTGGAAGCGACCGCCCGGTCGTTCAAGCTCACGGAAGCCACCCGATACGTGACCGATCTCGAAATCCGTTCCGGCTTCGAGACCGAGCGCGAGCTGGAAGACGGCGAAATCCACAAGCAGACCACCGGCAATGCCGAGCTGGAATTCGTCATTCCGATCTTCGATTCCGGTCAGGCGCGCATGCGGGAATCCGAACTTGCCTATATGCGCGCGGCGAACCTGCTGGCGGAAAAGGCGGTCAATGTCCGCTCGGAAGCCCGCTCCGCCTATCAGGCCTATCGCTCGAACTATGACATCGCCCGGCATTACCGCAACAGCGTGGTGCCGCTGCGCACCAAAATCGAGGAGCAGTCGCTGCTGACCTATAACGGCATGATCACCAACACCTTCGAGCTTCTGGCCGACAGCCGGGAAAAGGTCAATTCAAGCCTGCTCGCCATCAATGCGAAACGTGACTTCTGGCTCGCCGAGGCCAGCCTCGCTCCCGCCATTTACGGTGGCGGCACAGGTGCTGCGGCGGGCGCGGAGACCGAGGTTGCCGCCGCTGGCGGCGGCGGTGGCGGACACTGAGAAAGGAAACGACCATGTTTAACAGAAGAAACTTTCTGGGTGTCGGCGCCGCAATGGTCTCCTCGGCGGCCTGGGCGAAAACATCCAACACCGGCCTGCCGGAAGCGGCAGTGATGGAAACGGCTGCGACCCAGGCCCCGGCCAAGCCCACCACCGGCCCGGATTACAACCCCGTCGTCACCTTGAACGGCTGGACCCTGCCCTTCCGGATGAACAACGGCGTCAAGGAATTCCACCTTGTCGCCGAGCCGGTGGAACGTGAAATTGCGGAGGGCATGACCGCCCGCCTCTGGGGTTATAACGGCCAGTCGCCCGGCCCGACCATCGAGGCCGTCGAAGGCGACCGGGTGCGTATTTTCGTCACCAACAAGCTGCCGGAACATACGACGATCCACTGGCACGGCATGATCCTGCCGTCCGGCATGGACGGCGTCGGCGGGTTGTCGCAGCCGCATATCCCGGTTGGCAAAACCTTCGTCTACGAGTTCGATCTCGTGAAATCCGGCACCTTCATGTACCACCCGCATTCGGACGAGATGGTGCAGATGGCGATGGGCATGATGGGTTTCTTCGTGATCCATCCGAAGGACCCGGCCTTCATGCCGGTGGACCGCGATTTCGTGTTCCTCATCAATGCCTTCGACATCGATCCCGGTTCCTATGTGCCGAAGATCATGACCATGACCGACTTCAATCTGTGGTCATGGAACAGCCGGGTGTTTCCGGGCATCGATCCGCTGGTGGTTTCCAAGGACGACCGGGTGCGCGTGCGCGTCGGCAACCTGACCATGACCAACCATCCGATCCACATGCACGGTTACGATTTCGAGGTGACCTGCACGGACGGCGGCTGGGTGCGTCCCGAGGCGCGCTGGCCGGAGGTCAGCATCGACATCCCCGTGGGTGCGATGCGGGCCTATGAATTCGACGCCAAATATGTCGGCGACTGGGCAATCCATTGCCACAAGTCGCACCATACGATGAATGCGATGGGACATGACGTCCCGACCTTCATCGGCGTCGACAAGAAGAGCGTCGCGGAGAAAATCCGCAAGGTGCGGCCGGAATATATGCCGATGGGCACCGCCGGCATGGCCGATATGGGCGCGATGGAAATGGAAATCCCCGAGAATACCGTACCCATGATGACGGGTTGGGGTCCGCACGGCCCCATCGAGATGGGCGGCATGTTCTCCGTGGTCAAGGTCCGCGAAGGCATCTCCGCGGGCGATTACTCAGATCCCGGCTGGTACGAAAACCCGCCCGGAACCCAGGCCTGGGAATGGACCGGCGAGTTGCCGGATACGACCAAGACCAATGACCCCAAAACGCAGATCACGCCGAAACCGATGAAACACGGCTGATCGCGCAGACCCAACCCCACAAGAACCCCCACTAAAATCAAGGAAATATGGAATGACCAAACTGAAAATTGCACTGCTTCTCACCGCTCTCGCCACGCCCGCCCTTGCATCGGGCACCCACGGCGGCGGCCATGAGGCGATGGCGATCGGCGAACCGGGCGACAAGGCCAAGGTGACCCAGACCATTCAGGTGACGATGAAGGAAACGCCGGACGGCAAGATGCTCTTCACCCCCGCCAAGTTCGACTTCAAGAAAGGCAAGACAGTCCGCTTTGTCGTGAAGAACGTCGGCGAACTGGACCATGAATTCATTCTCGACGAACAGAAGGCCAATCTGGAGCACAAGGCCGCCATGGAGAAGGCTCCGGAGATGGAGCACGACAATCCGAACGCGATCAGCCTCGCGCCCGGCGAAAGCGGCGAAATCATCTGGAAATTCACCAATGACGGCATGTTCGAATTCGCCTGCCTGAAACCCGGACATTACGAGGCCGGCATGCGCGGCGATCTCAAAGTTTCTGCAAAGTAACCCGGCAACAAAGGAATCCGACCATGAAGACCATCGTTAAAATCACCGTTGCAGCAGCACTCCTGCTCACCGCTCCCCTCAGTGCATTCGCAGAGGAATTCACCAAGGGAACGGTAAAGAAGGTCGATGCCGCGGCCAAGAAGGTCACCATCATCCATGAAGAACTGAAGAACCTCGACATGCCGGCCATGACGATGGTGTTCCGCGTCAAGGACGATGCGATCCTCGCCAAGCTCAAGGAAGGCGCCAATATCGAGTTCGTCGCCGAACGCGCCGACGGCAAGCTGGTCGTCGCCCAGGTGAAATAAGGCCATCTGGCCACTCCGCAAGAAGCAGCAGGGCAGCGGTTTTCCGCTGCCCTTTTTGATATTGGGCGGATGTGATTCCCCTCAGCCTTATCGTTCCGCAAATGGCCTTGTTTCCGCGGCGGGCCGTGCCCCTTCGGCCTTGCGCGAGAAGGCGGCGTCTATCGCCTGCCGGTTGTTCATGAACGGCCGCTGTAGGAGAAGAAACACCGCGAGCATCAAGGGCCATGCAATCAGGACATCGGAGAGGAAGTGAGCGCCCATTGCCACCCTGTTCAGGGAGACAATCACGATGAATGGCGCCAGTATCGCGATGCCGATCAGGCGAAATTTCTCTGGCAGGAGAATGGTGAAGGCAAGAAGAGCGGCTGCGGAAGCGCTTTCACCGGAAGGAAAAGAGCAATTTCGGGCGCAGCCACCGTCAAGGGAAAGAACCGGTGTAAACAACAGGTCTCCCCCGAACTCGCCGAGATGGCGAGGTCTTGCCCTGCCAAACGCGTTTTTCAGTATATGAACCGTGGCACCCGGTCCCAGAGCAAAAAAGACGCCAATAAGCAGCAGCTTGTGCGGTGGTAAAACCCGGGGGAGGCCGCCCGAAAATGGCATGAGGACAAGCATGCACACCAGCCCCGACAACAAAACCGGCGGAAGCATGCGGTTCAGATCTCGGACGGAAATGAGGAACTCATCCTCGCCAAGGTGGAAACGGTCCGTCCAGAATTGCCGGCTCACCTCAAGATCGATATCCGACCTGATCGTGAAGACGATCATCATCGCAAGAGCGGCCAGAAGAGCCAGCAGGGAGGAACTGCCGGCGGCACGCGAAAAAGCCTGACGGGCGACATGGATGGCGCCTGCGCGAAATTTCGACCTCTGGGTCCAATTCCGCTTTTTCCGGTCGGTTTTACTGGCGAGAGGCTGGTGCATGGCCAGTTCTCTTCCGCAGAAATGTCAAGGCTTTGCGGAGAAAGAGACAAGACTGCGAGGAAAGCGGCACTTACAGTGTTTATTCGGGGATGGAGGCTCTTGCCCGATGTTTCGCATCCGCTTAGCGTCCCGGCGTTACCACGGTTTACAGAAGCAGATTTGCGGATCGAGTATGGACAAAGGGCTTATTCTGATCGTCGAAGACGACCCCGATATTATTCAGATTCTGGACGCCTATCTTATTCGCGAAGGGTACAGAACCGTCAGGGCGAGCGACGGAGAAATAGCGCTGACGCATTTCTCCATGTTGAGACCGGATCTGGTTCTCCTCGACATTCGCCTGCCGAAGTTCGATGGCATCGAGGTGTTGAACCGCATCCGGCGGGAGAGGGATACGCCTGTCATCATGGTGACCTCCCTTGCGGAGGATATGGACAAGCTGACCGGCCTTCGCCTTGGCGCGGACGATTACATCGTCAAACCTTTCAATCCCCACGAATTGATCGCGCGGGTGAATGCCGTGCTAAAACGCACGCGACAGCCCGCCGCCGGTGGGGTCTTGCGCTTCGGGGCCATCGAAGTGGACACCGAAGCCTATGTCGCGGCCGTTTGCGGCGATGGGGGACGGACCGTTCTACCCCTGACGCTGAGCGAGTTCAGGATACTCGCCCATATGACGCGCCGCCCCACCCACGCCTTTCAGCGCGCCGATATTCTGGATGCCTGCCTGCCGGAAAGCGATGCGCTGGCGCGCACCATCGACACGCACATCGCCAATCTGCGCAAGAAACTGGCGGATCATGGCGCCTGCGGTTATCTGGTCTCGGTGCGCAGCGTCGGTTATCGGCTGGCCGGGGAGCAGAAACCATGAAACTCTGGCGACTGCGCCTGCGCACGATGACGGCGATCACGATCACCACGATGCTCATCTTTGCCGTCGCGTTGGTCTATTTCGGCGTTTCCTGGTATGCGGACAATATTGAAGAGCGCATCATCGCCCAGCTGTCGCCCGATGCCTCCAAGGCCTTTTCGGATATCGACCGGGGCGTGATGCCGGATCAGCGCCAGCTTCAGGCCCTTATCGAGGTTTTGCCGGGCCTGGAGGATGAGGCGGATAACGAGCTTATCAAATCGGTATTCCTCTTCGGATTGCTCGCTGTCCTTCTGTGCAGCCTGCTCGGTTATTTCATCTCGCGGCGCATTGCAGCACCTCTCGGCGAACTTGCAGACGCGGCGCGGCGCATGGCGACCGGCGATTTCAGCGGAGGCGCAAAGATCAAGGCGAACCCCATCGCCGAAGTCGCATTTCTGGTCGACAGTTTCGAGAGCCTGACGCGGGAACTTCAGATGATGGAGCGCCGGCTGAAGTTCAACACGATGGCGGTGGCCCATGAATTGCGCACACCGCTGACGATCCTGCAGGGCCGTTTGCACGGCATCGCGGATGATGTCTTTCCCCTCGACAAGCAGGCCATTCGCCACCTCATCGTCCATGTGGAGGGGCTGGCGCGTCTTGTCGATGATTTGCGCACACTTTCCCTGGCAGAAACCAACAGCCTCGTCAAAGACACGCAGCCGCTTGATCTTGCCGCCGAATGCGCGGCCGTGGCTGAAGCGGCGCGGCCGCTGATGGATGAGGCCGGCATCGATATCGATATGTCGCTGGAGCCCGCTCCCGTTTGCGGCGACCGCCAACGCCTTCGGCAGCTGCTGCTGATCCTGATGGACAATGTGCGCCGCTACGCGGCGAGCGGCGGGTTTCTGCGCTGTTCGACCGGGCTTCAGGACGGGCGCGCCTTTGTCGCGATCGAGGATAAAGGGCCGGGCTTTCCCCCCGGCGTCGAGGCACACGGCATCGAACTCTTCTGGCGGATGGAACCGTCACGCGCGCGCAAAACCGGCGGCACGGGGCTTGGCCTGTCGATTGCCCGCGCAATCGCACGGGCGCATGACAGCGATCTGCAGATAAAGACACGACCGGACGGCGGAGCCATCGTGATAGTTGTCTTTGGGAAAACCTCCTGAAATCTCCCGGCCAACCGTCTCTTTGCGGTTGCTTGTTTTGCGCTGAGGCAACAAACCGGTCTTCACGTAGGGCAGGCCGTTTCTCGACAGAATCTTGACAATTCCGGCGCATGCCCCGGCTGAACGCCATGTTCTGCCGGAAGCCCATTTATGTCGCGCATTCAAGATGCTGCCGTTCTGGCAGAGAAACTCCCGGTCACGGATGATGTGGCCCAGACGGTTTCGGAAACACCCCGTTTTTTGTTGCTCTGGAGAATTATGACCTTTGCCCGGCGCGCCTACTGGAAGCGGGCGGTCCTTTTCTGGCTGCGTTTTGCGGCCAATCCATTGGTCACCTTTCGGTGGTGGCGGTTTCTGGCGGATTTTTCAGCAGAGCGAAAATTGCCGCTCCCGCATGACGACCTTCTCCAGAAACCCCTGTCGAAACTCCTCATCAACAAAGTTTCCCGGAAGAGACGGCTGGTTTTTCTCATGGATAATTTCGCAATTGCGGACCGGCATTTTTCCAGGAGCGTCATGGCCGGGCTGTGGGCACTGCTGTCCGGTTTAAATTTGGTGGACATGGCGCACGGTGTTGATTCTACTCGTATTCGAGCGTTTGGCGACGATCTCGGACACGAAAGAGGAGCAA
>NZ_JBNWBW010000014.1:0-120136 GCF_053522725.1 Agrobacterium sp. 16-172Ci
CTTTCGTGTCCGAGATCGTCGCCAAACGCTCGAATACGAGTAGAATCAACACCGTGCGCCATGTCCACCAAATTTAAACCGGACAGCAGTGGGACAAGCCCGAGGATGACGTCGAGGGAGGGATGACCCACCCCCGACCATTTTTCACGCGCAGTCCGCAGATCAGATCCGGCGAACGGTGATCTCTTCTTCCGCATCCACAGCCAGCGGGTTTCTCAGCGGCAGGCCGAAACCGGCGGCTTCGATCTCGAAGACGTCGCCCGC
Source organism: Agrobacterium sp. 16-172Ci (assembly GCF_053522725.1). NCBI lineage: Bacteria > Pseudomonadati > Pseudomonadota > Alphaproteobacteria > Hyphomicrobiales > Rhizobiaceae > Agrobacterium > Agrobacterium sp. 16-172Ci. The sequence continues at coordinate 265 of NZ_JBNWBW010000014.1, forward strand.
TTCCGGCTTGATGCCTTCTGCGAAGGAGAGCGTCGCAGTGCCGAACATGTGCACATGCACGTCGCCGGGCGCGCGGAACAGGCCGTATTTGAAGTGGTGATATTCGAGGTTCGCAAAGGTGTGAGACATGTTGTCCTCACCCGAAACGAACGGCTTTTCGAAAATGACCTTGTCGCCGCGGCGGATGCGCGAGGTGCCACGAATATCCGACGGCGGGGCGCCGACGCGGATTTCCGGGCCGAAGCTTGCCGGGCGCAGTTTAGAATGGGCGAGGTAGAGATAGTTGATCCGCTCGGTGACGTGATCGGAAAACTCGTTCGAGACGGCAAAGCCGATGCGCACGGCTTCGCCCTTATCGGAGATCACATAGATGCCGGCCATCTCAGGCTCTTCGCCGCCATCGAGCGCGAAGGAGGGAGAGGTGAGAGCCGCACCCGGTGCTGCCGCCACATGGCCGTTGCCCTTGTAGAACCACTCGGGCTGAACGCCCTTTTCACCGGCCTTGGGCTTGCCGTTTTCAAGACCCATGCGGAACATCTTCATGGAGTCCGTCAGGCTTTCTTCCGCCGCTTCCGTGGTCTTCTTGTGCATGCTGTCGCGGGTCGCGGCCGAACCCAGATGGGTGAGGCCCGTGCCGGTCAGATGCAGATGCGCCGGATCGGGATGGGTGATCGGCGGCAGGAAACGGCCTTCGGCATAGGCCTTTTCGAGATCGACGACATCGCCGAGACCATGGGCGGAAATGACATCGGCAAGGCTCTTGCCGCCATTGGCGGCTTCCATGGCAAGCGCATAAACCGACGCCGCATCCTTGACGGCCTGCGCCTGCCCGCCTTCTTCGCGAACGGCTACGGTGATCTGGCCACTGGCATCTTTGATCTGTGAAATGAGCACGGGATTTCCTTCCTCCGGCGCAACGCGCCTTTATCTCTTCTACGCGGCGCATAACGCCTGCATCTTATGAAAGTGGCCGGAAACCGGCCACTTTTTTGACTTGCTATGTGGGTTGGGCAATCAGCCCTTGTTCTTGTTGTAAACGTCGAAGAACACGGCGGCGAGCAGCACGAGGCCCTTGACCATCTGCTGGAAATCGATGCCGAGGCCGACGATCGACATGCCGTTGTTCATGACGCCCATGATGAAGGCGCCGATGACCGCACCGGTGATCTTGCCAACGCCGCCGGATGCCGAAGCGCCACCGATGAAGCAGGCCGCGATAACGTCAAGTTCGAAGCCCACACCCGCCTTCGGCGTCGCCGAGTTGAGGCGTGTCGCGATGATCATGCCGGCAAGACCGGCCAGCACGCCCATGTTGACGAAGGTGAGGAAGCTCAGTCGTTCGGTATTGATACCGGAAAGCTTGGTCGCCTTTTCATTGCCGCCCATCGCGTAGATGCGACGGCCGATGGTGGTGCGGCGGGTCACGAAGCTGTAGAGCGCAACGAGAACAAGCATCACGATCAGCACGTTCGGCAGGCCGCGATAGGTGGAAAGCTGGTAGCCGAGGAACAGGATCGCGGCCGCGATCAAAAGGTTCTGGGCGATGAAGAAACCGAAAGGCTCGACATCGATACCGTGCTTCACGTTCACGACGCGACGGCGCCATGCGAGATAGAACAGCACGACGGTAATCAAGACCGTCAGGATCATCGAGGTGGTGTTGAGACCTTCAATACCGCCGATATCAGGCAGGAAGCCGGTGCTGATGATCTGGAAATCGGTCGGGAACGGACCGATGTTCTTGCCGCCGAGCACGAACAGCGTCAGGCCGCGGAACACCAGCATGCCCGCCAGCGTCACGATGAAGGACGGGATGCGGTGATAGGCGATCCAGTAACCCTGTGCAGCACCGATGATGCCGCCGATGACGAGACAAATCAGCGCCGCAAGGAACGGGTTCATGCCCCATTGCACGGTCAATATGGCCGCTATCGCGCCGACAAAGGCGACGATGGAGCCGACCGAAAGGTCGATATGCCCGGCCACGATGACGAGCAGCATGCCCAGCGCCATGATGACGATGAACGAGTTCTGCAGGATGAGGTTGGTCAGGTTCACAGGGCGGAACAGGATGCCGCCGGTGTAGAACTGGAAGAAAACCATGATGGCGACGAGCGCGATCAGCATGCCGTATTCGCGAATATTGGCGCGAATATAGGACGAGATCGAGACGACGTTACTTTCTTCGTTTGTGGTGTTTGCCGAACTCATGAGTTCTTCTCCCCTGAGCGCATGATAGCGCGCATGATGCTTTCCTGGCTCGCCTCTCCCTTCGGCAATTCAGCGACGATGCGGCCTTCGTTCATGACGTAGATGCGGTCGCAATTGCCGAGCAGTTCGGGCATTTCCGATGAGATCATCAGAACGCCTTTACCATCGGCAGCGAGCTGGTTGATGATGGTGTAGATTTCGTATTTCGCGCCGACATCGATACCGCGGGTCGGTTCATCGAGGATCAGCACGTCGGGATTGGAGAACAGCCACTTGGAGAGCACGACCTTCTGCTGGTTGCCGCCCGAAAGATTGACCGTTTCCTGAAAAATCCCCGACGAGCGGATGCGCAGGCGCGTGCGAAAATCGCTCGCCACCTTCATTTCCTTGATGTCGTCGATGATGCTGGCACTCGACACGCCGGCCAGATTGGCAAGCGTGGTATTGTGCAGGATGTTGTCGTTGAGCACGAGACCGAGATGCTTGCGGTCTTCCGTGACATAGGCGAGACCGGCATCGATGGCCTTGCGCACGGTGCTGACATCGACCGGCTTGCCGTCGATCAGCACTTCGCCGCTGATCTTGTGGCCATAGGACTTGCCAAACACGCTCATGGCGAATTCGGTGCGCCCGGCACCCATCAGACCGGCAATGCCGACGACTTCGCCCTTGCGCACGGTAACGTTGATATCGTGCAGAACCTGGCGGTCGCGGTGCTGCTGGTGATAGGCGTTCCAGTTCTTTACTTCGAGAATGGTCTCGCCGATCGGCACGTCGCGCGGCGGATAACGATCCTCGAGATCGCGCCCCACCATGTTGCGGATGATGACATCCTCGCTGATTTCTTCCTGATGACAGTCGAGCGTCTTCACCGTCATGCCGTCGCGCAAAACGGTGATCTGGTCGGCCACCTTGCGCACTTCGTTCAGCTTGTGGGTGATGATGATCGAGGTCATGCCCTGCTTGCGGAATTCCATCAGCAGGTTCAGCAGCGCCTCGGAATCGCTTTCGTTGAGCGAAGCCGTCGGCTCATCGAGGATGAGCAGCTTCACGCTCTTCGACAACGCCTTGGCGATTTCGACGAGCTGCTGCTTGCCCACACCGATATCGGTGATCAGCGTCTCCGGCGATTCCTTCAGGCCCACCTTCTTTAAAAGTTCGCGGGTACGGTTGAAGGTCTCCTGCCAGCTGATGACGCCGCTCGAAGCGACCTCGTTGCCAAGGAAGATGTTTTCCGCAATCGACAGAAGCGGCACGAGCGCCAGCTCCTGGTGAATGATGATGATACCAATATCTTCACTGTCGTTGATGGCGCGAAAATTCCGCACAGCGCCTTCATAGTGGATTTCGCCCTCATAGGTGCCGGCGGGGTAAACACCGGAAAGGACCTTCATCAAGGTCGACTTCCCCGCGCCGTTCTCACCGACGAGTGCGTGGATCTCACCCTCTTTAACCTTGAGGTTGACGTTCTCAAGCGCTTTCACGCCCGGAAACGTCTTGGTGATGTTCCGCATTTCGAGAATGGTATTGGCCATATCGCAATCCAGCGCCCGATTAATTCCGGCGTTTTTATTTTTATGGAAAAACGGGGATGACGCCAAGTCATCCCCGCATGTGTGTCGAGCTTATTTCAGCTGGTCTTCCTTGTAGTAACCGCCATCGACGAGAACCTGCTTGTAGTTCTCCTTGGTCACTGCAACCGGCTTCAGCAGGTAGGACGGAACGACCTTGACGCCATTTTCATAGGTCTTGGTGTCGTTCACTTCCGGCTCCTTGCCTTCCATCACGGCGTTGACCATGTTCACGGTCACCTTGGCGAGTTCGCGGGTGTCCTTGAAGATGGTGGAATACTGCTCGCCGGCAATGATCGACTTGACGGAAGGAACTTCAGCGTCCTGACCGGAAACGACCGGCAGCGGCTGGTCCTTCGTGCCATAACCAACGCCCTTCAGCGAGGAGATGATGCCGATGGAGAGACCGTCGTAAGGCGACAGAACGGCGTCAACCTTGGCGTCGGTGTAATAGGCCGACAGCAGGTTGTCCATGCGGGCCTGGGCCGTTGCCGGGTCCCAACGCAGCGTACCGACCTTGTCCATGCCGGTCTGGCCGGACTTCACGACGAGCTTGCCGCTGTCGATGTAAGGCTGGAGAACCGACATCGCGCCGTCATAGAAGAAGAAGGCGTTGTTGTCGTCCGGGGAGCCGCCGAAGAGCTCGATGTTGAACGGGCCCTTGCCGTCCTTCAGGCCGAGCTTGTCGACGATCGAAGTCGCCTGCAGAACGCCAACCTGGAAGTTGTCGAAGGTGGCGTAGTAGCTGACGTCGCCGCTGTTGCGGATCAGGCGGTCATAAGCGATGACCTTGATGCCCTGCTCGCCGGCCTGCTTCAGAACGTCCGACAGCGTCGTGCCGTCGATCGATGCGATCACGAGGACCTTGACGCCCTTGGTGACCATGTTTTCGATCTGGGAAAGCTGGTTCGGAATATCGTCATCGGCATATTGCAGGTCGGTCGTGTAACCGGCTTCCTGAAGCTGCTTCACGATGTTGTTGCCGTCGTCGATCCAGCGTGCGGACGACTTGGTCGGCATGGCGATACCAACGGAACCCTTGTCCTGTGCGAAAGCCGGCACTGCGAAAGAAGCAGCACCGATGGCACAAGCCGCCATCAGCGAAATAATGGACTTCATTAACTCTCTCCCTTGAGCCCTTCTCTGGAGCCCGCATGCTGCGGTGCACCATGAAATTCATGCCGTCAAAGGAAGAAGCCGCATTGCGCTTATTCCGATTTCGCAATTGCGAAATGGAACAGCTGCCGCTCCTCCCCGGCATTCCGCAAATTGTTCTGAATCCATATAACTGTCAAATAGAATAAATCAGTTTCCATATATCAATTATGATATATTAAATCGATACAAAAACCGATGAGGGGTATAAAACCACGAATGAACAACCAAAAAGTGTATGAGCAGGCGCAAACAACGGATGCCCTTTTCGTCTTTGAGGACAACCCTTTGCTGCGGGCCGGATTGAAGATGAGCCACCTGCGCATGCTGGTCATGATCGAGGAGCACGGGCAGGTCAGCGCGGCCGCCGCCGCCATGAACATGACGCAGCCGGCCGCCTCGCGCATGCTCTCGGAAATGGAGGCGATCGTCAAATCACCCCTTTGTCAGCGGGCCTCGCGCGGCGTTGTGCTGACGAAATTCGGCGAGGCGCTGGCGCGGCGGGCGCGCACCATATTGCTGGAACTGCGCGAGGCGAGCCGCGAGCTGAACCAGATGAAATCCGGCAGCGGCGGCTCGGTTTATATCGGCGCCGTCACAGCACCTGCGATCAGCCTCGTGGTTCCCGCTATAAGGCGCGCCATGGACACCTATCCCGGCATCGAAATCAACGTGCAGGTGGAAAGCAGCAACGTGCTGGCCCGCGAACTGCTGGCGGCCCGGCACGATTTCATCATCGGCCGGATACCGGACGATTTCGATCCCGGCCTCTTTTCCATCCATGAAATTGGCATAGAGCGCGCCTGTCTGGTGGTGCGCGAAGGCCACCCGCTGCTTCGCGGCGAGCCCGTGACCCTGCAGGATCTCTCCGGTTACGACTGGGTCTTCCAGCCGCCCGGCGCGCTTCTGCGCAGAACCATGGAAGATGTCTTCCTAACCCATGGCGTCGCCATGCCGCGCAACGTCATCAACACACCATCCGTGGTGCTCACCCTTGCGCTTGTCTGCAACACGGATGCCATCGCCCCGATCGCGCAGGACATGGCCGAATTCGTTGCCGGCCAGCAGGCCGATATCGGCCGAACCCGCATATTGCCGACGGATTTCGAACTCGTCGTAAAGCCATACAGCATCATCACCACCAAGGGCCGCGTTTTGCCGCCCAGCGCCCGCCTGCTCTACGATCTGGTTCTGGATGAAAGCCGCAAGCTGACCGGCCCGTGACGGCGGCAAGCCAGACACCACCTTCATGATCCATAAAGGCCGGATAGTCAGACCGGCGAGGGAAAGCCGCATGCTCTTCGGACAATCCGTCTTCCAGTCGGTCGTCGACAGGCTGAAACACGAAAAAGAAACGGAAGAGGAAGGCGCGGAGCCGCCACCGCCCGCCGGTCACCGCATTGCCGGTTTCAGCTCGGGCTTTGTTATCGATACACATATTGAAACGCCGCCGCCCGCGAACGGCAATCTCGATGCCTATCTCGCCTTCCTGGCCGACCCCGCGCCACCACCTGAACCGGAGCCGGCGCCCGAACCGGAATCCATGCCGGCCCATCTCGAAAGGACGTCGCTTGCCGATGTTTCGGCGGAACTGGCGATCCACGACACCGACACGGCCGCAACGCTTGCGGAAAAGCGCCGCGCCTTTGCCCGCCTCAATCATCCCGACCGGGTGAAACCGCAGTTCCGGCACAATGCGACGCTGCGCATGACCGCGGCCAATCTCCTGATTGACCAGGCTATACGGATGCTGCGGGCGCGGGAGCATTTCCGGTAAAGCGCCGGACGGCCTTATCTCGTAAAATACATGAGACGAAAGACAGGAAGCGCTTCAGCCCGCATCGTTCTTGTCGGTGGGCGCGCTTTCGGCGGCAGGCTCATCCGCACCAGTTCCGCTCTTGGCAGCATCGCTTGCGGGTTTGAACTTCAGCAGCAATTCATAGGCCGCATAAGCGCCGATGCCGGCAACGATGGTTCCCCAGAAAAACTCGCGATTGACGAATTCGATGACGGCCCACGCGGCGCAAAAGCCGACGATGAGCAACCGGACCCACAGGGGACGATAAAGCGGATGACTCGTATCGATATTCAGCATGGCATTCCCGTCCCGGGCCTTTCCAGTCGATCGCATGATTGCGGTTCCACGCCCAAAGGCGTGAAGATGCTTATGCGTCTTGGCGGTTTCACAGGAAAATTGCAACGCAATTCAGCCCCGCTACCGATCAGGCTGGCGTGAACGACCCGCGCAGGAAAACCGTCGCCGGTGCCGAAGGCAATGGCAAGACGGAACACCTGCGTCACAGGCCGCACCCTGCGGCGGCCAGCGCCCGGATTGCCCCGCTCTCGTCGAAGCTCAGTCGCGCAGGCGTCCGAGCAGCGCCAGAAGCTGGTCGCGGGCCTTCTTGCCGCCGATCCTGTCGATCAGCTTTTCCTCACGATCCCGCCAGGTGTTGGAAAGCCGGTCGAGAAGGCTGCTGCCCTCCTCCGTCATATCGAGGAAATGAACGCGCCTGTCCTCTTCCGATTTGCGGCGGACGAGCAGTCCCTTCTCTTCCATGCTGTCGACGATGGCGACGAAATTGGCGCGCTGTATGCCGAGCGCTTCCGCCACATCGCTCTGCTTGAGACCCGGATTGCCGCCGACGATGACGAGAACGGAAAAATCGGCCGGCCGTAACCCCTGCTCCGCCAGCACATCGGCAAAACCGTTTGCCACGGCAAGTTGCGAGTGCCGCAAATGATAGCTGATCGCAGTCGTCAGCAACCCATAGTCGATTGCCGTGATATGCGCCGCTTCCGCGCTGCCGCTTTCGGCCTTTTCCGTCCGCGGCCCGTTGCTGTGTGCCAATCGCAAAGCCATCCGATCCCCCGCCTGATTCGTTCCTTTACCTTGTCGAAATCATAACCGACAACATCACGAAACTGTATCCCAAATAAATGTAGATGATACTAATATTGTATAATAATTTGACAGTTAATCGCCGGAAAAGCAAATCAGGACTCCTGATCGCCACCCGGCCAACGAAAAAAGTATGACTATTTACCCGCCAATTTTGAGGGGATGAAATCGCGTCCCGCGCCGTATTTGAAAGGCGTTGCCCCCATCCGGCCGCCTGTTCGTGAAAGCGGCAAAACAGCGGCCCGCCCCGGCAATAACATACTACTTATAAGGGAAACCCCGTTCCGGCAAAAAGACAATACGTCAAACGACGCATCGCCCCACGGCCGCACAATGGCCCGCGACCACCCCAAAACAGGCCCCGCGCCCCACCCCGCCCAAAAACAGGCAACGTTTCGCAAATCTCTGATTTTTAGACATTGATGCGAAAACAAAGCTGGGGTATGAACCAACCGCTGCACGCGATTCAAGCGTGACCGCTGCACCCGTAGCTCAGCTGGATAGAGTGTTGGATTCCGATTCCAAAGGTCACAGGTTCGAATCCTGTCGGGTGCGCCATTTCTCAGGGACTTCAGCGTTTCATACTACCCCTGAAACAATCACAGAAACACATCGAGGGTAAGCTTCAAGAGCCTCGGATGAGGCGATCCGGCTGGGCTGCGTCAAAAGGCCCCTGCCCGAGGGCATGAATTGGCGTTGTTGAAGCAGCCGGATTGAGGTACCCCTGTCCTCGATAGATTGTATCAAGTAACAGACTGGAAATACTCAGATGATGGAATGGGATTGGGTAGATTTGTTCCCCTTGGTCTTCTTTCCGTTCAAGATTATCGTGTTGGGCACGGGCATGTTCTTCGCCATCAAGTGGCATCACGATCAGGCGAAGAAGGAAAAGGGCCCCAGCGGCCCGTAAGCGCCCGCCGGTCGGGCAGCGAAAAGTTCAGATATCATTGGATGGATGTTTTCGCGCGTGAACCGGTGCCGGGGAACCGCATGGCGATGGTTGCCGATGCGGATGATCCAGCCGTCGCGAAGATGTTGCGTTTCGCACGGTGGACATCGATTTTGCCAGAGCGGCTTTCGATCAAGCCACATCGTCGTTGAACGCCGGCGGGGATGCCTCCCCGCCGAAACGCATGTTGGAAACGGATCGCCGCTCAGAACTCCTGCCAGTCGCCCTTTGTATCGACGGCGGCATTGCCCGAAAACGCCGAGGCGATCTTGCGGCCCAGTGCACGGACCGGAGAGGCGACATATTTGTCGCTGCCACCGGCGCTGCGAACCGGCGCAGGCTGGCTTTTCGGTTGATAGGCGCCGTCGGCGAGCCGGAACTGGGAGAGCAGCTGGTTGAGCGACGCCACTTCCTTGGCGAGGCTGTGGCTGGCGGCATTGGTTTCTTCCACCATGGCCGCATTTTTCTGCGTGTCCTGATCCATCTGGTTGACCGCCGTATTGATCTGCTGCAGTCCGGAAGACTGTTCCTGCGCGGCCTCCACGATGGAAACGACGTGCCGGTTGATTTCCTGCACTTCAGAAACGATGGTCGCCAGCGCCTTGCCGGTGTCGCCCACCAGCTGAACGCCCTGCTGCACCTGATCGTTTGAGGTGTTGATCAGCGCCTTGATCTCCTTGGCGGCATGGGCGGAGCGCTGGGCAAGCTCACGCACTTCCTGCGCGACGACGGCAAAACCCTTGCCGGCCTCGCCCGCACGCGCGGCTTCCACGCCGGCATTCAGCGCCAGAAGGTTGGTCTGGAAGGCAATTTCGTCGATGACGCCGATGATGTTGCTGATCTCATTGGCGGATTTCGCAATCTGCTCCATGGCGACCACGGCGCGGCGCACCACGTCGCCGGATTGCTCGGCGCCCGCCTTGGCGCGGCTGACGATCTCGCCCGCCTCCTGCGCACGACGGGTGGAATCGTGCACCGTCGTGGTGATTTCTTCCAGAGCTGCGGCGGTTTCTTCCACGGCAGCGGCCTGCTGTTCGGTGCGCTTGGCCAGATCGTCGGCCGCAGATTTGATCTCGTCCGCGCCCGCGCCGATGCCACTGGCGTTCTGGGCCACCTTGGTCAGGGCCGCCTGCAGCTTTTCGGCGGACATGTTGAAATCGTTACGAACGGCGTCGAGCGTGGCGGTGAACGGCTGGCCGATGCGATAGGAAACATCGCCCTCCGAAAGCTTCGAGAGACCGGCGGCGAGATTGTCGACGGCGAACTTGACGTCGGCCGCTTCCCTTGCCTTCTGCTGCTCGCGCTCCATCCGGTCTTTCTCCGAGAGGCTGCGATTGGCTTCGGTTTCCTGCTCGAGACGAATGCGCTCGATGGCGTTTTCACGGAAGACCTGCACGGCCTTCGCCATCTGGCCCACTTCGTCGCGGCGCGTCATGCCGTCGATTTCCGTCGCCGTCTCGCCGCCGGCAAGCGACACCATGCGCTCGCGCAGGCGGGCGATAGGGGTTGTGATGCCGCGGGACGCCACGAACAGCGCCAGAATGATGCCGACCGCAAAAGCGACGCCGACAACCACCAGCGAGGTGAAGATGGTCGAATTGGTCTGGTCCGTCAGTTCGTCGCTTCCCTGGACGACGCCCTTGGCAAGCTTGTCCAGCAGCGCCGTCATGGCAACCGAAGTCGCGTGAATGGAGGCGTCCGCCTTGAGCAACTGGGCAGCGGATTCGTCATTACGGTTTGCCATACCAAGTTCGACAGCCTTATCCGTCATGGCGGTTATGGCCTGCGACTGCGCGATGAAGGCGTCCATGGCGGCGGACTCTTCGGGAAAAACAGTCTTCACATTATTGAGACGCTGGAGGAGCGCACCCTTGCTGTCACTGTAGGCCTGCTTGGCGGCCTTTATCTCCGGCCCGTTCACGTCGTACGCCATGACCTGATAGGCGCCATAGGCCAGGGCAACCAGATTTCGGTTGGCACGCGCAAGCTCCACCAGAGCGGCGTTGTCGTTGGCGATAAAGAGCGAGTAGGCCGTGTCCGCTTCCTTGTAGCGGGTGGACATGAAGGCGGCGGCGCCAAGGCCGACGATGCAGAGCGGAAGAATGAGCGACAGGATTTTGGTGCGGATACTGGCGTTTTGAAGAAACGACACGGGAAACTCCTGAAATTGACGCCGCTCCTTTCCCGTGCCGGAGGTGTTCGGCAAAAATGACATTGCACGTCGAAAGCCTACATCATCAAGGCCCCGTCAGCCGGATCATCAGCCATGTCGCAGCCTGCATCATGCACCTGCCCGCAAAACCGGGAAACGACTGACCGCGACCGGAAAAAATGGAGAACAGTACTTTATAATGTTCAAATTTACTTTATATAATAACAATTATACTTAAAAACTTTAAAATTCCTTTATGCCGCATGCTGTTTCGAGCGCGCACGGAACAAAAAAACGGCAGGCTTTTCAGCCTGCCGCATGCATTTCCGATAGTGGCGTTGGAAGCGCTCGCGTCAGGCCGCCGCGCGCCGCAGCGCTGTCGCAACCGTGTGGATATGCGCCGCACCAATGCCGCAGCAGCCGCCGATCATGGTCGCGCCCGCATCCGCCCAGGAGCAGGCAAAACGGGAATAGACATCGCCGGTCAGATCGGCGCGCGTGCTATGCAGCCCTTCATTGGCGGCGGAATCGCCCTGCTCGCCTTCGAAGGCATTGGCGTAGACGCCGATTTCCAGCGACACAGCCTTTTCCGCGAAGACGGCGGCGGCCGTCTCGACGGCGGCCTTCATGACTTCCGGCTTGCTGCAATTGAACAGAAGCGCGGCGGCACCCGATTGCGCCGCCCATTCGGCCGCCGCCCTGACCGTTTCACCGGAGCGAAGCGCAGGCTCGGCGCCGGCCGCAGCCGCATCGTCGTTGAGCGTGAAGGAAATCCAGAACGGTTTGCCGGTTGCGGCAACGGCCTCGCGCACCGCTTCGCCCTCGGCGATCAGGCTGAGGGTCTCACCGAGCCAGACATCGACATGGGGCGCAAGATTGTCGACCAGCACCTTCAGATAGGCCTGCACCCGCGTGGCATCGAAATTCTGCGGCTCATAGGAACCGAAAATCGGCGGCAGCGAACCCGCCACCAGCACCTTGCGGCCGGAAGCATCCGCCGCTTCGCGCGCCAGCTTGCCAGAAAGGGCGATCAGCGATGCGCCATCCTCCTGGAAACGCTCTTCGCCGATGTGGAAGGGCACCAGCGCATAAGAATTGGTGGTGACGACATCGGCGCCGGCCTCGATGAATTCCGCATGCACCTGCCGCACGATATCGGGCGCGTCGATCAGCGCCAGCGCCGACCATTCCGGCTGTTTCAGTTCGGCGCCGAGCCGCTGCAATTCGCGGCTCATGCCGCCGTCGAGGATACGGATTGTGCTCATGGTCATACTCCCTGAATGTTTATCGCCTGACCGGCACCTGCTGTTCGACAAGGCCGAAACAGCGGGCGATGATGGCGGTGAGAATGAGATAGAAGACGGTGACGACGATCAGCGGCTCATAGACCAGAAGCGTATCCTGCCGCACCTTGTAGGCGACGGCGTAGAGGTCCATCACCGTCACGGTGAAAGCAAGCGGCGTGGCTTTCAGCTGCATCACCACCTCGCCGGCAATCGTCGGCAGCGCGATGCGGATGGCGCGCGGCAGCCAGATGCGGCGAATGAGGGTGAAACGGCCCATGCCGAAAGCCCTGCCCGCCTCCAGCTCACCTTTCGGAACCGCCAACAGCGCGCCGCGCAGAACTTCCGCCTCATAGGCCGCATAATTCAGCGTGAAGCTGACGGCCGCAAAGAAGAACCCTTCGCGCAGCACCGGCCACATGAAGCTTTGGCGCAGGCCGGGGATCATCGGCAGAAGCGAGCCAACGCCGTAATAAAGCAGCCAGAGCTGGATGAGCAACGGCGTGCCGCGAAAGAAGGTGCAATAGGCCCGCGCCAGGATTTTCGTCATCCGCCCGCCGCTCACCTGCGCAAAGGCAAGCCCGATGGCGAGGAGAAAACCGATGCTGACGGAGATGACGAGCAGCGCCACCGTCTGCCAGGCACCCGAGAGAAGCAGCGGCCAATATTTTGCGACCCATGAAAAATCCATGCCGTCCCCTCCTCAGGCCAGGGCCGGTTGGCCGCGCCGCACCCGGCGTTCCAACAGCGAGAAGACGAGATTGGAGACGAGCGTGATGGCGAGATAAAGGAACGCCGCCGCCAGGAAGAACAGGAAATATTGCTTGGTGCTGGCCCCTGCCAAGCGCGTTGCCAGCGCCAGTTCCTGATAACCGACGACGGCCACCAGCGCGCTGTCCTTGGTCACGGCAAGCCAGAGATTGGCAAGACCCGGCAGCGCATTCGGCAGCAATGCCGGCAGGACCACGCGACGGAAACGCAGGAAAGGCGACATGCCGAAGGCGCGCGCCGCCTCGATCTGGCCGCTCGGAATGGCAAGGATCGCCCCGCGCAGCACCTCGGTCATATAGGCGCCCTGCACGAAACCCAGAACCGCAACAGCGGCAACAAAACCGTTTACCTCAAGCGGCGGCATGCCAGCCAGCAAGAGCAGCCGGTTGAGCCCATCCGTACCGGCATAATAAAGCCCGACGATGAGAATGAGTTCGGGAACGGCGCGGATCGCAGTGGTATAGAGGTTGAGCAGCAGGCCCAGCGGCCTGTTGCCCGAAAGCTTGCCGAGCGCCCCGGCCATGCCGATGGCAAGGCCGATCAGATAGGCGCCGGCGGAAATGGCAAGCGTCGACGCCGCACCCTTCAACAGGGTGCCGCCCCATCCCGGAGGATAGGGAGACAGAAGTTGCAACGTGGTTTCAAGGCTTGCCATATGCGTGACCGATCAGACCGAATTACTGCCCGTAAATATTGAAGCTGAAGTACTTCCTGGTGATCTCGTCATATTTGCCGCTGGCGCGCACGGCGGCGATTGCCGCATTCAGCTTGGCCTTGAGTTCGGTGTCTTCCTTGCGCAGGCCGCCGGAAACGCCGAGACCGAGGATTTCCTTGTCGTCGGCGACATCGCCCATGTCGGCGCAGCAATCCTTGCCCGCATCGCTCTTCACGAAAGCGTCGAGAACGATGGAATCGCCGAAGACGTAGTCGATGCGGCCGGCCGCGAGATCCTGAAACGCCTCGTCCAGCGTCTGGTAGGTCTTCTCATCGGCGACACCGGCGAAATATTTCTTGTAATATTCGGACTGGATGGTGGCCACCTGAATGCCGATGGTCTTGCCCTTTACGTCCTCGGCCGTCGCACCCGCCTTTTCGCCCTTGGCGCCGATCAGCTTGCTTGGCGTGTTGTAATATTTATCGGTGAAATCGATGATCTTCTGACGCTCTTCCGTGTTCGACATGGAGGACCAGATAACGTCGAATTTCTTCGTCTGCAGCGCCGGGATGAGGCCGTCCCAGGAGAGCTCCACGATCGAGCATTCTTCCTTCATTTCCGCGCAGACGGCGTCCATGAGGTCGATTTCCCAGCCCTGCCACTTGCCGCTGGCATCCTTGGCGAAGAAGGGCGGGTAGGCCTCGTTCATGATGCCGAAGCGCACCTCGGCGCTGGCGGTGAAGGCGGAAAACGCAAATGCCGTTCCGGCAAGCAGCGTGGCGAAGAATTTCATTCAAGTCTCTCCTGTTAAATACGGACTGTCAGGCAAAAGGGTCAATTGGTGAGCGCGCCGGTAAATTCCCGGCAGCGGGCGCTCAAGGGGTTTCCGAACACCTGCGCCGGCGGCCCCGCCTCCTCCACCCGGCCCTGATGCAAAAACACGACCTGCGAGGATACATCGCGCGCAAAGCGCATTTCGTGGGTGACGAGCAGCATGGTGCGGCCTTCTTCGGCCAGATCGCGGATGACCTTCAGAACCTCGCCCACCAGTTCCGGATCGAGCGCCGAAGTGGGTTCGTCGAACAGCATCACCGCCGGCTCCATGCAGAGCGCGCGCGCAATGGCGGCACGTTGCTGCTGCCCGCCGGACAGGAATGCCGGATAGGCGTTTTTCTTGTCATAAAGCCCGACCTTGTTCAGCAGGGCTTCGGCCTTTTCAACCGCCTCCTGCCGCCTGACGCCGAGAACATGAACGGGCGCCTCGATCACGTTTTCCAGAACGGTGCGATGGGCCCAGAGATTGAAATTCTGGAACACCATGCCAAGGCCGGTGCGCAGTTTTTCCACCTGCCGCCAGCTTTTCGGCACCGCCTTGCCGTCGCGTCCGGTTTTCGTGGCGATTTCCTCGCCATTGACGATGACGCGGCCGCGATCCGGCGTTTCGAGAAAATTCATGCAGCGCAGAAAGGTGCTTTTGCCGGAACCGGAAGACCCGATGATCGAGATGACATCGCCCTTGTGGGCCTGCAAGGAAACGCCCTTCAAAACTTCATGCGTGCCGAAGCTCTTGTGGATGTCATCCGCCTCGAGCGCGCAGGCGCCTGTATCTGCCATCGATTGACCTAGCCGATCCGTTTTTTTAGTGCCGCCGCGCCAATAGCCGGGGTTTCGCGGTGCGACGTGCACAATAACAAAGACTTGAGCCGCGCATGTTTAGCGAAAATAGCCGCAGACGCGCGCAACAATCGGCTCTTTTACATATTTGCAACGAAAAATCATTTCAAAATATCATCTGGAGCGAACGACAGGAGAAACCTGCCCTGACAGCGGTGTCGGGGCAATGCCCGCTCCACCCACGGCTCTCTCCGGTTCCCGCTCCGCCTCGTCCTCCACGAGGCTGGCATTGGCCTGAAGGTGCAGACCCATCACGGCGACGATGAGGAAGAACCAGACGAACCCGGTACTGAGGAAAAACAGCGTTTCCAGAAAGCCGTAGAGCAGCACATAAAGCCATACGCCGACATAAAGCCGCGTCAGCGGACTGTTGCGCGTGGCCTCGTTCATTTTGCCGAGATAGTGCAGCGGCAGGAGATAAATCCACACCATCACCAGCACCAGACCCGGCACGCCACCGGCCAGCAGAAGGTCGAAATAACCATTGTGCGAATCCGGCGCGGTCGTCGCCCAGGTATTGTTCTCGGTGAAACTCGACATCAGGGCATCGCTGCGCCAGAAGGCCTGATAGCCGTATCCCAGAAGCGGGCTTTGACGGATGTAATCAATGGCGACGGTCCAGATATCCCGTCTGCCGGTAAAGCTGGCGTCGAGCCCCAGCTTCGTCAGCATCTGCGAAAAGACGGGATCGACCGTGGTGCCGACGGTCACCAGCGCAAAAACCGCCAGAAACAGGGTCACGACCGTATAACGCCAGCGCGGCCAGCGCAGGATGAACCAGCCTGCCGCAATAATGATCGGCATCAGCCCGAGCGCGGTCTTGCCGCCCGACTTGACCAGAAAGACCAGCGACAGCAACAGCACCGACAGCCCGCCGATGAAGGACCAGCGCTTGCAGAGATAAATACCGACTATAATCAACACCGCCATGACCGAGGCGGCCTCGTTCTTATGGCGGAAAACCCCGCGCCAGTCCCCCGCCAGCAGCGGCTCCAGCGCATCGCTGGCCTGATGGATCGAGCGCGAGGGCAGCACGGTGATTCCGAAATAGCACAGGAACAATATGATCAGGGCGCATGTGGCAAGCAGCGTCGTGAAATGCCGCTCGGTGCGCGGCAATTGCAGGAAGCCGCCGGCAAGCACGCAGATGATGGCGCACATGACCAGCCGCCTGAGCGAAAATAGCGGCGCTTCGCCCGCAAGCGAGGTCAGGACAAACCAGCCGAAAATCGCCGCCATCAGCAGGCGCGGCATGAAGAGGATGGAAAACGACCGCTCCTTCGCCATGAAGGTCAGGAAACTGAAAAACAGGATAATCGCGGTCAACTGGTTGAGCAGGTTGGACCCGGCCGCCATGGCGGAGCCCTGATAGGTCGATGAGAGCGAGATATAGGGCGAAAAGCCGACCGTGAAAAACAGGAACGTCACGTAAAACAACACGTCCCGCCAGTGGCCACGCCCCTGTTCGCCATGCGCTGCATCCATAAGGGGTTTTTCTCTCCCTCTTTCCTGAAGCCACCCGCATTGAAGCTCGTGCTTCGCATATTCGATAATACTAATATCCCGCGCAAATCCTATTTTTTAGTTATTCATGATGCACGGGGAAATAGCACCGCGATCGTGCGCTTTTCCTCGGGAAATCGGAGCCCGGAGACAAAGGACAAGACGGAAGCTTGCCAAAATTGACGCCAGACCCCAAAAAATCGCCTATAAAAATTTATCCATATTTCATCCAAAGGTTGCTTGCTTGAGCGCATTTTATTAACCTCAACCTATGCGGTTTATGCAGATCAATATATTGATATTAATATCATTTATTCCAAAACCGATACTTTCGATTCCACCGGATTGCAGGCTTTATATCTATATTAATACATTCAAATATACGCTGCCTATGGTTGATTTCGTCAATGCGTAAAAAGGTGGGGGCCGACGGTGGACGTTCCGATACACACCCATGTGGACGATGGCGATAGCTGTCACCTGACACAACGCCCGGTTCAAATCGGTGTGTCCGGCATCCGCCCCATGCGCAGGGAAGACGTTCCGGCTGTCGAGGCCGTGCTCAACAGCGCTTTCAGGAAAACCGGGCAGGAGCGGAACTTCGATTTCGGCTCCTATATCGAAAAACTGTTTTTCGGCAGCCCCGCCTTCAGCCCGGAAAACGGCAGCGTTGTCTACGATGCCGGGGAGAACGGGGTCACCAGCGTCATTCTCGCCGTGCCCATGCGCTTCGTTGCGAATGGAAAAACCATTACCGCACGGCTGCTCTGCGCCTTCGCATCGGACGGGAAACGCGGCGCACTCGGCGCGGCGCGTCTGTCCCGGGGCATGCGGGCCGCCAAACACGACATGTTGTTCTCGGATACGGCTTCACCCGTCAGCGCCGATCACTGGGTGGCGACCGGCGGCAACATGCTGCCGATTGAAAGCCTGCAATGGCACAAGGCGCTCAAGCCCTTCTGCACCATCGCGCTGCGCATGCCGCGCCGTTCGAAACTGGCCAAAACCACGCTGGCGCTCGCCGCGCTCGGATTTGTGGATGGAATCCTGCGACGGTGGAAAAAGGGTCTGAGACCGCAGGAGGCTGCCGGCGCTAGGGTGAGAACCGTGGATTACGAAACCTTCCGCCGCAGGGCGCTCGCGATGATCGAGCGTTTTTCCATCCGCCCGGAATGGTCTCATGAGGAATTCCACTGGCTGATCGAGATGAGCAGGACCAATGAAAGCCTCGGCGAACTGAAGGGCGTGGTGATCGAGAATGCCGAAGGCCATGCCATGGGCGCTGCGCTGTTTTTCGGCCAGCGGGGCAGAACGGCCTATGTGCTCAATCTCGTCTGCGATGCCGGTTGCGAAAACGATGTCCTCAACACCCTGTTCCGCCATTTCGATGACGAGAACTATGCCCATGTCACCGGCATGGCACAGCCCTTTCTCATCAACGCGCTTTACCGCCAGAACCACATGAGCTTCCGCCATGACGGCTATTTCTGCATGGCGACGCGCGATGACGCCCTGCGCGAAAGGGCGCTGGCCGGCGATATCTATATTGGCGGACTGTGCTCGGAGAGCTGGAGCAAGCTCATCACCGACTATTGAGCCCCCGCCCCGCCTCACGACGGAAGACGGATCGAAACCCTCAAGCCTTGCTGAACCGCCCGACATTGGCCGAGATGAGATGGCGCAGCGCTTTCGCATAACGTTTGGAGCGCGTCTTGGCCGCCAGCGCGCTGGTCCAGTCCACCATCGACCCGTTAATATCGAAATCGCCGAGCTGGCCTTCGGGAATATCGCCCTTTTCGATGCGCTCGACGATGGAGGCGAGCGCCGCATAAAATTCCGGCGAGCGATAGGGCGGATGCAGTGAATACATGCCCTTGCCCGTGCCGAGAAAATCGAGGCGATAAACACCCGTGCGCATCATGTTCGTGCTCAGCACCTCCTCGGCGGGCATCGAGACAGGCTGCTGGTTATAGGCATAGGAGCGGATGCGCCGTTTGACATCTGGCTTGAGCAGTTCCAGCGAACCGATGCGTTTCGCAAAACGTTCCATGTCGATCATGAAAAGCCGGGTGGAAACGGTGGCGAAACGCCAGGTGGGAATGCGCGACGGCAGCTTGCGCGGCGCAGGTATGTTCTTTACGCCGGGCATGCCGACATGGCGGGAAATATCCAGATCGCCGCGCACTGTCGGCGGCCCGGAAAAGGGCGTGATGCACAGCGCATCCGGATTGGCCTTCTGAAGCGCGATGGCCTCGCCGAACCAGCTCTGGCTGCCGCCGCCGAACATCATGTCGCTGTCCATATGCAGCACATAACGGGCATTGGCGCGTTTCAGCCCGTAGAAATAGACATGGAAAGGCCCGCCATCGAAAGCCTTGGCGGGATAGGGGATCGGCGAGCGGGGAAAGAAGGTTTCCGTCACGGCGCTGCGCGCCGCATCGCTGTAATCGACGATATCCACGGAGAGATGCGGATAATTGGTCTGCATTTCCTCCAGCATGTCGAAGAGACGCTGACGCGCCGCATCGAAACCGTTCCCCTTGTAGCGGCCGGCTCCGACCTGGCCCGTATCGACGGTCAGCAGAATGCGGTCCACCTGTCCGCCCCAGACCCTAAGCTGATGCGGCAGGGTCAGGGCCGCATGCGGGGCATCGAAGGGGTGCAGGTTGATTTGCAGCGCCTTTTGCACGGGAGGAAGCGGCATTTCAGCATTCATAGTCATGCACCACGGTTCCGGAATTCATTGATGATGGCCATCATGGGTTTTTCGTTGAAACTCCAGTCCAGCGGCAGCGGCCGGTTGGCGGTGCCGTCCCGGCGCGGATAGGCCCAGCGGATCCAGCTATATTGATCCGAGATGCCCCATGTGGTGATGGAGGAAAGTGCGCCGCCCGCGGAAGCCGCCTCCAGAAATTCACGGACCTGGCCGTTGATCAGCATATCGCGTTCGGCTTCCGGTGCGGGCAGCGTCTGGTCCATCACATCCAGCTCCGTCACCAGAACGGCAAGACCGTAACTGCGCATTTCCGCCGTGAAGGCGGCAAGCTCGTCCTTGGCGATCGGCCAGCCGCCGCGCAAATGCCCCTGCAGGCCGACGGCGTTGATCGGCGCGCCCTTCTCCAGCAGTTCGAGAATGAGATTGCGAAAGGCGGCGCGTTTGGCCGGCGATTTCTCGGCGGCAAATTCCACATCATATTCGTTGAGCACGAGCTGCGCCTTCGGATCGACGGCATGGGCGATCTCGAAAGCCTTCTTGATGGCGTCCGGCCCGGCGCCGTAATACCAGGCATCGCGCCGCGCGCGCACATTGCCCGGCACGTCGGGGATCGGCTCATTGACCACGTCCCAGCTATGGATCACGTCCTTATAACGCTCCATCACCGTGACGATATGGGTCTCCATCAGCTTCTCGACCTTCACGCCGCCGCCGATGCTCGCAAGCCAGGGCGCATTGGAGGCATACCAGATCAGCGGATGGCCGTGCATGGAAAGCTTATGCTGACGGGCGAAATTGGCGATTGCATCGGCGGCGGCGAAATCGAACGCCTCCGCCGAAGGCCGCAGGACCTCCCATTTCATTTCGGTAACGGGGGTAATGCGCGAGCAATATTTCACCACCGCCTCGCCGATGCGGCTATCGGCCGTGAGATCCGGCAGGTAAACGGCCGCGCCGTAAGGGGCGGTTTTACTCGCCGCTTTCTTCTGCGCGGCAAAGGCCGGGCCGGCCACGGCATGCAGCAGGCCAGCGCTTGCCGCACCGCCCATAAAATTCCGCCGCCCAATCCGCATGCACCCGCCTCCGCAACCTTTATTCCCAAAACATAACATTCCGATCATAGGAAAAGGATATTAAAGATTTGCAAGGTTAACCGACGTTATACCACGTCATAATTGGCCAGACCCGCTTAATGCGGTAGTAACTTCGCTGTGCGAATTCTTGGCCCACGCCGCATGGAGTTTGAAGTCTTGGTTTCCGTTTCGATTGTCATTCCCGTTCGCAATGGCGAGCGTTACATCGTGGAAGCGATCGAAAGCGTGTTGCTGCAGGGCGAGACCATCGGCGAAGTGCTGGTGGTCGATGACGGCTCCACCGACACCACCGCACAAAAGGTGGAAGGTTTTTCCGACCCTCGCGTCAAATTGCTTGCCCGGCCACAGGGAAGGCAGGGCGTTTCCGCCGTGCGAAATTTCGGCCTGTCGCAGGCGCGCGGCGAATGGACGATGTTTCTCGATGCCGACGATCGCCTGAAACCGGGCGCCATCGCGGCCCTTTGCGCCGGCATTTCCGGGCCGGATGTCGTCGCCGTCTATGGCGATTACGAGCGCATCGATGAAAACGGCGTCAAGATCGGCCGGCGCAATCTCATTCGCCGCCGGGAAAAACCCGATGGTTTCATTCTCCAGCCGCTGCTCGGCGGCAACTTCATCGTCAATGGCGGCATCATGCTGGTCAGGACCCGCATCTTTCAGGAATTCGGCGGTTTCGACGAGACTTTGCGTTATGCCGAAGACTGGTATGGCTGGTGCAGGCTGGCCGCCGCCGGCCGTTTCGTTTACCTGCCTGGCTGCCATGTGCTGGATTACCGCGTGCACAGAACGAGCGTGATGATGAACCGGCTTTTGACCTTCCGGGATTGCGAACCGGCAATCGAGGCCGTGTTTTCCGACCCGGCCATCGTCGCTGCCGTTTCGCCGCCGGAGCTGCGACGGCTTCGCCGCCGGTCCGAAAACCACATGAATGCCTATACCGTGGCGCAGGCCTTCCGCGCCCGCCGCTACCGCGAGGCCTTTTCGGCGCTGGCCGATACCTTCCTCAATCGCCCGCGCCAGAGCCTCAGGGCCGTCGTTTTTTCCGCCGCAGCGCTTGCCGGAATTTAGGAGTTTCCATGTCCGAGATCATGCCGGAAGCGGTGGTGTGCATTCCGAGTTTCCGCCGGCCGGAAGGCCTGAAAAAGACGCTTCGGTCGCTCGCGGCCCAGAAGGTCGATTTTCCCTTCGCCATCGTCGTGGTCGATAATGACGGCGCGGGCCAGGCGGGTCTCGCGGTCGCGCGCGCCTTTTTCGCCGAAAGCGGCATGGCCGGCGAGGCATTGGTCGAACCGACGCAGGGCAATTGTTACGCCATCAACACCGCCTTCCGCACCGCCCGGCAAAGCTATGTTTCGGCTGAGTGGTTCCTGATGATCGATGACGACGAGGCCGCCTCCCCCGTCTGGCTTGCCGAAATGGTTTCGGCGGCGAAATCCTTCGGCGTCGATATCGTCGGCGGCCCGGTCAACCGGGAATTCGACGCGCCGGCTTCGAAGGCGGTTCTCTCGCATCCGCTGTTCGGCTCCATCGAAGCGCCGACCGGCCCCGTCGAGCAAATCCATGGATCGGGTAACTGCCTGATCTCACGGCGGGTTTTCGAGACGCTGGCGAAACCGGAATTCGACGTGCGCTTCAACTTCCTCGGCGGCGGCGACATGGATTTCTTCACCCGCTGCCGCAAGGCCGGTTTCAAATTCGCCTGGAATGCGCAAGCGCTCATCATCGAATATGTGCCGGAAAACCGCATGGCGCCGCGCTGGATCATGGAGCGCTCGCTCCGAACCGGCATCATCAATTACAGCATCGACCGTGCCCGACGCCCCGGCCTGAAGGGTGGGCTGCTGCTTGCCGCCAAAAACGCCGTCAGCCTGTGCCTGTCTCTTGTCCGCGCCGTTTCCGCCTTCGTGAAAACCGGAACCCTGCTGCCAGCAACGCATCCGCCGCTGATGTCCATCGGCCGCGTGATGGCAAGCCTCGGCATTACGCTCACGCCCTACAAGGCGCCGGCGAAGAAGAGCTGAAGCGGGATTGCTTCGGCTCAGCCAAGGGTTTTTTGCCTGCCGAGCGAGATCGTATTCGTGAACCGTTTCTGGAAACCGAACGACGACAAGGCGGTCGCGAGGACGAGGAGCGGCACGAGCACCGGCCAGAAGAAACAAAGGACGATGCCGGTCACGCGATAAAAATCCCAGTCCTTGCCGCGGCGGGCGCCTTCGATATAGGTCATGGCGAGAGAGGTAACGGTGCCAATTCCATATATGAAAAGAGAAATGGACGTAATCACCATTGGTGGCCTCAATAAATCTATGATTCGAATAAATTTGTAATATTGATGCACTGTAGCGCAGATGTTCGCAGTTGCAACGGATTTCAGCGACGCAGCACATCCATTCAATAAGTTAGGACAATCTTATATTGTCGGGCGAGAGGCGCACGCGCGCTTTATTCTTCGCGCCGCAGCAGCTTGTCGCGATGATCTAGCGACCTTGTCCCGACGCTCCGAAGCGATACTTCAGCAGCGAATATATGGCGATAGGATTGGTCAGCAGGTAACGTTTTCCGAGCCGCTTCGGCTCGAGCATGGCCCGGTAAAGCCATTCCAGCCCCATATCCTGCATCCATTGCGGCGCCCGGCTGTTCTTGCCGGCGAGGAAATCGAAAAGGCCGCCGCAGGTCTTGATCACGGCGATGCCGGAAAGCCTGTCCAGATTGCGCGAGACGAAACGCTGCTCCAGCGGTATGCCGAAGCCAACCCAGAGAATATCCGTCCGGGATGCCGCGATATCGGCGAGGATCGCCTCTTCCTCGGCCCGGCTGAAATAACCGTTGCTCCGCCCCGCAAATACGAGGCGCGGATAAAGCCTCTGCATTTCCTCGACCGCCGCACGGTTCACCTCTTCGGAGCCGCCGAGGAAATAAAAACGGCTGCCCGTCTCTTCGGCGCGCTTCGCAACGGCATGAACGAGATCCGTGGTCGCAACCCGTTCTCTCAACGCCTTCGGGCAGAATTTGCGGGAGAAGATCACCAGCGACATGCCGTCCGCATGGATCTGGTCCGCCTGCCGAAGCATGGCGTCGAATTCCCGGTCGTGATGGCAGAGCGCGATGACCTGACCGTTTGCCGATGTCGAATAAAACGGTTTTGCACCGGCCGCACGCGCCGTCGTCGCGCGCAGGATGAAATCCCGCGCGGTTTCGTCGATGGTCGCGTCGGTAATGGGTAACGCCGCAAGCGGAATAACCGGCCAGACCTGGCCAGTCCCCTCCGCATCCGGCATCTCTCTCCCTGTCATAATCTGTCCGGTGTCCAAGATAGGCATCGTTTCATTGTTATATTCACGCTTATGCTTAGGGTATAAGGCTTCAAACACTACGAAGAACTATCATTAATATTTTTATAAATCCCCGTATGCGGCGGCCATTTTACACGCCTGAAGGTTGTGCGCCACATTTTCCGCCTATTCCGGTTTTCCAGCCGATGGGTTAAGGGACGCGGAAATCAAACCACGGAAGGGCTCCGGCCATGGAAACAATCTCGATCGACAATCGCGGCGATTTCGGCCTCTGGGCGATAGAACGGGCGAAAGAAATCGTCGCCAACGAGGCGTCCGACCTTGCCATTTCGGTTCGCGACGGTGACGAAGCGGGCATTCGCGATGCCGGCAATGCACTGGGCGCGGCCATCGCCGCCGCGCTGCTCGAGGTTTATGACGGTCTGATTTCGGAAGAATAAGGCGACGCACAGCCGCCTTGTCTTACCGCGCCGCGACATCCGCGTGGTCGTCCCGGCGAAGATAACCCCAGAGACCGAGCGCCACGGCAATTGCCAGACCAAGGAACAGGCCGCCCATGCCGCCGGCGATCAGGAACGTCAGCTTGCCCGGCGGCCAGCTTCTGGAATTGGGCGCAACCGGCTGCGAAATCACCCGTACATTGGTGGAATCGATCGACTGCTGTTCGGCAAGCTGGCGGGAGCGGGTGAGATAAGTCTCATAGATCGCCGCCGCCGAGCGGGCGTCACGATCGAGATCACGCAGCCGCACCTGCGCCTCATTGTCGGTAAAGACATTGGCGCGTTCCGCCACCGCTTTCAGCCGCAGGGCATCGAGTGAGGAGCGCGCCTCCGCGACGTTGATCTTTGCCGCTTGAAGGATACGCCGCGCCTCATCCGCCATTCCCTGTTCCAGCATCGCCCGCTCCGCCCCTGCTGTCGCAAGCCGCGGATGGCGCGCGCCATAGGTCAGCGTCATCGCACCGATCTGCTGTTGCAGCGTGCTGTATTGCGCGCGGATCGTATTCATCGTCTGGCTGTCGAATATGGCGTCGCTCTGGGTGCGGTTCTGCGCAATCGCCGCCTCCATCTGCTTGAGGCGCGATTCTTCCTGAATGAGGCGCTGCTGGGTCGCAAGCACCTGAGCGTTCAGCTCACCGGAAGCCAGATTGCTGACGAGCTGGCCGTTATTTTCCTGCAGGCCGTTCTCACGGCGAAAATCGGCCACGCGCTTTTCGGCGGCGGTCACATTCTCGCGCATTTCCTCGAGCCGCTTCCTGAGATCGTCAACGACGCGTTGACTGCTGTCGGAGTTTGTCTGGAATAGCTCGCTTTCGAAAGCCTTCACGATGGCCTTGGAGACAGTCACCGATTTTTCGGCGTCATTGGTCCAGACCGAAAGCGTCACGACAAAGGATCGCGGGTCGCGTTCCGCCGCCACCCGATCGCCGAGCGAACGAAGCGCGCCGACCCGGTTGTCGTCATCTTCCGGTTTCGATGAGAACATCGCCTTCAGCCGGGCGAGCGGCGGCGGGCTGATGAATTCAGGATCCTGATCGAGCTTCAGCTCGTCCACCACCCGTGCCAGCACGTTGCGCGAGGTGATGGTGCGCAGCTTGCTTTCCACCTCGAGGATTTGCGTGTCGCGCTGCTGGTTGGGTGAAAACACGCCGTCATTGACGACATTCAGGTTGGAGGGATTGACGACGATATCCGTATAGGCCTTGTAGCGCGGCGGCGTCATGGAGGCATAGGTCAGCGCGCCGGCAACGCAGAGAACGATTGCCAGCACGATCCAGACAATGCCTTTGCGAAGCCAGAGGATGACGTCATCCACACCGATCCTGTCGATATGTTTCAGGCCCGGCAGCGCAGTCGCCAGACTGCCGCTCGGCGAAGCCGTCTTCACCGGCGTCTCGGCCGCAGCCGGCTCGGCGACGGTTTTCGCCGGTTTCGGCTCCAGATGCTCCTTCAGCACCGTGCGCTCGAAAACCTCGTCCTCATCCACCAGATCGTCCAGCAGGGAACCATGGGTTCTCGCGGCAGGCGCCGTTTTTTCATCGAGCGGACGTGCCTGCTTATGTCCCGCCTTTTGAAGCCTGTACATCAGCCAATCCAACTCGAACGAACCACAAAAAGGCCGGCAACAGAGGGTTCCCATCGTCGCCAGAGCCGCTATCGACGGACAAGTTTAAATATGACGGGTGAATTTTAGGTTACCCGCATCAGTCCCGCCATCATCGCCTATTCGCGTCGGCGTTGAAAGGGATGATTGACTTGAATGGATCGATACGGTTCTTTCAACCGTTATATTTTTGCATTATCCATTTGACCCTCAAAGATTTTATCGAAACGGAGTTTGGAATGAGCCTGAAATTTGGAACGAGCGGCCTTCGCGGCCTCTCTGTCGATCTGAAAGGAAAAGCTTCTGCCGTCTATGCCACGGCATTTGCGAGGCACCTTCTCACATCGGGCCAGGCAAAGGCGGGCGATCCCATTCTCGTCGGCCGCGATTTCCGCGATTCGAGCCCGGATGTTTCCGCCACCTGCATCGCCGCGCTCAAAAAAGCCGGCCTGACCCCGTTCGATTGCGGCACGGTGCCGACACCGGCGCTGGCGCTTTACGGCCTGTCACTGAAGGCCGGCGCGCTGATGATCACCGGCTCGCATATTCCGGCCGACCGCAACGGCATCAAGTTCTACCGCCCGGACGGCGAAATCGACAAGCAGGACGAGACGGCGATTGCCGCTCTTGCCACCGAAATCGAAGCGGAAGGCATCAGCGACGAGGCGGCGACCGCCGAGGACCATTCCGCCACCGCAGCCGAACTTTTCTACGAGCGCAACATCGCGCTGCTGCCGGAAAAAGCGCTCTCCGGCCTCAAGATCGGCGTTTACCAGCACAGCACGGTGGCGCGCGATCTCTTTGTCGACGTGCTTGCCCATTATGGTGCGGATGTCGTTCCGCTCGGCCGCTCCGAAACCTTCATCCCTGTCGATACCGAAGCGGTCTCGCCGGAAACGCTGGCCCTTCTCAAGAAATGGTCGCCGGAGCACGGTCTCGACGCCATCGTTTCCGCCGATGGCGACGGAGACCGTCCCCTGCTGACCGATCAAAACGGCGTGCCGCTGCGCGGCGACCTCATCGGCCTGATCACCGCCAATTTCCTCGGCGCCGGCGTGGTCGTCACCCCCGTCACCTCCAATTCCGGCATCGAGGCGAGCGGTTCGTTCGATGTCGTCCGCACCAAAGTCGGCTCCCCCTTCGTGATCGCGGGCATGGCTGAGGCGCTCGCCGCCGGCAAGAACGGCGTCATGGGCTTCGAGGCCAATGGCGGCCTGCTGACGGCGTCTGCCTTCACACTTAACGGCCGGGCGCTTTCGCCGCTGCCGACGCGTGACAGCTTCCTGCCGGTTCTCGCCGTGCTGCTTCTCTCGGCAGAACAGAAAAAGCCGCTGTCGCAGATCGCCGCCGCCTATAACCTACCGGTCGCCGCCGCCGACCGCCTGGAAAATTTCGCGCAGGAAAAGAGCGCCGCCCTGATGACGCATCTGCGCGCCTCGCGCAGCAATCTCGAGGCCTTCCTCGCGCCGGTCGGCACCGTGAAGGCGCTGAGCGACATCGACGGCCTGCGCGTCGCGCTCACCGATGGCAGCACCATCCATTTCCGCCCATCCGGCAACGCTCCCGAAATGCGCTGCTACGTCGAAGCCGCCAATCAGGACGAGGCCGAAACGCTTTTGAACGAGGGGCTCGATCTCATCCGCAATTTTGGGTGAGAGTGGATGCCGCATACGCGATGGTGTAAGCTGCACGCATGAAGAGAACGGACGCAATCAGGAAACTCAAGCGCCACGCCCATGCAGTGAAAAGCATGGGCGCGACGTCGCTCTATCTTTTCGGATCGACGGCCCGCGATGAGGCCCTTGCCTCCAGCGATCTGGACATCTTCATCGACTATGATCCGGGCCGCCGTTTTTCGTTGATCGATCTCGTCGGTATCAAGCAGTTTCTGGAAGAAGAATTGGCCGTGGAAGTCGACTTGACGACACGCAACAGCCTCCACCCGCTGCTCCGGAATGACATCGAGCAATCCGCCGTACGGATATTTTGATGACCAGACGTAGGGTCGGGCCGGTTCTCGCCGAAATTCTGGAGGCCATAAACGGCATTGAGACCCACACCGCAGGCCTGTCGCTCACTGATTTCCAGCAAAATTGGCTCCTCAAACTCGCCGTGCAACGCGCCCTCGAAATCGTCTCCGAGGCGTCCCGTCACCTACCCGATGACTTGCTGGAGCTTGCGCCGGACGTACCGTGGAAACAGATTCGGGGAATCGGCAATATTCTGCGTCATGAGTACCACAAGATCGCGAATGACGTCGTTTGGGCCGTGGTCACCGAACATGTGCCGCCGCTCAAAATCGCTGTTGAGGCTATCCAACGATCCGTCGAAAGTGAAAACTGAGGACTTATCAGCGCCGTGTCGCAAATGTCGCACCCCGCCCGTGCCCAGTTGCTCTTCCGGCTCCATGGAGCGATAAGGACCGGAGGGCCACGAGAGGCGGATTATGAGCGGCGAGACCATTACCCTTTATGAAGCGATCGGTGGCGATGCGACCGTCAGGGCACTGACCCGGCGCTTCTACGAATTGATGGATACCCTGCCGGAAGCGGCGCGCTGCCGCGCCATCCATCCCGCCGATCTTTCCGGCAGCGAGGCGAAGTTTTACGATTATCTGACGGGATATCTTGGCGGACCGCCCGTCTATGTCGAGAAACATGGCCACCCGATGCTGCGCCGCCGCCATTTCGTCGCCCCCATCGGCCCGGCAGAGCGGGATGAATGGCTGCTCTGCTTCCGACGCGCCATGGACGAGACCATCGAAAACCCGAAGCTGCGCGAGATCATCTGGACGCCGGTGGAGCGGCTGGCCTTTCACATGCAGAACCAGGAGGCGGACAGCCAATGACCACGCAGAGCGCGACCATCGCAAGCCTGCCGCGCGAAAGATTGCGGGCCTTCATTCTGTTGCTGGGCGGCCTCCTGGGTGCTGCGGGCGTCATGCTTGCCGCCGCCGCCACCCACACCGGCGAAACCTATATGCTCGGCAATGCTTCGGCCATGGCGCTGGCGCATGCGCCGGTGCTGGTGGCGCTTCATATCGGCGCGGATCGCATCAGAACCGCCGTTCCGGCAGGCCTGATCCTCGGCCTCGGTACTGCGGTCTTTGTCGGCGATCTCGTTACCAGGCATTTTTCCGGCCACAGCCTGTTTCCCTACGCCGCACCCACTGGCGGCCTCGGCATGATCGGCGGGTGGCTGGTGCTGTGCGCGGGAGCATTTCTGAAGCCGAAGGGTTAGGCTTTAGCCCTTACGCCGCGTCCAGCGAAACGAGAGGATATTGCGGCCCTCTTCGGCCGCCGTGCCGATCTTGAAGGACGGCGTTTCACCGGGCTGGCGGGTGCGCAGATAGGGAAAGGTCACAACATTCCCGCCGCTTCTGGCAAGGCGGTTGCGCCTTTCGCGTTCACCGATGATTTCATAGATATCCGTCAGGGCCGGATCGGCAGCCTGCTCGGCCATCTTGTGCAGTTCCACACGGCAGGCTTCCGCCGCCGGCTCTTCACCCTTAAAATTATTGCGCTCGTCGCTCATCGCTGGAGGTCCGTTCATTCATCGTCTGCAGCGCCCGCTCCAGACTGGATTTGCTGCCGTTGCGCAGCGGAATGAACGTCTTGCCGAATTTCTTGCAACCGGACTTCACCCGCAGACACGCATCGTGGCTGATACAGTCGATCGGGCAGAAAACGCAGTCGACGGAGGGAAGCACGGTATCGATGCGCGAGACGGCCTCACGCAGGCCGCCATCGTGATGAATGAGCTCCGCGCCGAAATTGCTGGCGATCTGGCGAAGATGAGCAACCTGACAGTCACGGCCGCCGACATAAAGAAAGCTTTTGGGACCGGAAAGCTGCTGTTCGGCCACGTCCCGCTCGGTTTGGGGAACGCCCTTGCCCTGCTTGCCGCCACGTTCGGCCTTCTTCTTTTCCTTGCGTGCCATTCCCTCACCTGCCGGTTGATTTTTCAATGCCCCGGACGTTCGGGATGCCGGCACCATAATAAAGATGAGTTTTGGAGTAAAGTATAAAGGTGATAATTTTCCTCATGTTTCGGCATAAAGAATCGATTGCTTAGAGCATTTCCAGGAAAAGTGGACCCGGTTTTCCGTCCGGAAATGCGCCAAAACAAAGAGTTAGAGTGTTTTCGCGATTCGAAGAACGCGAAAACACTCTAGGCGCGAGAACGGTTCCCTTCAGCCGTTTATCCGCAATCCGCCCATGAAAAGCTGCTCCAAATGCCGGGCCGCATCCTCGAAACGGCCCTCGCCGCCATTCTTCTCGCCCAGCACCGCCCGCACCTGCACATCGAAATCCGCATAATGCTGGGTGGTAGACCAGATGGAAAAAATGAGGTGATAAGGATCGCATTTGGCCATCCGTCCGGCCTTCACCCAGGCGCGGATCACCTCGGCCTTTTCATCCACCAGTTGTTTCAGCGGCCCCTTCAGCTCATCCTCGATATGCGGCGCGCCCTGTAGGATTTCATTGGCGAACAGGCGGCTTTCACGCGGGAAATCGCGCGACATTTCCAGCTTGCGACGAATATAGGAGCGAATCTCGCTTTCAGGATTGCCCTCGGCATCGAAAGCGCGCAGCGGGTCGAGCCATGTGTCCAGCACCCGCTCGATCAGCGCGCGATGCATCGCCTCTTTGGTGCGGAAATAATAAAGCACGTTCGGTTTCGACATGCCGGCCGCCTCGGCAATCTGATCGATGGTGGAACCGCGAAACCCGTTTGTGGAAAAAACACTGAGCGCGGCTTCAAGAATCGCTTCCTGCTTTTCTTCCTGAATGCGGGTCCGCTTCTGTGTTTTCGCTGCGCGCGGTATGGCCATTCTCAGCTCTCTGTTTCTTTTCCATGCAATTGCCGTTACAGTATGCTTAAAAAATAATCTCCGCGTACAGTTTAGGCAAAATTACTGCGATTCGTCACGAAATCCCTTGCTGACGCCACCGCGAATTTGCAATGTTTACCAGCCGGTCAATTTATCCCCCATCGCCATCACAAGGCAATGGCTGTTATCTTAACCGGCAAAAAAGGGAACGGCACAAGCTTTGCTTCGATAAAAACAAAACAGGTGAGGACGACACTTTATGGCGGCGGGTAAGAACTTGACGGTCAATGGCGACCGTCTGTGGGACAGTCTGATGGATATGGCGAAGATTGGCCCCGGCATTGCCGGCGGCAATAATCGCCGCACGCTGACGGATGAGGATGCGGAAGGCCGCCGCCTCTTTCAGCGCTGGTGCGAAGCGGCGGGCCTGACGATGGGCGTCGACCGCATGGGCACCATGTTCGCCACCCGCCCCGGCGAGGATTCGGATGCGCTTCCCGTTTATATCGGCAGCCACCTCGACACCCAGCCGACCGGCGGCAAGTTCGATGGCGTGCTCGGCGTGCTGGCCGGGCTGGAGGTGGTGCGCAGCCTGAATGACTTGAACATCAAAACCAGACACCCGATCACCGTCACCAACTGGTCAAACGAGGAAGGCGCGCGCTTTGCCCCGGCCATGCTGGCCTCCGGCGTCTTCGCCGGCATTCACGATCTCGATTATGCCTATGGCCGCACCGATACCGACGGCAAGACCTATGGCGAAGAGCTGAAACGCATCGGCTGGCTGGGCGAGGAAGAGGTGGGCGCGCGCAAAATGCACGCCTATTTCGAATATCACATCGAACAGGGTCCGATCCTGGAGGCGGAAAGCAAACAGATCGGCGTTGTCACCCATTGCCAGGGCCTGTGGTGGCTGGAAGTGACGCTGACCGGCAAGGAAGCCCACACCGGCTCCACGCCTATGGCCATGCGCGTCAATGCCGGTCTTGCCGCCGCCCGCATTCTCGAAAAGGTGCAGGAGGTGGCCATGGCTCACCAGCCCGGCGCCGTCGCCGGCGTTGGCCAGATGATCTTCACGCCCAATTCCCGCAATGTGCTGCCCGGCAAGGTGGTCTTCACCATCGACCTCAGAACCCCCTCACAGGCGAAACTCGACAGCATGCGCGCCATCTTCGAGCGCGAGGTGCCGCAGATCGCCGAAGAACTCGGCGTGGGCTGCTCAATCGAGGCCATCGGCCATTTCGATCCCGTCACCTTCGACCCCGTTTTGGTCGGCCGCGTACGCTCCGCCGCCGAAAAACTCGGCTACAGCCACATGGATATCATCTCCGGCGCCGGCCACGATGCCTGCTGGACGGCAAGGGTCGCCCCCTCCACCATGATCTTCTGCCCTTGCGTGGACGGGCTTTCCCACAACGAGGCCGAAGAAATTTCGCCGGAATGGGCAGCCGCCGGCTGCGATGTGCTGCTGCATGCAGTGCTGGAGACTGCGGAGATCGCGGAATGACCGCCACCATCATCAAGAACGGCACCATCGTCACCGCCGACCTCACCTATAAGGCCGATGTGAAGATCGAAGGCGGCAGGATCACCGAGATCGGGCCTGATCTGACCGGCGGCACGGTACTCGATGCCACCGGATGTTATGTCATGCCCGGCGGCATCGATCCGCATGTGCATCTGGAAATGCCCTTCATGGGCACCTATTCCGCCGATGATTTCGAGAGCGGCACGCGCGCGGCGCTTGCCGGCGGCACGACCATGGTGGTGGATTTCTGCCTGCCGGAGCCGGGGCAATCGCTTCTTGACGCCCTGCAGCGCTGGGACAACAAGGCGACGCGCGCCAGTTGCGATTATTCCTTCCACATGGCCGTCACCTGGTGGGGCGAGCAGGTCTTCGATGAGATGAAGACGGTGGTTCGGGAAAAAGGCATCAACTCCTTCAAGCACTTCATGGCCTATAAGGGCGCTTTAATGGTGAATGACGACGAGATGTTCGCCTCCTTCTCGCGCTGCGCCGAACTGGGCGCCATTCCCTTCGTGCATGCGGAAAACGGCGATATCGTCGCGCAGATGCAGGAAAAGCTGATGGCGGAAGGCAATGTCGGGCCGGAGGCGCATGCCTATTCCCGCCCACCCTCCGTGGAAGGCGAGGCCACCAACCGCGCCATCATCATCGCCGATATGGCCGGTGCGCCGCTTTATGTCGTCCATACCTCCTGCGAGCAGGCCCATGAAGCCATCCGCCGCGCCCGGCAAAACGGCATGCGGGTCTATGGCGAACCGCTGATCCAGCACCTGATCCTCGATGAAAGCGAATATGCCAATCCCGACTGGGATCACGCCGCGCGTCGGGTGATGTCGCCGCCCTTCCGCAACCGGCAGCATCAGGACAGCCTCTGGGCGGGCCTCGCCTCCGGCTCGCTGCAATGCGTGGCGACCGACCATTGCGCCTTCACCACCGAACAGAAACGCTTTGGTCTTGGCGATTTCCGAAGGATTCCGAACGGCACCGGCGGGCTGGAAGATCGCATGCCGCTGCTCTGGACCCATGGCGTGGCGACCGGCCGCCTGACGATGAACGAATTCGTCGCCGTCACCTCCACCAACATCGCCAAGATTCTGAACATCTACCCCAGAAAGGGCGCGATCCTCGTCGGTAGCGATGCCGATATCGTCGTCTGGGATCCGGCGCTGGAAAAGACCATCAGCGCGGCGAGCCAGCAATCGGCCATCGATTACAACGTGTTCGAAGGCCAGAAGGTCAAAGGCCTGCCGCGCTACACCCTGTCGCGCGGTCTCGTCAGCATCGAGGAGGCCACCATCGAAACGCAGCCGGGTCACGGCCAGTTCATCGCCCGCGATGCTTATCCAGCCGTCAGCCGGGCGCTTTCCACCTGGAAGGAACTCGTAGCGCCGCGCAAGGTCGAGCGCAGCGGCATTCCGGCATCGGGTGTATGACCGTGAGCGCCGGGCCGAAACGCGAAATCGTCATCGCCGCAGCCGTTCTCCTCAATGAGCGACGGCAGATGCTGGTCGTGCGCAAGCGCGGCACCACGCAATTCATGCAGCCGGGCGGCAAGATCGATCCAGGCGAAACGCCGGAACAGGCGCTTCACCGCGAACTTGCCGAGGAAATCGGCCTGACGCTGCCCGA
This sequence comes from Agrobacterium sp. 16-172Ci, assembly GCF_053522725.1. Classification (NCBI taxonomy): domain Bacteria; kingdom Pseudomonadati; phylum Pseudomonadota; class Alphaproteobacteria; order Hyphomicrobiales; family Rhizobiaceae; genus Agrobacterium; species Agrobacterium sp. 16-172Ci. Next base: position 34,285 of record NZ_JBNWBW010000014.1, read on the forward strand.
AAATGCCGCCCGTTATGAAGGCGTCTTTCGCGAGGAGGCCGCCAATGAGACGGGGGCGGACGTCGTCGCCCATACATTCATCGCGAGGCTTCATGCCGATGTCGCCCCGCAGGCGGAAATAGAGGAAGTGCGCTGGCTCGATCTCGACCGCCACACCGGCATAACGATCGCAAGGCTTACGGAAACCCAAATGCTGCCGCTGGCGCGCGCGGCCCTGACGGAAAGCGAAACCAAGCCCAGATGAACCAGGCCTCCCCCTATTCCGTCGTTTCCGCCAGAAATCTCGGCCTCACTTTCGAAACGGGCGATGGCCCGGTGCACGCACTTTCCAATGTCGACCTGGAGGTCGGCAAGGGCGATTTCGTCTCCTTCATCGGCCCTTCCGGCTGCGGCAAGACCACCTTCCTGCGGGTCATCGCCGATCTGGAAAAACACACATCCGGCGACATCACCGTCAACGGCACGACGCCGGAAAACGCCCGCCGGGACCGCTCCTACGGTTACGTTTTTCAGGCCGCCGCCCTTTATCCGTGGCGCAGCATCGAAAAGAACATTGCGCTGCCGCTCGAAATCATGGGCTATACCAAGGCCGAGCAGCGCGAGCGCATCGAGCGCACGCTCGATCTCGTCAATCTCAACGGTTTCGGCAAGAAATATCCCTGGCAGCTTTCCGGCGGCATGCAGCAGCGCGCCTCCATTGCCCGTGCTCTCGCCTTCGATGCCGACCTGCTGTTGATGGACGAGCCCTTCGGCGCACTGGATGAGATCGTGCGCGATCACCTCAACGAACAGCTTCTGAAACTCTGGGATGCGACCGGCAAGACAATTTGCTTCGTCACCCACTCCATTCCCGAAGCGGTCTATCTCTCGACCAAGATCGTTGTGATGTCGCCGCGGCCGGGCAGAGTGACGGATGTGATCACATCGACGCTGCCACGGGAAAGGCCGCTCGAGATTCGCGAGACGCCGGAGTTTCTGGCGATCGCACATCGGGTGCGTGAGGGGTTGAAGGCGGGGCATAGCTATGAGGGGTGAGGTCAGCGCCAGCATTCCCCCCCTCTGCCCTGCCGGGCATCTCCCTCTCAAGGGGGGAGATCGGCAGGAGGCCCTACCACCGCTCTATTCGCAAACGCTGAGATGGGCGAGACCTCACCACGAGTCGATCTCCCCCCTTGAGGGGGAGATGCCCGGCAGGGCAGAGGGGGGTAAGCCACACCCACAAGGCACCGCTAAACCCCACCCGCGGCAAAAGCGGCGGAGCGAAAACCCATGACCCTCCTCCGCCACCGCATCCTCCCCATCCTCACCGTCCTCCTCGCCATCCTCATCCTCTGGCACCTCGCGGTCGTCTACCTCAACATGCCCTTCGCCCGCGATCAGGCCACCCGCGCCGGTCAAACACCGGGCTTCTTCGAGCTCCTGCCGCAAACCTTTGTCCAGGAGCGTCCGGTTCTCCCCGCCCCGCACCAGATTGCCGCAGAATTGTGGGACACCACGGTCAACAAGGCCATCACCTCCAAGCGCAGCCTCATTTACCACGCCGGCGTTACGCTCTCGGCCACGCTGCTCGGTTTCGCCATCGGTGCGGTACTCGGCATCCTGCTTGCCGTCGCCATCGTGCATAACCGCGCCATGGACCGCTCCGTCATGCCGTGGATCATCGCCAGCCAGACCATTCCGATCCTCGCCGTCGCGCCGATGATCATCGTCGTCCTGAACTCCATCGGCATTTCCGGGCTGCTGCCGAAGGCGCTGATCTCCACCTATCTTTCCTTCTTTCCCATCGTCGTCGGCATGGTGAAGGGTCTCCGAAGCCCGGAGACGATCCAGCTCGACCTGATGCACACCTATAATGCCTCGCCCGGCCAGATATTCTGGAAGCTGCGCTGGCCCGCGGCGCTGCCCTATCTCTTCACCTCGCTGAAGATCGCCGTCGCCATTGCGCTGGTCGGCGCCATCGTCGGTGAATTGCCGACAGGCGCCGTTGCCGGGCTTGGCGCGCGTCTGCTTTCCGGTTCCTATTACGGCCAGACGGTGCAGATATGGGCGGCGCTGTTCATGGCCGCCGGTGTGGCTGCGCTGCTGGTATCCATCATCGGCATCGCCCATGCCGCCGTCCTCAAGAGAATGGGAGCCCGGCCATGACCCATCCCGGCTGGTTTTTCGGCGCGATCCTGTTCTGGTTTGCCGCCTGGGCCTTCAACGAATGGCTGGTGCGCCGCCACGTCTCCACGCCAGCGGCAAAGCGCATCGGCCGCATCGCCGTGCCGCTCCTCTTCGGGCTGGCCATCCTCGCGTTGTGGGAAGGCGTGGTGCGCGGTTTTTCCGTGCCGCGCATTCTGCTGCCCGCCCCAAGCGCCATCCTCGTACGGCTCGCCGGCTCCCTGCCGATCCTCTGGGCGGATTTCCGCCAGACCTTCATCAAATCGGTACTGACGGGCTATGTGCTGGGCTGCGGCCTCGGCTTTGCCGTCGCCATCCTCATCGACCGCTCGCCTTTCCTCCAGCGCGGGCTGCTGCCCATCGGCAATTTCGTCTCGGCTCTGCCGGTCGTCGGCGTAGCACCCATCATGGTCATGTGGTTCGGCTTCGACTGGCAGTCGAAAGTCGCCGTCGTTGTCATCATGACCTTCTTCCCCATGCTGGTGAACACGGTTCAGGGGCTTGCCGCTTCCAGCCACATGGAACGCGACCTGATGCGCACCTATGCCGCTGGCTGGTGGCAGACGTTGCTGAAGCTGCGCCTGCCCGCCGCCTGGCCGTTCATCTTCAACGCGTTGAAGATCAATTCCACGCTGGCGCTGATCGGCGCCATCGTCGCGGAATTCTTCGGCACGCCCATCGTCGGCATGGGTTTCCGCATCTCGGCGGAAATGGGCCGCAGCAATGTCGATATGGTCTGGGCCGAAATCGCGGTCGCAGCACTCGCCGGCTCCGGCTTTTATGGTCTCGTGGCGCTCGCAGAGCGGGCCGTCACCTTCTGGCATCCGTCCGTCCGTGGGGGACGAACGTAATAACGAAAAAGGGAACAGCGATGAAAATGAAACTTGCATCCATGCTTCTTGCCGGCGCGTCAGTGATGACGGCATTCAGCGCGCAGGCCGCCGACAAGATCACCCTTCAACTCAAATGGGTGACCCAGGCGCAGTTCGCCGGATATTACGTCGCCAAGGACAAGGGTTTTTACGAAGCCGAAGGCCTCGATGTCGACATCAAGCCCGGCGGCCCGGACATTGCACCCGCGCAGGTTCTGGCCGGCGGCGGTGCGGACGTCATCGTCGACTGGATGCCATCCGCACTCGCCACCCGCGAAAAGGGCGTGCCGCTGGTCAATATCGCCCAGCCGTTCAAATCGTCAGGCATGATGCTGACCTGCCTGAAAGAAACCGGCATCACCAAGCCGGAGGATTTCAAGGGCAAGACGCTGGGCGTCTGGTTCTTCGGCAATGAATACCCGTTCCTGTCCTGGATGGCGCACCTGAAAATCCCGACAACCGGCGGCGCCGACGGCGTGACTGTTCTCAAACAGGGCTTCAATGTCGATCCGCTGCTGCAAAAGCAGGCCGCCTGCATTTCCACCATGACCTATAATGAATATTGGCAGGTCATCGATGCCGGCATCAAGCCGGCGGAACTCGTCACCTTTAAATACGAGGCGGAAGGCGTGGCGACGCTGGAAGACGGGCTTTACGTTCTGGAAGACAAGCTGAAGGACGCCAAGTTCAAGGAAGACATGGTCAAATTCGTCCGCGCTTCCATGAAGGGCTGGAAATGGGCCGAAGAAAACCCTGACGACGCCGCCGATATCGTTCTTGAAAACGACGCCTCCGGCGCCCAGACCGAAAAACACCAGAAGCGCATGATGGGCGAAGTGGCAAAACTCACCGCCGGTTCGAAGGGCGCACTCGACAAGGCGGACTATGACCGCACGGTCAAGACGCTGCTGGGCGGCGGTTCCGACCCGGTCATTACCAAGGAACCGACAGGCGCCTACACCACCGAAATCACCGATGCGGCGCTGAAATAGTTCGAAGTGACGCCTAGATAATGGAGCGCGCGGGAGGTCCGCGCGTTCTGATTTATGATTCGTACCAGGGCGACAATTCTCTCGACGTCATCCTTGGGCTTGTCCCAAGGATCTAACCACGTCAACAAAATCAAAACGTTGCAGATCCTCGGCACAAGGCCGAAGATGACGTCGGTGAGAATCGCTTAACTCGATTTCCCATCTGGCGTCGATCTTCTTTTGGAGGCTTTGCCGAAATGCGCCCATTTCGCTGGTAACCCATTTGACGAATTACAATATCCCGACCTATACAAAAATGTATATCAACCATCGCGGCTATGCGGATTGATTTGTACGACAACAAGAATTACAGTCCCGCCCACAAGACTGCCAAATTTGATCTTGTAAAATAAGCACAGGGCAAAGGTGCTTAAGATTCGCGTTGAGGGGCGTTTGAATCGGGAGGATCGAAAAGGAAGTATTGTGATCCCTTGTTTCACATTCGCTATCGCATGACCTTCTAATTGAGCCCTGGGGCTGCAGGACATGTGATCGGATATTGCGCGAGCCAAGACACATGCAGCATAAAGTCACGTTTAACCGCTTTGTATTCCTTCTTCTTTCCGCAACGGCGCTTCCCCTCTCCGCAGCCGCCGAGGGAGAGGCGCAGGCGCCGGTCAAACAGCAGAACCTGCCTTCCATCATCGTCGCCCATGCGGCAAAACGCGATCTCGTGGACCGCATCATCGCCACCGGCACGATCCGCCCCGTGGACGAGATTTACGTCCAGCCGCTGGTCGACGGCCTGTCGATCGACACGCTGAATGCCGATATCGGCGACCGGGTGGAAGCGAATGCGGTTCTGGCCGTGCTGTCCTCCGACAGCCTCGTGCTGCAAAAGAGCCAGCTTGAGGCCAACAAGGCCAAGGCCGAAGCCTCCGTCACCCAGTCGAAAGCCCAGGTGCTGGAAGCGCAGGCCAATCTCAATGACGCCCTTCGCCAGCGCGACCGCGCTGCAAAGCTCGGCCAGAGCGGCTCCGGCTCCGTCTCCGAGACGGAAAAGACCGAAGCGGCCGCGCAGGTGGCGCAGGCCCGCCTCGATGCGGCCAAACAGGCCGTTTCCGCCGGCGAGGCCGACATCAAGGTCGTCGACGCGCAGATCGACGACATCGATCTGAAGCTGACGCGCACCGGCGTGAAAACCCCGGTCGCCGGCATCGTATCCGCCAAGAACGCCAAGGTTGGCGCAATCGCCAGCGGTGCGGGAAATCCGCTGTTCACCGTCATCAAGGACGGCGCGATAGAACTCGTCGCCGATCTCTCCGAGACCGATATCCAGAAGGTCAAGGCAGGCCAGAAAGCCTATTTGACGGTTGCCGGCGGAGCTGAGAAAATAGAAGGCAAGGTGCGCCTCGTTTCACCCACCGTCGACCCGACGACGCGCCTCGGCTCCGTGCATGTGGTTCTGCCGACCGACAGCCCGGCGCGTTCCGGCATGTATGCCAGCGCGGCGATCATCGTCGAGGAGACGAATGCGCTCGCTTTGCCGCTGTCGGCCGTCACCTCAGGGCGTGAAGGCTCGACCACCCGCAAGGTGGAAGGCGACGTCGTCAAGCAGGTGAAGATCGAGACCGGCATCGAAGACGGCGGTTTTATCGAGATTGTCAGCGGTCTTGCCGCTGGAGACAAGGTTGTCGAGAAAGCTGGAGCATTCGTGCGTGATGGTGACCGGATAAGACCGGTGGAAGCCCAGACGGCTGCGTCCAACTGACTGAGGGAATGAGATGAACTTTTCCGCATGGTCAATCCGTAACCCGATTGCGCCGCTGCTCGGCTTCGCGCTTTTGATGATCCTCGGCATGCAGGCGTTCAACACCCTGCCCATCACCCGTTTTCCGAATATCGACGTTCCCGTCGTGGCCGTGACCGTGACCCAGAGCGGCGCTTCGCCCTCCGAGCTGGAAATGCAGGTGACGAAGGAGATCGAGGACGCCGTCGCCGCCATCAGCGGCGTCGACGAAATCCAGTCCACAGTGGTCGACGGACAGTCGACGACAACGGTTGTCTTCCGCATCGAAAAGCCGACGGAAGAAGCGGTTCAGGACACCAAGGACGCCATCGACAAGATCCGCAGCGATCTGCCCGCCGATATCGAAGTGCCCGTCGTCAGCAAGATCGACGTCGAGGGACAGGCGATCCAGACGTTTGCCGTCTCTTCGCCCAACATGACGCTGGAAGAACTGTCCTGGTTCGTGGATGACACGATCAAGCGTTCGCTCCAGGGCCAGTCCGGCATCGGCAAGGTCGACCGTTACGGCGGCGCCGACCGCGAAGTGCGCGTGTCGCTGAGCCCCGAAAAGCTCGACGCCTATGGCATCACCGCCACCGAGGTGAACAGCCAGCTGCGCGGTACGAACGTCGATCTCGGCTCGGGCCGAGGCCAGGTTGGCGGCAACGAACAGACCATCCGCACGCTCGGCGATACGCGCGATGTGAGCCAGCTTGCCAATACCACGATTGCGCTTTCCAACGGTCGTTTCGTCAAGCTTTCCGAACTCGGCACGGTCACCGACACCTATGAGGAGCAGAAATCCTTCTCGCGCTTCAACGGCAATCCCGCCGTCACCTTCGCGGTGTTCCGCTCAAAGGGCGCAAGCGAGGTCTCGGTCGCCGAAACCGTGGCGGCAAGCCTCAATGAAGTGCGCAAGAATCATCCGGATGTGTCGATCGAAATGGTCGATGACGCCGTTTATTTCACCTATGGCAACTACAAGGCCGCGCTCGACACGCTGATCGAAGGCGCGATCCTCGCCGTCATCGTCGTCCTGCTCTTCCTGCGCAACTGGCGCGCGACCCTGATTGCCGCCGTGGCGCTGCCGCTTTCCGCGATCCCGACCTTCTGGATCATGGACATCATGGGCTTCTCGCTCAACCTCGTCAGCTTCCTGGCGCTCACGCTCGCCACGGGTATTCTCGTCGACGACGCCATCGTGGAAATCGAGAACATCGCCCGCCATATCAAGATGGGCAAGACGCCCTATCGGGCGGCGCTGGAAGCGGCGGATGAAATCGGCCTCGCCGTCATCGCCACCAGCTTCACCATCATCGCGGTCTTCGTGCCGGTGTCGTTCATGCCCGGCATTCCTGGCCAGTACTTCATCCAGTTCGGCCTCACCGTCGCCTTCTCGGTGTTCTTCTCGCTCGCCGTGGCCCGCCTCATCACACCGTTGATGGCGGCCTATCTGATGCGCGCCGAAGATGCGATGGACGATCACCACGACAATGACAGCCGGTTGATGAAGGCCTATACGCGCATGGTAACCGCCACCACCCGCAAGTGGTGGGCGCGCTATCTGACGCTGCTCGGCGCCATCGGCTTCCTCGTCGCTTCCGTCATTCTGCTTGCCGGCGTTCCGGGCAGCTTCCTGCCGCCGGACGACGCCTCGCGCGTGACGCTTTCGGTGGAACTGCCGCCCAATGCGACGCTCGACGAAACCGACCGCACGACGACGCAGATTTATCATGCCCTGCGTGACATCAACGGCGTCGAAAGCGTCTTCATCCTCGGCGGCGCTTCGCCCAAGGGCGATCTGGAGCTTCGCCGCGCCACCGTCAACGTCATCCTCCAGCACATCGACCATTCGCTGCTCAAGCTGGTGGTCAACAAGGGCCTCGGCTCCATCCCGCTCATCGGCCCATACTTGCCGAAGGTGGAGGAAAAGGGCCGCACACGTCCGCAATGGGATGTGGAACGGGATATTTTCGCACAGGTGCGCGGCATCCCGGATGTCCGCATCATCAAGCTGAACGACCGTGCGGAACGCGAGCTCTCCTTCAACTTCCTCTCGACGAACGAGAAGGACCTGAACGACGCCGTCGGCATTCTCGAAAGCCGCCTGCGCGCCTCGCCCATCCTTGCCAATGTCAGCTCGGAAGGTGCGTTGCCCCGCCCCGAACTGCAGATTCGCCCGCGCAAGGATGAGATCGCCCGCCTCGGCATCACGCCGCAGCAGATTTCGCAGACCGTGCGTGTCGCCACCATCGGCGATATCGATGCGCAGCTGACGAAGATTTCGCTGGATGACCGGCAGATTCCGATCCGCGTGCAGGCCTCGCTCGATACCCGCCGCGATCTCGCCACCATCCGCGCGCTGAAGATCAAGACCGCCTCCGGATCGCTGGTGCCGCTCTATAGCGTTGCCGATATCGACTATTCGGAAGGTCCAAGCTCGATCAAGCGCAACGACCGCAACCGCGTCGTCTCCATCGGCTCCGACGTTCCCTTCGGCACGGCGCTCGATACATCGACGGCCGAGTTCAAGCGCATCGTGTCGGAAACCGACCTGCCGGCGAGTGTGCGCCTTGCCGAAAGCGGCGACGCCAAGGTGCAGGGCGAAATGCAGCAGGGCTTCGTCAACGCCATGCTGCTCGGTCTGATGCTGGTGCTGGTGGTGCTCATCCTGCTGTTCAAGGATGTCATCCAGCCCTTCACCATCCTGTTCTCGCTGCCGCTTGCCATCGGCGGCGTGGCGGTCGCGCTCATCATCACGCAGAACGCGCTGTCCATGCCCGTTCTCATCGGCATCCTGATGCTGATGGGCATCGTGACGAAGAACGCCATCCTGCTGGTGGATTTCGCCATCGAAATGCGCCGTCACGGCATGGAACGGGTGCATGCCATGGTCGAGGCCGGCCGCAAGCGCGCCCGCCCGATCATCATGACCTCCATCGCCATGTCGGCGGGCATGTTGCCCTCCGCGCTCGGCGTCGGCGAAGGCGGTTCGTTCCGCGCGCCGATGGCGATTGCGGTGATCGGCGGCATCATCGTCTCGACGGTGCTGTCGCTCATCGTGGTGCCGGCCTTCTTCCTCATCATGGACGACCTGTCGCGCCTGCTCGCCCACCTCTTCGGCCGCTTCGTCGGCAAGAAGGAAGAGGAGGAAGAGGCCCTCTCCAACGAAAAACTCTCGGAGATCGCCCGCGAAAACAGCCTGGCGCTCTCCTCGCTGGAGGCACGCGTCGCCAGCATGGAAAAGGGCACCGGCGACAAGGCCGCGGACAAGGGCAGCAACATATTGCGGCTGCCGCCGCTTGCTGCGGAGTGAAGCTCGCAGAATAACGATTGAGACGCCGGGCCCTGTGCCCGGCGTTTCTTTTGGGGGTGTTTAAGGGGCAAAACGTCGCCACCTGTTTCTTCTCCCAGAGGGGGAGAAGGTGGCCCGAAGGGTCGGATGAGGGGGCTAGCGCTCGATCTATCTCTGGCCTTGCCCCCTCATCCCGCTGCCGCGACCTTCTCCCCCTCTGGGAGAAGAAATATGCGGCGCTCGCCCGCCCCATATTCCCCCTGTGCTTCTAAGCCCGAATGGACGAACCATTTCCTCCCGTAACGACTGCAATTCTGTTTGATCGAAATCAATTCGCTTTCCAGGTGAACTGCTAATCTCCCTCGCATCGGGAATTGCCGGTCGAAGGATAATGCGATGAGCTCTTTTCAGATAGGCGTGCGGGAACACGAACATCCCCGGTTTCGTCTCGCTTCGGACAGCCCGGCAAAAGGTATGAGCGGGAGCCGGATGGACGTGAACAAGACCGTGAAGCTGAGCAACAGGGACAGGAACATTCTGCTGCGTGCACCCTTGATCGGGATAGCGGATGATGCGGCGGCGTTGAAGCTGATGGAGGCGGCGACCATCACCAATGTGAACGCCCGCCATGTGCTCTTCAAGGAAGGCGAAGCGGCGCAGCATTTCTACTGCGTACTGTCGGGTTACGTCAGGCTTTACCGGCTGGACCGGCATGGACGCGAGGCGGATGTGCGCGTCAGCGGCCCCGGCGATACCTTCAACGAATGCCTGATTTTCGGCAGCGATACCTATCGCTACAGCGCGCAGGCGGCGGAAAGCTGCACCGTGGCGCGGTTCGAACTTGCGAGAATCCGCAGTCTGATCGATCAGGAGCCGGCCATCGCCAAGGCCGTCATGCGCTGCCTGTCCAACAGCCTGCTGGCCACGATGGATTGCATCGCGAACGACCGGCTACAGACGGCGCCGCAACGTGTCGCCCATTACCTCATCAATCAGGGCCCGCGCGACGCGACATCCTTTTCGCTGCGGCTGCCGTTCCAGAAAAGCCTGCTCGCCGGCAAGCTCGGCCTCGCGCCGGAAGCGCTGTCGAGGGCCTTTTCGGCACTGAAAAAGGCTGGCGTCACCGTGCGCGGACGCATCGTGCAGGTCAATGACGTCGCCGCACTGAAGCAGATCTGAAAATACCGGGAGAGGACGAAGGGCGGGATGCCATCAGGCATTCCGCCCTTCTGCATGCCCGAAATCGGAAAATCAGTCCGGCTGCAGCACAAAACGGAAGCTGTCGCCCTGCCGCTCGACACGGAAAAATCCGCCGAGATGACCGCCGGAAACCAGCCAGCCATGATCGGCTGCCTCGGCCAGCGCCTTGAGGCGTGTTTCATAAGCAAGAGCGGAATCGATATCGTAGACGAAACCGACGCCGGGATCTCTCACCTGCAACTCGCTGACATGCAGCACGTCGCCCCATAATAACAGCCGCTCATCGCCATTGCCGATCAGATAACCGGTGTGCCCCGGTGTATGGCCAGGCATGGCGACTGCCTCGATACCCTCGGCGACCGCGCCCATGGGGATCGGCCGCAACATCGGGCCGCAAATGTCTAGCAGCCGCGCGGCAAGGTCGAACCCGCCCTGCCGGGCCGGCGGCAGGCTTTTGCGCGCCTCCGCGCTGCTGAAAAAGCCAAGATCGGCCTCGGGAACCCATATGTCGGCATTGGGAAAATAAGGCCGGTCGCCATCGATGAGGCCAAGCGCATGGTCGCCATGAATATGGGTGAGGATGATACGCGTCACATCGGCCGGCTGAATCCCGGCGGCAATCATCGCCGCGCGGGCATGGCCATAGGCCTCACCCCAGGCCGTGCCGCAACCGGCATCGATCAGCCAGATGCCGTCAGGCCCGGACAGCGCGAAGCAGTTGACGTCCATATCCACCGTTTCGCCCCGATGGCCGGCAAGGGCCGCAGCCAGCGCTTCGGCGCCCTGACGATGGATGAGATGGCCGACCGGCGCCTTGTAGACACCGTCGACAAAACGGGAAACCTCGTAAGCACCGAAACGGCGGGCGATAGCCATATTTCAGAGACCGCCCTGCTCTTTCAGAAAACCGACGATGCGATCCACGCCATCGCCGCGTTTCATGTCGGTGAAGACGAAGGGCATGGCGTTGCGCATGCGGGTCGCATCGCTGTCCATGACGGTGAGGTCAGCACCGACATAGGGCGCAAGGTCCTTCTTGTTGATGACCAGCAGGTCCGAGCGGGTGATGCCCGGCCCGCCCTTGCGCGGAATTTCCTCACCCTGGCAGACCGAGATGACATAGATGGTGATATCGGCCAGATCGGGCGAGAAGGTCGCGGCGAGATTGTCGCCGCCGGATTCGATGAAGACCACATCGAGATCGGGAAACCGCGCATTGAGCCCGGCAATCGCCTGCAGGTTGATCGTCGCATCCTCACGAATGGCCGTATGCGGGCAACCGCCCGTCTCGACCCCGACGATACGCTCGGACGGCAGCGCCTGCATGCGCACCAGCGCCTCGGCATCTTCCTTGGTGTAGATATCGTTGGTGACGACGGCGACCGAATAATCGGCGCTCATCGCCTTGCAGAGCTTTTCCGTCAGCGCCGTCTTGCCAGAACCGACCGGCCCGCCAATGCCGACGCGCAGCGGCCCATTACCCGATTTCATCACTCTGTTCCCTTCGATATGCTTTGGTCTTGTTTCACCATAGTCCCTCAACGGGACGCTTCAATATATGCAAGGATCGTGCCGCCCTTTCAGGACCGGAAAAGCCGGGTGCCCTGCGTTTCATGGCGCATGGCTGCCGTATCGGCGATGATCGTCGCGCTGCCGAGATCGTCGAGCGTGGATTGCATCGCCCGCGCCGCCATCTCTGCGATGATCGCCTCGCTTGCGGCCAGAATGGCAACGCCATCCTTCTGTCCCGCGACCCCGAGGCGGATGCCCGCTGAAACGATCTGCGAGGCGCCGGCATGCAAAAAGGCGGCAATCGTTTCCCTGAGCGGCACCGCATGACCGGCGGCAACCGCGCCGACGGCGATGGGATAAGGAACGTCTTTCGGCAACAACTCAAGAACCGCATGCGGCCATGCCCCGGCGGCGGCAACGAAGGCATCGCCCAGAAGCACCGTCTCGCGGTATCGCTCCGCCGAACCGGCCAGCGCCCGCGCCAGATCGGCCGTTTCGCTCAAGATGGCCGCATCCCCGGCGCTGCGCCAGGCATGCGCCAGAAACACCGCATCGTTCCACAGGCTGCCGTGGCGCAGCAGCGTTTCGAGCCAGTCGCGCAGGGCCGCCGCATCGCCGATGCGACGATCCTCCACCGCCTTTTCAAGCCCGCCGGAATAGGAAAAACCACCGACGGGAAAGGCCGGCGACATCCAGGCCATGAGCCGCAGCAGCGCGGCGACGCCGCGATCGTCACTCACGGCTCAGCCGTGATCGTGATGGTGGTGCCCGTGGTCATGCCCATGGGAATGGCCGCCATGGGCGTGGTAAGCGCCGCGCGCCGGCTGGAAGGGCTCCTCCACCTCACGCACGGTGGCGCCCAGACCTTCCAGCATGGCGCGAATGACATGGTCGCGCAGGATGAGAATACGCTCTTCCTCAATCTGCGCGGAAAGATGCCGGTTGCCCAGATGCCAGGCAAGCTCGATCAGGTGAAGGCGGTCCTTCGCCTTGATTTCGAACAGCTTTTCATCCGCCGCGCGAACCTCGATCAGGTCGCCGTTCTCCACCACCAGAAGATCGCCATGGGCAAACAGCACCGCTTCCTTCAGGTCCAGCATCACCATCTCATCATTTTGCAGATGCAGCAGCTTGCGGCGCAGATGCCGCTGGTCATGCGCCAGGGTGACATAACCGGAAGCTTCGTCGGCAGGGGTTCCGGCCGGATGATAGGAGGTGACGCGCAGCATGGGATGATCCGTTTCAGAAACAGTCTTGGGGGTCCGATTTTTGCCGGATAGGCGGGGTGATTTCAAGGTGAATGAATGCAAGGTATGAAAAAGGCCGGCATTGCCGGCGTAAAGACTTGAGGCGTCCGGGGTGACGGTGCGCGGATGAGGCGGCATCGCGAAAGACAATCACGTCCCAGAAAACGAAAAAAGCCCGGCATTGCGGCCGGGCCTTCGTCAAACCGTAAAACCAAAATCAGGCCGCAGCGCGTGCCTTCAGGTTTTCCAGAATGTTCTGCGGCGCGGAAACGCCATAGGGGTCGGATTCGCAATTGTCCGAATAGCCCTCTTCCTCGAACCACTGCTCGACGACGCCATCGTTGACGACGGCGGCGTAACGCCAGGAGCGCATGCCGAAACCGAGATTGTCCTTGGCGACCAGCATGCCCATCTTGCGGGTGAACTCACCCGAACCATCCGGAATGACCTTGACGTTTTCGAGGTTCTGGCCCTTTGCCCAGGCATTCATGACAAAGGCGTCATTGACCGACAGGCAATAGATGTCATCGACGCCGAGCGCACGGAACTCGCCCGCCAGCTTTTCGAAATCGGGAAGCTGGTAGGTCGAGCAGGTCGGCGTGAAGGCGCCGGGCAGCGAAAACAGGACGACCTTCTTGCCCTTGAAATAATCGTCGGAGGTCATGTCCTGCCAACGGAACGGGTTGGGGCCACCGACGGCCTCATCGCGAACGCGCGTGCGGAAGGTTACGGCGGGCACTTTTTTGCCGAGCATATCTTGTCTCCTGTTCTGGCGTTTTACGAGGATCGCTTGGGATCGATCCGCGCGGAATTCTTTTGCCGTTTCCATAGCGCAAGACGCGCTGCGGTGCAGCATAAAAATCCCGATTTCAAAGGAGATTCAAACAGGGCATGTACTACCTGATACAACTATAAAGTACAGTTTACAAAAATGCACTTTTAAGTAATATTCCGCCACCCAACGGGAGACACTGAAATTGATTTTGAAAGATCGCGTACTCAATCATCTCGACAGTACCCTCAGAGCCTATTTCGACTATAGCGACGGCCCGCAATGCTCCAATCTGCGTGGCTTCGTCGCAGGGCTGGTCACGGATGTCTGCGAAAAGATGGATGGAGACTTGCTGCGGAAGGTCGCGGAAAAGGTAGACGGCAAGAGTTTCGCCGAATGGCGGTCATGGTACATTGATGAAGTCGTGACTTTGCAGGCCAGTGCGGTGGGCGCATTCGCCCATCGCATCATTGACGTGGAAACGCTCAGCGCCTCGGCGCGCAGCGGAAAAGTGCCCTGCGAGCTTGGCTACAGACACGCGGATGAATTCATCGCCTGCTGGGAGGAGACCTATGCAAAGCGGCAAGCGGAGAAGGAAAAGCTGCCTTCATCGAAAAAATTTCAGGACAAGCGCAACAGCCACACCGAGCCGCCGTACCTGATGAAAGATATCCTGGGGCTGTCCTGGTGGCGCAAGCGGTCCAAATGAACGACGGCAACAAGGAATCGACCAAGGAAATGCTGGCGGTTTTCCGCATCATCGCCAGCGCCGGGCTTTCGCTGATCCTCCTTCTGGCCACTTTCAAGAACAGGACGCCGGACCTTTCCAATTGGCTGGTTTACCCAGCCGCCCTGTTTTTCAGCGCCTCTTTGCTGTTCTGCCTCTACCTGTTTCTGCAAGCCATAACCCTGCTTGCGGGCGAAGCGGACGCAATCATCGATCAGCCGAGGATAAAGGTCCCCGCAATGGCGGCCATGGGGCTATTCATGGCCGGCATTGCAAGCCTGCTGACCGCGCTCATGTGCATCTGAGCGCGGAGCAGCCGTTTCTCAGAACAGGAAATAACGCTGCGCCATCGGCAGCACGGTTGCCGGTTCGCAGGTCAAAAGCTCGCCATCCGCCCGCACTTCGTAGGTTTCCGGATCGACCTCGATATGTGGGGTGAGCGAATTGTGGATCATCGACGCCTTGGAGATGCCGCCGCGGACATTCTTCACCGGCAACAGCTTCTTGGCGACGCCGAGGCGCTGGGCAAGGCCCGCATCCAGCGACGCCTGCGACACGAAAGTGACCGAGGAATTGGTGCGCAGCTTGCCATAGGCGGCGAACATCGGCCGGTAATGCATCGGCTGCGGCGTGGGAATGGAGGCATTCGGATCGCCCATCGGGGCGGCGGCAATCGAGCCGCCGAGCAGCACCATCTCCGGCTTCACGCCGAAAAAGGCCGGGTTCCACAACACCAGATCGGCGCGCTTGCCGACTTCGATGGAGCCGATCTCGTGGCTGACACCCTGGGCGATGGCGGGGTTGATCGTATATTTGGCGATGTAACGGCGGACACGGAAATTGTCGTTTTCGCCGGTCTCTTCCTTCAGGCGGCCGCGCTGGCGCTTCATCTTGTCGGCCGTCTGCCATGTGCGGATCGCCACTTCGCCGACGCGGCCCATGGCCTGGCTGTCGGAAGAGATGATCGAAAACGCGCCGATATCATGGAGAATATCCTCCGCCGCGATGGTTTCCTTGCGGATGCGGCTTTCGGCAAAGGCGATATCTTCGGGAATGGACGGCGACAGGTGGTGGCACACCATCAGCATGTCGAGATGTTCGGCGAGCGTATTGACGGTATAGGGCCGTGTCGGGTTGGTGGAAGACGGAATGACGTTGGGATTGCCACAGACCTTGATGATATCAGGCGCGTGCCCGCCGCCCGCCCCTTCGGTATGGAAGGCATGGATGGTGCGGCCCTTGATGGCGGCGACCGTATCTTCCACGAAACCGCTTTCGTTCAGCGTGTCGGTGTGGATCATCACCTGCACATCGTATTGATCGGCCACCGTCAGGCAATTGTCGATGGCGGCGGGTGTCGTGCCCCAGTCCTCATGCAGCTTCAGCGACGACGCGCCGGCAAGGATCATCTCCTCCAGCGGTGCGGGCAGCGAGGCATTGCCCTTGCCGGCCAGCGCCAGATTCATCGGGAAGGCATCGAAGCTTTCTATCATCCGCTCGATGTGCCATGCGCCGGTGCAGGTGGTGGCGAGCGTGCCATGCGCCGGGCCGGAGCCGCCGCCCAGCATGCAGGTCACACCGCTCATCAGCGCTTCTTCGATCTGCTGCGGGCAGATGTAGTGGATATGCGCGTCCATGCCGCCAGCCGTCAGAATTTTGCCTTCGCCGGCAATCGCCTCGGTCGACGGGCCGACGATGATCGTCACGCCGGGCTGCGTATCCGGGTTGCCCGCCTTGCCGATGGCGTGAATGCGGCCGTTCTTCAGGCCCACATCCGCCTTGTAGATGCCGCTATGGTCAACGATCACCACATTGGTGATGACAGTATCGACCGCGCCTTCGGCCCGCGTCGCCTGGCTTTGGCCCATGCCGTCGCGAATGACCTTGCCGCCGCCGAATTTCACTTCCTCGCCATAGATCGTGTGGTCCTTCTCGATCTCGATGAAGAGTTCGGTATCGGCAAGACGCACCTTGTCGCCAACGGTCGGGCCGAACATGCCGGCATAGGCGGCGCGGGAAATCTTGTAGGGCATGGGCTCAGGCTCCTTCGGACGCGGAGAAAATCGATGTGGGAGAAATTCGTGTCAGCCGGCCCTCGCCCGCAAGGGCTTCGACCAGCTGTTGTTCGGCAGCGAATGGATGGCCACTCCAGCCCTGATGGCCGAAACCGGCAATCGCCACCTCGTCGCCATCGTCGCTCACGCTCTCAAGAACATGGGCGATGGCAAAAAGACCGGTGCTGGGGCAGACATAGGGCCCGGGCGCATAGGCTTCGAGCGCGGCATCGAGCCTTTCATGCACACCGCGCGGAATGACGATGTGGCCCTTGCCGGTTTCCCGGGCGATGGCGGCAAAGCCTTCGGTGTAATCAGCGCAGAAATCGGTCAGCTCCGGCCAGCATGCGCGTATGTCCGGTTCCATTTCGGAAAATTTTGCGGGATCACGCACGGACCAGATGACGGCGGCCTGCCGCACACCGTCACTCTCGCGCCATTCGGTTCCCTCGGTCATCTCGAGACCCGGCCGCCCGGTGTTACACACAGCCACAACATCGGTGCGCGTGCCGCCCAGCCCCAGCGACCGGCAATCGTTGAAGCGGATGACGATGTCCGAACGGTCGATGAGCCGGGCTGCGCCCGGCGGCAGCTCCCCATTTCCGACGATCGTGATGCGCCGCCCCATGCGTTCAGAAACCTTCCGACAACTGACGCAATTCTTCCGCCCGCTTGCCGCTCATTTCGGCGAGGCAGGAGGAAATCAGCATCGGTTCCATCGAGCCGCCGCGGGCCTGAAAGCCTGAAAGCGCGCAATTGGCGTCACGAAACGCTACCCAGGCACGCTGGGCGGTCACCAGCGCGTCGGTCGCACCCTTACCGTCTGCATCCGCCGTCTTGTCGCGCTCGGTGAGCAGCTTGCGCAGCTTCTGATATTCGACGTTCAACTGCTTGTCGGCCTTTTCGTAATCCTTGTCGGCGCAGATGGTCATGTCCGCCTGCGTCTGCGGGGCCTTGCAATCCGGCTCGCCCTGCGCGGCGGCCGGCATGGACAGGCCGGCGGTCGCGCAGAGAAGCACGGTCGCCAGAAGGACGTTTTTTCGGCTCATCTCCATCGCTCAGGCCGCCGCGCCATCGAAAGCCTGCGGCTTTAGCGCCCGGGGATCGACACCATCGAGACAGTTGGCGTTTACCGCCACCATCGGCGTTCCATCCGGACCATCGGCATAAGCAAAGCTCTCGATGCCGCAGGTGGAGCAGAAAAGATGATGGATCTTGTGTTTGTTGAAGAGATATTCCGCCAGCTTGTCCTCGCCGGAAAGCAGCGTGAATCTCTCACGCGGCGCGAAGGCCAGTGTGGAACCCAGGCGCTTGCAGCGCGAACAATTGCAGATGATGGTATGATCGAGATCGGCGTCGACCTCGAAGCTCACATCGCCGCACTGGCAGCTTCCATGATAATGCGCCGTCGCCATTTCATAACCTCCCCATGACCTGTTGACGGAAACCGTAAACCTCGCGCTTGCCGGAAAGCGGCACCAGCGTCACTTCCCGCTTCTGGCCGGGTTCGAAACGAACCGCCGTGCCGGCCGGAATATCGAGGCGCATGCCGCGCGCCTTGTCGCGGTCGAACAGGAGACCCGCATTGGTCTCATAGAAATGATAGTGGCTGCCCACCTGCACCGGCCGGTCGCCCGAATTGGCGACTTCGATGGTCACGGTCGGCTGGCCGGCATTGAGTTCGATGCTGCCCTCTGCGGCAATGATTTCGCCGGGTTTCATGGTATTTCCCCTTTTGTCTCAAGCAACTTTGGCCGCCGTGCAGCCTTCGGCCTTCAGGACGCGCCGTGTCGACGCGGGATTATTGACGAGTTTCGCCGCCGGGCGAACGGGCCTGCGAACCAGCTCACCGCCGCAATTCGGGCAGGCGCAGTGAAGCACATCCGTCACGCAATCGACGCAGAAGGTGCATTCGAACGAGCAAATCATCGCATCCCGGCTGTCGGGAGCAAGATCGCGGTCGC
The DNA here is from genome assembly GCF_053522725.1 of Agrobacterium sp. 16-172Ci. Classification (NCBI taxonomy): domain Bacteria; kingdom Pseudomonadati; phylum Pseudomonadota; class Alphaproteobacteria; order Hyphomicrobiales; family Rhizobiaceae; genus Agrobacterium; species Agrobacterium sp. 16-172Ci. Next base: position 52,851 of record NZ_JBNWBW010000014.1, read on the forward strand.
AGCATTCGCAATTGGGCCGAAGCTCCAGCGCCATATTCGCTCTCCTTACCGTATCGGTTCGTGAACGGTCACCAGCTTGGTGCCATCGGGAAACGTCGCTTCCACCTGCACATCGTGAATCATCTCGGCAATGCCATCCATCACCTGGTCGCGGGAGATGACATGCGCGCCGGCTTCCATAAGCTCCGCCACGGCACGGCCGTCGCGGGCGCCCTCGACCACGAAATCGGTAATCAGCGCAATCGCTTCGGGATAGTTCAGCTTCACGCCGCGTTCCAGCCGGCGGCGCGCCACCATGGCGGCCATGGAAATCAGCAGCTTGTCTTTTTCTCTTGGGCTAAGGTTCATCGTGGTCCCGCAGCTTGGAACCTGTTCCGCAAGCATGGTTGCGGCAAGCAGATCCGACATGTTGACAGACCCCGAAGGCCGCCGGTTGCCGACGATCCGAAGGGTTTACAGATTCCAGACTTTCGGCACTGGCGCGCCGTTTCGCAAGAGCGAAATGATCGGAAAAAGCAATTTTCTCAAGGAGAAACCATCGGCGGCAGAGACGCGAACGACAAGCTTGCCCTGCCATTCGCTGGCGCCGCCGCTTTCCCCGGCAATAGCCCGGATTTTAGGCAGAAGCGCCTCGGAGAGAGGCCCGATATAAAGCAGCGTCGCAAAGGCGACCTGACCGGCCAGAACCGCCGGTTTCGCGGTCAGGGCCGCCACCTCGCCTTCCAGCAGAAGCTCTTCGGCATGCACCAGCTTGCCGCCGTGGCGAATGCGCCAGCGGTCGCGGAAAAGACCATGCGCCATCGCCTCGCCCATGGCCTGGCGACCGAGCAGCACGGCTTCGACAGCGATGAATTCGGAAGACCGGTCGAGATCGGCTTCCAGCCGGCGGGTCAGCGACGCCCGGTCGAAAAGGATTGTTTCCTGCGGCAGCCAGTGCAATCTGGCGCCCGGCCCGGCGGAAACCCGGGCGGTAACGGTGGCTGTGCCGGAGGATGCCTTATAGACCTTCTCGCAGGCCTGCGTGGTTACCACCAGCGAGGTGCCGGCGCCGGCGACTGCCTGCCATTCAAGTTCGTCTCCGCCGGTCAGGCCGCCGGAGGAATTGATGAGAATGGCTTCGGCTTCGTTCGAAAACGTATCCGGCAGGCGGATTTTGGCGCAGCCTTCCTGGAACAGTTCCTCCAGCCGGCTGCGCCCTTCAACCGCTTTGGTTACAATGCGTCCTCTGCCACGGGCGCGCTGCTGCCGGACAGGTTGAGCGTCTTGGCGACCGGAAGGGCCGATGGCTTGCTGTTCTGGCTGCACGCGGTCTCCGAAGCGGTTGCGGAAGTGGACGAGGCCTTTGCGCCGCAATCCTTCTTGACGACGGCATCCACGACCAGCTGCCCTTCCGTATTGCGGAAGAAATCCCACATTCTTTCCGCCGCATCAACCGTGCGCGTCACTTCGCCTGTGGGCATCTTGCGCTCCACGGCCGGTTCCGCCTTCGGCGTCTGTTCGCCGCCCGGCTTGCGGGTAACGACGGCGCTTGCGGCCAGCACTTCCGCCTTCATGGTGGCGCGCGGCCAGGCGTGGTCCCAGTCGTTGATGACATAGGACTGAATACGTGCGCCGGCCTTGCAGACATCATAGGAATTGACGGTAAAACTTTCGCCCACCTTGCTTTTGGCGGCGCCCTTGCAGCCATCCATCTCGGCCCAGCGCTTCAGCGCCGTCTCGCCGCCATATTGCCAATAGGACTTGCCGCCGCCCTGATAGGGGTTGGCGGGATCCTTCAGCCCCGCAAAGGCGATGATGGACATCGGCCGCGCCGGCGTGCAGCTTGCCGCATCCGGTCCCCATTTGCCCTCGGTCTCCAGCGGATAACCCGCGCGCAGCGAAGCGACGAAACCGGCAGCGGTGAAATCCACGCTGCCATTGCAGATGAATTGCGACAGCATGCGCCCGCCGCCGGAATAACCGGAACCGTAAAAACGCTCCTCATCCACACAGAACTTACCCTTCACCATGGTGATGGCATCGCGAATGAAACCGACCTCGTCCAGCCCGCCCGGACGCTTGGTAACACCGGGAACATTCCAGGCATGGGTGCCGGGCAATTCGCCATTCAGGCTGCCGGCCAGCGCCACCACCACCAGACCGTCACGTTCGGCCAGCTTGTCCCAGCCGCTGCGGTTCAGCTGGCCATGCGGATTGCTGTTGGAACCATGGAAATCGAATACCACGGGCAGCGGCTTTTTTCCGTCATAGGCCGAGGGAACAAAATAGACGCCGTCGCGTTTTTCACCGTTGGAGAGAATGGAAAAATCATGCCTGCCCGGCTCCATGCCGGGTCCGGGCAACTGACCGCAGGTCGATGCCGACGCTGCGACACCGGCGCTCGCGCACATCGCAAGACCCAGAAAAAGGGTGCGGGCGGAGCGGAACAGCCGGGCGGCCCGGCCAATGGCAAAGTCTTGATTCATTGACACGCCTTTATTGGGCACGGTTTTCCCGACGATACGTCGGACGTGCGTGGAATGTAAGGGATCAACTGTCGCAGCGTGCGAATAGACTTTTCCTGTGTCTCGCATGCAGCATTTTCGCTGCCAATATCACAGGCTTTTATTCAATGAAATGCTAAAATTGCGCATGAAAGCCATGTCGAGACGCATAGGCTTTCAAAATATTAATCGGCCGTTTGCACGCCGTGATCGGCGTGCGGCATTTTTAGTCTCGATTTATACTGTCAGGTGACGCCGCGCTTCCGGCGTATCCAACGTTTCGGCCAGCCCCTGATGCACGATTTCACCGCGGTCCATGATGTAGACGTAATCGGCAAGCTCGCGGCAGAAATCCAGATATTGCTCGACCAGCAGGATCGCCATGCCGGTGGAATCGCGCAGATATTTGATCGCCCGTCCGATATCCTTGATGATCGACGGCTGAATGCCCTCGGTCGGCTCGTCGAGAACGAGGATTTTCGGCCGCGTCACCAGCGCCCGGCCGATGGCGAGCTGCTGCTGCTGGCCGCCGGAGAGATCGCCGCCGCGTCTTCCCAGCATGGATTGCAGTACCGGAAACAGGCTGAAAATATCATCCGGGATAAACCGTTCCTTACGCGGCAGCGGCGCATAGCCGCTTTCGAGATTCTCCTGCACGCTGAGCAGCGGAAAAATCTCGCGCCCCTGCGGCACGTAGCCGACGCCGCGCTTGGCCCGGTGGTAAGGCGCCAGCCCATCCAATGCCGCCCCTTCAAAGCTGATCGTCCCGGCACTGATGGCGTGCTGGCCGGTAACGGCCCGCAGCAGCGAGCTTTTGCCCACCCCGTTGCGGCCGAGGACGCAGGTGATCTTGCCCATCTCCGCCGTCAGCGAAACGCCGCGGAGCGCTTGGGCCGCGCCGTAGTGGAGGTTGATGTTGTCGACGTTCAGCATGGTGAAACTCCATTGGCGGTATGGTGGGCGGCGTTACCCCCCTCTGCCCTGCCGGGCATCTCCCCCTCAAGGGGGGAGATCAGATGCCGCACCCGCCCGTTCCATGGGCAGAGTTTTCGCCGCTTGCCGATCTCCCCCCTTGAGGGGGAGATGCCCGGCAGGGCAGAGGGGGGTATGGCGAACGCAAACACCACCATCACCGCCCCAGATAATTCTCAATCACCTTGGGATCGTTCGACACAAAATCAATCGACCCTTCAGCCAGCACGGAACCTTCGGCAAGGCACGTCACCTTCACCCCCAGCTCGCGGATGAAACCCATGTCGTGCTCCACCACCACAACCGAACGGGTCTTGGCGATTTCCTTCAAAAGCACGGCGGTTTCGGCCGTTTCCGCATCCGTCATGCCGGCCACCGGCTCATCCACCAGCAGCAGCTTCGGCTCCTGCGCCAAGAGCATGCCGATTTCCAGCCATTGTTTCTGGCCGTGCGAGAGGTTGGCGGCGAGATCGCCGCGGCGGTGGCCGAGGCGCACGGTGGCGAGGATTTCCTCGATGCGGGCCTTGTCTTCCTCCGTCAGCCGGTAAAACAGCGTCGCGAACACCCCGCGCTTGCGGTTGAGCGCCAGTTCCAGATTGTCCCAGACGGTATGGCTCTCAAACACCGTCGGCTTCTGGAACTTCCGCCCGATGCCAAGCTGGGCGATATCCGCCTCGTCCTTTTTGGTGAGGTCGATGCTGTCTTCGAACAGCACCGTGCCCGTATCCGGCCTTGTCTTGCCGGTGATGATATCCATCATCGTCGTTTTGCCAGCCCCATTCGGGCCGATAATGGCGCGCAGCTCACCCGGTTCCACCACGAAGGAGAGGGAATTGAGCGCCCTGAAACCATCGAAGGACACCGAGACGCCATCGAGATAAAGCAGGCTTTTGGTTCTGTTTTCGGAAATCGTGTTCATGTCCGCCTCACTCCGCCGCCTGTTGCGCCACTGTCGAGCCGCTGTCATTGCCCGGCTGGGCCTCGCCTGCAGCAAGCGTAACCCGCTTTTCGCGCCGCCGGGCCAGATAGTGTTGCAGCGTGCCGACGATGCCCTTGGGGAAGAACAGCGTCACCGCGATGAACAGCCCACCCAGCGCAAACAACCAGAATTCGGGGAAAGCGCCGGTGAAATAGCTTTTTCCGCCGTTGACCAGCAGCGCCCCGATGATCGGCCCGATCAGCGTGCCGCGCCCGCCCACCGCCGTCCACACCACCACTTCGATGGAGTTGGCGGGCGAGAATTCGCCGGGATTGATGATGCCCACCTGCGGCACGAACAAGGCGCCGGCAATGCCCGCCATCATGGCCGAGACGACGAAGGTGAAGAGCTTGATGTTTTCCACCCGGAAACCGAGGAAGCGCACCCGGCTTTCGGCATCCCGCACGCCCACCAGCACCTTGCCGAATTTGGAATTGACGATGCCGGACGCGATCAAAAGCGAGATCGCAAGCATTACCGCCGTCATGGCGAACAGCACGGCCCGCGTGCCATCCGCCTGCACGGAAAAGCCGAGAATATCCTTGAAATCGGTCAGGCCATTATTGCCGCCGAAACCCATGTCGTTGCGGAAGAAGGCGAGCAGCAGGGCGTAGGTCATGGCCTGGGTGATGATGGAGAGATAAACGCCGTTGACGCGCGAGCGGAAGGCGAACCAGCCGAACACGAAGGCGAGCAGCCCCGGCACGACAAGCACCATGAGCGCCGCAAACCAGAACATGTCGAAGCCCTGCCAGAACCACGGCAGGTCCTTCCAGTTGAGGAACACCATGAAATCAGGAAGCACCGGATGGCCATAAACCCCGCGCGTGCCGATCTGCCGCATCAGATACATGCCCATGGCATAACCGCCGAGCGCGAAGAAGGCGGCGTGGCCAAGTGAGAGAATGCCGCAATAACCCCAGACGAGATCGAGCGCGAGCGCGAGCAGCGCATAGGCCAGATATTTGCCGAGCATCGACATGATATAGGTCGGAATGCGGAACGCGCTGTCGGCCGGCAGCAGCAGGTTGGAGGCTGGCACCAGCACGGCGATGGCCAGAATGATGCCGATGGCGATGGAAATGCGGCGGTCGAGCGCGCGCAGGAGGAAGCCGGTAATCATGCTTCGATCGCCCTTCCCTTGAGTGCGAAGAGACCGCGCGGCCGCTTCTGGATGAACAGGATGATGAGAACGAGCACGAGGATCTTGCCAAGTACGGCGCCCACCGTCGGCTCAAGGAACTTGTTGAGCACGCCGAGAGACAGGGCGCCAACCAGCGTTCCCCAGAGATTGCCGACACCGCCGAACACCACCACCATGAAACTGTCGATGATGTAGCTCTGGCCGAGATTGGGCGAGACGTTGTCGATCTGCGACAACGCCACGCCGGCGAGACCGGCAACGCCCGAACCAAGCGCGAAGGTAAAGGCATCCACCCAGGGGGTGCGGATGCCCATGGAAGAGGCCATGCGGCGGTTCTGCGTCACGGCGCGCATCTGCAACCCGAAGGCGGAGCGCTTCAGGAGAACCAGCAGCGCGAAGAATACCGACAGCGAGAAGCAGACGATCCACACCCGGTTCCAGGTGAAATTGAGATAACCGACGCTGAAGGAGCCGGACATCCAGCTCGGGCTGCCGACTTCCCGATTGGTGGGGCCGAAGATGGAGCGCACGCCCTGTTGCAGGATGAGCGAGATGCCCCAGGTGGCGAGAAGCGTTTCCAGCGGCCGCCCATAAAGAAAGCGGATGACACCGCGCTCCATCACGAGGCCGACCAAGGCCGTCACCAGAAAGGCGGCGGGCAGAGCAATCGCCAGCGACCAGTCGAACAGGCCGGGGAAATGCGTGCGGATCACCTCCTGCACCATGAAGGTGGAATAGGCGCCGATCATCACCATCTCGCCATGCGCCATATTGATGATGCCCATGACGCCGAAGGTGATGGCAAGGCCGATGGCGGCGAGCAAAAGCACGGAACCGAGCGACAGGCCGTACCAGACATTCTGCGCATAGTCCCAGAAGGCAAGGGAGCTTTCGATGCTCGATATGGCGCTGTCGATATCCGGTTTCAGGCTCTGATCCACCGACGAGGAAGCCGCCATGAGAATGCCGATGGCATCGCGGCCGCCAAGGCTCTTGATGGTGGCGATTGCCTCTTTCTTCTGTTCGAGCGACCGTTCGGAGGAGAGCAGCGAGACAGCCCGCGCCTCCTCCATCCGGGTCCGCACCTCAGTATCGGCCTCCCTGGCGATGGCCGCTTCCAGCAATTCGAGATTTTCCGCGCTCGGCGCTTTCAGAACCGCGTCTGCCGCGGAAAGCCGCACGGATTTTTCCGGGCTGAGCAGGGTCAGACCGCCAAGTGCGGCGCGGATGACCCGGCGCAGATTATTGTTGACCTTGATTTTGCTGACGGCCGCCTTCGGCGCTTCACCCGCACTTTCGCCCGTCAGCGGGTCGATCAGCGTAAAATTGGAACCTGCCGGCTTTGCCATGAACACCAGATTGTCGGCCTTGCGCACGTAAAGATCGCCCGCCGCAAAAGCCTCGAGCGCCGGCACGACACGCGCATCGCCCGTGGCGGCAATCTGCCCGATCAGCACTTCGGCCTGCTTGAAATCCGCCGTGCCGAGCTGGTCGATCAGCGCCTTGGGTTCGCTTTGCGCGACGGATTGGGCTGCGATCCCCAGGGTGAGCCAGAGGAAGATGGCTCCGAGAAAAGATCGGATCGTCATGTCGGGTTCCTTGGGCGTTTTAATTTTGTGCGACCTGAATATGCCGCTTACCCCCCTCTGCCCTGCCGGGCATCTCCCCCTCAAGGGGGGAGATCGACCTGTGGCGAGGTCTCGCCCATCTCGATGTTGGAGAATGAAGCGGCGAAAAAGCATCTTGCCGATCTCCCCCCTTGAGGGGGAGATGCCCGGCAGGGCAGAGGGGGGGTAATTCTTGTTCAGTTTCCAATGAGAAAACCGCCCCCACCAAAGAGGGCGGCAACCAACCGCTAATCAGCTACCCTTGCCGCCGCACTTCCCACTGGCCACGTTGAAGTTGCCGCAGGACATCGGCTTCCTCCAATCCGAGATCAGATCCTTGCTGTCCGGCAGATAATCCGACCACTCGTCACCCACCACCTGCGGCGTCTGCTGCACGATTTCGAACTGGCCATCGGCCTGGATTTCGCCGATCAGCACCGGCTTGGTGATGTGGTGGTTCGGCATGACGGTGGAGTAGCCGCCCGAAAGGTTCGGCACGGAAACGCCGATAATCGAGTCGAGAACCTTGTCCGTATCCGTCGTGCCGGCGGATTCGACGGCCTTTACCCAGGCGTTAAAGCCGATATAGGCGGCTTCCATCGGGTCGTTGGTCACGCGCTTGTCGTTCTTGGTAAAGGCATGCCAGGTCTTGATGAATTCGGCATTGACCGGCGCATCGACGGACTGGAAGTAGTTCCAGGCGGCAAGGTGGCCGACCAGCGGTGCGGTATCAAGACCGGCAAGCTCTTCTTCGCCGACCGAGAAGGCAACGACGGGAATGTCTTCAGCCTTGATGCCCTGGTTCGCCAGTTCCTTGTAGAAAGGCACGTTGGCGTCACCATTGATGGTGGAAACCACGGCGGTCTTCTTGCCGGCCGAGCCGAATTTCTTGATGTCGGACACGATCGTCTGCCAGTCGGAATGACCGAACGGCGTGTAGTTGATCATGATGTCCTCTTCCTTGACGCCCTTCGACATCAGGTAGGCCTTCAGGATCTTGTTGGTGGTCTGCGGATAGACATAGTCCGTGCCGGCCAGAACCCAGCGCTCGACGCCTTCGGTATTGGCAAGGTAATCTACGGCCGGAATGGCCTGCTGGTTGGGTGCTGCACCCGTGTAGAAGATGTTGCGCGAGGATTCTTCACCCTCGTACTGAACCGGGTAGAACAGGATCGAGTTCAGCTCTTCAAAGACCGGCAGAACGGATTTGCGCGAGGAGGACGTCCAGCAGCCGAAAACGGCGGCGACCTTGTCCTGCGAAATCAGCTGACGAGCCTTTTCGGCGAACAGCGGCCAGTCGGAGGCCGGATCGACCACCACGGCTTCAAGTTTCTTGCCGAGCACGCCGCCCTTCTTGTTCTGCTCGTCGATGAGCATCAGCATGGCGTCTTTCAGCGTGGTCTCTGAAATGGCCATGGTGCCGGACAGCGAATGCAGCACGCCGACCTTGATAGTGTCGTCAGCGGCAAAGGCGCCATGGAAGGCGGTGGTGGACAGGATCGCGCCAAGCAGCGCGGCACTAAGCGTCTTGCGGAATATCATCGGAAGAACCCCTCTCCTTGTTTGGCCTCTCGTGGAGGCTCAGCGGCATCTGCGGCCGCTGCTGGGAGGGACTATCGATCTCATGAGAGCGAAACCGTATACGTCAATTGACGTAGGCGGGGTGGCGAAAGATGCAGGGGCGGGATTACCGGAAGAGGGGCCTCTGTAGAGCGGGAGGTCTCGACTTGTTTCCTCTCCCCGAGGGGGAGAAGTACGCGGCAGCGGGATGAGGGGGCAAGGGTAGATGTATTCGGAGAGCTAGCCCCCTCATCCGACCCTTCGGGCCACCTTCTCCCCCTCGGGGAGAAGAAACCTGCGGCAACGCCTCAGATCAGGAATGCGGCTTGTCGTTCCGCTCTTCGTCGCGGATCGCCTCGTCGTGGTACCACGAGCCGAAATCCACATGCGGCTCGCGCGCCTCGCGCTCGAGGTCACTCAGCCCGCTGTTGCGGAATTTGGACACGCCCGCGCGCCCGCCAATCGGGAATTGATAGATCGTTGCCGTCTCACGATGAAAGCCAGTCGCCATTTCGGTCATCTCACTCTGTTTGCATCGAAGCACTTTGGTATCAGGAGCAAACCCGCAAAGGCCAGATTCGCTCCGTTTGATTAAAAAAAAATCACCTTGCGAAAAATATAGGCATTATTCGTCTCATCTACAAGAAAAACCATTCCGAAAGCGCCGGTTTTTGGGGCAAATGCCAATCCCTCGCGCGCAACCGAAATCATTGCATCGCAGCAGGGCATTCCACCGGGAGACGCCGGCTATCTATCAGGATTCAATGATGAAACATGAGGGGTGAATTTGCCTTCCGCAGTGCAGCAGAACCATCCGCGCGTGATATCCTGGCTCCTGGGCGACAGGGGGCCTGAAAGATTTTTCGAAAAAATCGCCTGATATCGCCAATCTGGCACGCGGCATGCATCTAAGGGGTCAGCCCTTGAACGCGAATGCGCTTCGGTGGCCAAAGCCACGGGAGGCCTCAAGGCTTCGCATTGTTACCTATGAGAGGTTCGTAATGACTAAGTTCAAACTCGAGTACATCTGGCTGGACGGATACAAGCCGGTCCCCAACCTGCGCGGCAAGACCCAGATCAAGGAATTCGACGAATTCCCCACACTCGAGCAGCTGCCGCTTTGGGGCTTTGATGGCTCGTCCACGCAGCAGGCCGAAGGCCACTCGTCGGATTGCGTGCTGAAGCCCGTCGCGATCTATCCCGACCCGGCCCGCTCCAATGGTGCACTCGTCATGTGCGAAGTCATGATGCCCGATGGCGTCACCCCGCATCCGTCGAACAGCCGCGCAACCATCCTCGACGACGAAGATGCATGGTTCGGTTTCGAGCAGGAATACTTCTTCTACCAGGACGGCCGCCCGCTCGGCTTCCCGGAGCAGGGTTACCCGGCTCCGCAGGGTCCTTATTACACCGGCGTCGGCTTCAAGAATGTCGGTTCGGTTGCCCGCGAAATCGTTGAAGAGCACCTCGATCTCTGCCTCGAAGCCGGCATCAACCACGAAGGCATCAATGCCGAAGTGGCCAAGGGCCAGTGGGAATTCCAGGTATTCGGCAAGGGCTCCAAGCGCGCCGCCGACCAGATCTGGATCGCCCGTTACCTGCTGCTGCGTCTTTGCGAACAGTACGGCATCGACGTCGAATTCCATTGCAAGCCGCTCGGCGACACCGACTGGAACGGTTCGGGCATGCATTGCAACTTCTCCACCAAGTTCATGCGCGAAGTTGGCGGCAAGGAATATTTCGAAGCCCTCATGGCCGCTTTCGCCAAGAACTGGAAAGAGCACATCGACGTTTACGGCCCGGACAACCACCTGCGTCTGACCGGCAAGCACGAAACCGCTCCGTGGAACAAGTTCTCCTACGGCGTTGCCGACCGTGGCGCTTCGATCCGCGTTCCGCATTCCTTCGTCAACAACGGTTACAAGGGTTACCTCGAAGACCGTCGTCCGAACTCGCAGGGCTGCCCTTACCAGATCGCTTCCGTCGTTCTGAAGACGATCGCAGAAGTGCCGCTCGCAAAGTCGGCTGCTGCCTGATATCGAACTGATGGCGTCGCCCGAACCGGGCGACGCCATTTTTATGTCCCCCGAACAGCCGGGCCGGACGGGCGACCTTTCGCTCTCTGCCCCACGCGGCATATTCTTCCTTCGCGAACTCCAAGAAGTTTCGGCACGTCAAGCAAGAAGGTGAGCGATGGGCATTCTCCAGAAATTCTCTCTCGAAAACCGCACCGCCGTCATCACCGGCAGCGGCCGCGGCCTTGGCTTCGAAATCGCCAGCGCCTTTGCCGAAGCGGGCGCCCATGTGTGGCTGACCGGCCGCAATACCGAAACGCTGGAACAGGCGGTCGAAACGCTGCGCACGGCCGGCGCAAAGGCTGATTACGCCGCTTTCGACATCGCCGATACCACAGCGGGAAGTGCGCTTGTCCGCCGCATAATGGACGAGTTCGGCCACCTCGATATCCTCGTCAACAATGTCGGCGCGCGCGACCGCCGCCCGCTTGCCGAGTTCAGCGACGAGGACGTGCTGGAACTGATCCGCACCGATCTCACCTCCTCCATCTCTCTGTCGCGGGATGCCGCGGAGGCCATGAACGCCAATGGTTACGGCCGCATCATCACCATCACCTCCATTCTCGGCCATATCGTCCGGCCGGGGGATGCGATCTATCCTGTCGCCAAACAGGGTCTGACCGGGCTGATGCGGGCGATTGCCGTGGAATATGGCGCACGCGGCATTACCAGCAACGCCATCGCACCCGGCATGTTCGCCACCGAAACCAATGCCGCCCTTGCCGAAAATCCTGAGATGGTGGCCTTCGCCAAACTGCGGGTGCCGCTGGAGCGCTGGGGCCGGCCGGATGAGATTGCCGGTGCGGCCCTGTTTCTGGCGAGCGACGCGGCCTCCTTCGTCAACGGCCATGTGCTGACGGTGGATGGCGGCATATCGGTGCGGCTGTGAGAGGCCCGTTGCGGAAAGGCGCTCAATAGGTATGGCGGCACGGCAACGCATCATCCCCGTCAGGCGCGAATATAACCGCTGGGTCGCCAACCAGACGCTGGAAGATTATGCGCTGCGTTTTACCGCCAAGAGCGCCCGGCAATTTTCCTCCAACCGCATTTCCCACACCGCCATCGGCGCGATTTCCTTTCTGGCGCTGGAAGCCATCGGCGGCGCCATCACGCTCTCCTACGGCACCACCAACGCCTTTTACGCCATCCTCGTCGCCGCCATCGCCATGCTGGCCGTCGGCCTGCCGATCAGCCGTTACGCCATCCGCCACGGCGTCGATATCGATCTGCTGACACGCGGCGCAAGCTTCGGTTATATCGGCTCCACCATCACCTCGCTGATTTATGCCGCCTTCACCTTCATGCTCTTCGCCATCGAGGCGTCGATCATGTCCGGCGCGCTGGAACTGGCGCTCGGCATTCCGCTGTGGATCGGCTACATCGTCTCGGCCGTCATGGTCATTCCGCTCGTCACCCATGGCGTTCGGCTCATCAGCCGTTTCCAGATCATCACCCAGCCCTTCTGGATCGTGCTGAACATCCTGCCCTTCGTGTTCATCGCTTTGATGGACTGGGAAAAATACGATCTGTGGCGGGCCTTTGCCGGCATCCACCACGCCTCCGGCCCGCCCGGCACGGTAGCGGATTTCAACCTCGTGGAATTCGGCGCGGCTTCCGCCGTCATTCTGGCGCTGATGTCGCAGATCGGTGAACAGGTGGACTTCCTGCGCTTCCTGCCGGCCGAGGGGCAAAGCCGCCTGCGCCACCGCATTGCAGTTTTCCTGGCGGGCTCGGGCTGGGTCGTGGTTGGCGTGCCGAAGCTGCTCGCTGGCTCCTTCCTCGTGGTGCTCACCTTCAGTTCCGGCGTCTCGGTGGATCGCGCCGCCGATCCGGCGCAGATGTATCTCACCGCCTTCGGTTACATGATCCCCAACGAGACGGCCGCCATGCTGCTGATGGTCGCCTTCGTGGTTGTCTCGCAGCTGAAGATCAACGTCATGAACGCCTATGCGGGTTCGCTCGCCTGGTCGAACTTCTTCTCGCGGCTCACCCACAGCCACCCCGGCCGCGTCGTCTGGCTGGTCTTCAACGTGGCGATCGCGCTGCTTCTAATGGAACTCGGCATTTACCGGCTGCTGGAAGAAACGCTCGGCATCTTTTCGATCATCGCCATGGCGTGGCTCTGCACCATCTCGGCCGATCTTTTCATCAACAAGCCGCTTGGCCTTGCCCCGCCCGGCATCGAATTCAAGCGTGCCCATCTTTACGATATCAACCCCGTCGGCGTCGGCTCCATGGCGCTTTCGGCGACCATTGCGCTGATGGCGCATTTCGGCGCCTTCGGGCCGCTCGCCGCATCGCTCGCGCCCTATCTGACGCTGATCGTCGCTTTCATCGCCTCGCCGCTGATTGCCTGGGGCACGAAAGGCAGGTTCTATCTGGCCCGCAAACCGCGCCAGAAATGGCGTGAAGAAAGCAGCATCACCTGCTCCATCTGCGAACACCCTTTCGAGCCGGAAGACATGGCCTGGTGTCCCGCCTATGCCGCGCCGATCTGTTCGCTCTGCTGCTCGCTGGACAGCCGCTGCCATGACATGTGCAAGCCGAAGGCGAAGCTCAACTATCAGGTCGCCACCGTCGCGAAATCTTTCCTGCCGGATCAGCTGGTGGCGAAGCTTGCCACCCGGCTCGGCCGCTACGGCATGGCGGCGGCGATTGCCGTCACCGCCATCGGCGGCATATTGGCGATGATCGCCCATCAGGTCGGCACCGCCTCGCCGGAAACGGCCGATGTGGTGAACCGCACCATCCTCATCGTGTTTTTCGTCTTCGCCGTCATCGCCGGCATCGTCTGCTGGTTCCTCGTGCTTGCCCATGACAGCCGGGTTGTGGCGGAAGAGGAATCCTCGCGCCAGAACACATTGCTGCTCAAGGAAATCGCCGCCCACAAGAAAACCGACGCCGCGCTTCAGGACGCCAAGGAAACCGCTGAGGCCGCCAACCGCGCCAAGAGCCGTTATGTGGTGGGCCTCAGCCATGAACTCCGCACCCCGCTCAATGCGGTTCTGGGTTATGCCCAGATTCTCGAACGCGACGATACCATTCCCCCGCCCCGGCAATCGGCGATCAAGGTCATCCGCCGCTCGGCCGATCACCTGTCAGGCCTGATCGACGGGCTTCTCGATATCTCCAAGATCGAGGCCGGGCGTCTGCAGGTCTATTCCAACGAGATCAATATTCAGGATTTCCTCGACCAGATCGTCGATATGTTCCGCCCGCAGGCGCAGGCCAAGGGGCTGGAATTTCGCCATGACCGGTCGCGGGCCCTGCCGCAATATGTCCGCACCGATGAAAAGCGGCTGCGGCAGATCCTCGTCAACCTCATCTCCAACGCCATCAAGTTCACCGATGAGGGCGCCGTCACCTTCGATGTCGGTTATCGCAGCCAGGTGGCGAGTTTCACCGTCTCCGATACCGGCCGCGGCATTGCCGAAAAGGACCTCGCCCGCATCTACGAGCCGTTCCAGCGCGGCGAGGCAGACAGCGTGCGACCCATGCCGGGCCTCGGCCTTGGCCTCACCATCACAAGGCTCCTCACCAACACGCTTGGCGGCGAAATTTCCGTTTCCAGTGCAAAGGATGAAGGCTCCACTTTCCGCGTGCGCCTCATGCTCTCTGCCGTGCACCGGCCAAGCACGGCACCGGCGGCGGAAAAGACCATTCGCTCCTATTCCGGCCCGCGCCGCACCATCGTCGTGGTCGATGACAACGAGGATCATCGCGAGCTGATGCGGCAGGTGCTCTCGCCGCTGGATTTCGTGGTGCTGACGGCGCAAAGCGGGCCGGAATGCCTGACGCTCATCGAAGGCGTGAAGCCGGACCTTTTCCTCATCGATATTTCCATGCCCGGCATGACCGGCTGGCAGCTTGTGACGAAACTGCGTGAAGCCGGCCAGACTGCACCGCTCATCATGCTCTCGGCCAATATCGGCGACGGGACAGTGGCGGGTGCTGGAGAAGACAACCACAATGACGCCATCGCCAAGCCTGTCGATATCCGCCAGCTTTGCGACAGGCTTGCCGTGCATCTCGGTCTGAAATGGATTTACGAGGCGGATATGCCGCCCGCGCCATCGCCGCCGCCCGTGGCGCAGATCGTCCATCCCGGTGCAATTCACATTCAGGATTTGCAGCGGCTCGGCGAAATAGGCTACATACGCGGCATCGAGGCGAAACTCGCCGATCTTGCCCGCAACACGGAAAACCTGCCCTTCACGCAGGAGCTCGGCACCTATGTGCAGGCCTTCGATCTGGCCGGTTACGCGCATTTTCTCAAACGGTTTGCGGATAACGACACGGGAGACGGCAAGGCATGAGCGGTCAGGCGGCGGCAGCCCCGAGAGACATCGTATTGCTGGTGGATGACAGCCCGGAAGCACTGGGATTCCTCACCGACGCGCTGGAACAGTCCGGCTTTTCCGCCCTCATCGCCACCTCCGGCCAGGCCGCGCTCAACATTGCCGAACGCATCACGCCCGATATCATCCTGCTCGACGCCGTCATGCCCGCCATGGACGGTTTCGAGACCTGCCGCCGCCTGAAGGCCAATGCGGCGGTGGCGCAGGTGCCCGTCATCTTCATGACCGGACTGACGGAAACAGAACATGTGGTGCGGGCACTCGAATCCGGCGGCGTCGATTATCTGACCAAGCCGATCAATATAGACGAGCTGCGCGCCCGCATCCGCGTGCACCTTTCCAATGCCCGCTCGGCCCAAAGCGCCCGCGTCGCGCTCGATGCCGCCGGCCGCCACCTGCTCGCCGTGCGCGCCAATGGCGCCATCCACTGGTCGACGCCGCAGGCGACGCGCCTCGTCAACGCCGCCACGGGCCGCGACGACGGCATGGAAATCGTCACCAGCCATATCGGCCGCTGGCTCGCAGAACGGGCGGCGGCGGAAACCGGCCGCGACGTGCCGCTGACGATCACCGAGGCCGGGCGGCCCGCCCTGCAACTGTCTTTCCTCGGCGCGATGGGGCCGGATGAATTCCTCTTCCGCCTCACGGCCGCCAATGAGAAATCCGGCGATCACCTGCTGCGCGAGCATTTTTCCCTCACCGCCCGGGAATCGGAAGTGCTGCTGTGGATCGCGAAGGGCAAATCCAACCGCGATATTGGCGATATCCTCGGCCTTTCCGCGAGAACCGTGAACAAGCATCTGGAGCAGATCTATGTGAAGCTCGGGGTGGAAAACCGGGCATCGGCGGCCGTGAAGGCGGCGCATATTCTGCATCAGGGGTGACGACAGCCATTATTATGGTAGGTTGTCCGACATATTCCGCTTGAGTTCACGACGTCCGCTTATTGGGCGAGCGTCCGCCGCTTGTTTCTTCTCCCCGCCGGGGAGAAGTCCGCGGCAGCGGGATGAGGGGGCTAGCCCTCCGAAATCCGGCAACGTTGCCACCTCATCCGACCCTTCGGGCCACCTTCTCCCCCTCGGGAGAAGAAACAGGCGGCAACGCCGCAACCTATTCCCCCAAACATACCTCGCATCCCCCAACAAGGAGGACGTTCCCATGGACCGTTTCACCATCCTTTCCGGCTGCTCCGGCGGCGGAAAATCCACGCTTCTCGCCGAGCTTGCCCGACGCGGTTTCGCCACCGTGGAAGAACCCGGCCGCCGCATCGTCATCGAAGAAACCCGCAATGGCGGCACGGCCCTGCCGTGGATCGACATCGAAGCCTTTGCCCGCCGCGCCATCGCCATGGCGCTCGAAGACCGGCAAAAAGCCCCACCGGAAGGCCCGGTCTTCTTCGATCGCGGCCTGATCGATGCCGCCTCAGCGCTTCGCCATATAAATGGCGATGCCTTCATCGAGACGCTGGTGGCTGCACACCGCTATAATCGTCTGGTCTTCCTCACCCCGCCATGGCCGGAAATCTACAGGGGCGACAGCGAGCGCAAGCATGGCTTCGATGCGGCGGTCGAGGAATATGAGCGTTTGCTCCGCGACTATGACGAGCTTGGCTACGATATTTCCGTGCTTCCGAAATCCGGCATAGAGGAACGCGCGGACTTTATTCTGACGCGGATCGACTGAGGCGCTCTGGCAAGAGAATGGGCCTCAGCGGTTTTCGAGCAGTTGCGAGACGGTGACAAACTCAAACCCGCGTCGAGACCGCAAACAAAAAGCCCGGCATCGCTGCCGGGCTTCGATAGGGTGTCGCAGAAGGGCTTAGCTGCCCTGCTGGATGTAGGTGAACTTGCCGTCCGGACCCTTCTTCCATTCGTACATGACGTAGCCGGGAAGCTTCGGGTCGCCCTTCTCGTCGAAGGAGATGTCGCCGAGCGCGGTCGGGAAGGTGCCGGACTTCAGGGCCTCGGCAACCTTTTCCGGCTCCACGGAACCGGCGGCCTTCGCCGCACCGGCAATCGCCTGCATCGCGGCATAGGAGTAGAGCGTGTAGGCTTCCGGGTTGAAGCCGGCGGCCTTGAACTTCTCTACCAGTTCCTTGTTTTCCGGGCGCAGCGTCGGATCGGGGCCGAAGGTGTTGAGCGTGCCTTCGACGGCGTCGCCGGCGATGGAAGCAAGTTCGTTCGAGACGATACCGTCGCCCGAAACGAGCTTGGCCTTGAGGCCCTGGTCAGCCGCCTGGCGGATGATGAGGCCGGCTTCGGTGTGCAGGCCGCCCCAGTAAATGATGGAAACGCCGGCTTCCTTCATCTTGGAGATCAGCGCGGAGAAGTCCTTGTCGCCGACGTTGACGCCTTCATACATGACTTCCGTCACGCCGGCGGCATTGGCAGCCTTCTTGGTTTCATCGGCAAGGCCCTGACCGTAAGGCGTCTTGTCGTGAATGATGGCGACCTTGGCGTCCTTGAAATGATCGGCCAGGTACTTGCCGGCAATGCCGCCCTGCTGGTCGTCACGGCCGCAGGTACGGAACGTGTTCCAAAGGCCGCGCTCGGTAAAGACCGGGTTGGTTGCGGCGGGTGTGATTTCGAGAATGCCGTTTTCGGCGTAAACTTCAGAAGCCGGAATGGAAACGCCGGAGTTGAAGTGACCGACAACGAATTTCACGCCGTCAGCGACGAACTTGTTGGCAACCGAAATACCCTGCTTGGGGTCGGATACGTCGTCGCCCAGCACGATCTTGATCTGCTCGCCATTGATACCGCCGGCGGCATTGATGTCTTTCGCGGCCTGTTCGGCACCCTTCTGGATCTGAGCGCCGAAAGCAGCGTTCGGGCCGGTCAGCGGTGCGCCGACAGCGATCACGACATCGGCCCAGGCCGAACCGCCAAACGCGACCATGGCGGTCAGCGCAACAGCGGAAAGAAGAGACTTCTTCATTACTTTACTCCCAGTTCCTTTGGATGGGTTGATTGCAAGGACCTGTTCAGTACCCACCTTCACTGAACAGGAAACTGTTCCACTCTGACGAGCATTGTGCAGCCGGAAAAATCCGCCTGTCAATCTTTCTTCTTGTAGGAAAATGCCGATGTCCGGTCGTAAAGCCAATAGTAGTTATTGACCATCTGGCTTGTCCGGCGCGTGCGGAAACCGACGCTGGAAAAAACCAGAAGAAGAACGACGTCAAACACGTAATAGAAGCCGTTGATGAACGGCCCATTGAACAGCGCGTGATGCAGAAACCGCATCACCACACCCAGAGCGAGCGTATAGATAACCACCCGCGTATAACCGCCCCAGCCATCGGCCACGGACTTGCCCGTGCGCCATGCCGTCCAGAAACCCAGAAGAACAACCAGCGCGCGCAGAACATACCGCACGCCGTTATCCGTTTCGAAAAAAAGGCCCTGCATCTCTTTCCCCATCAGTGCCGGGCAGAAACGCCCTGACCCTGCCTTGTCTGTCGTCCCGTCGTTTTCCCGCCGGGCATTTTATTGTTTGCACCCCGCCATGGATCCTTAGGGTTTGCCGAAAGGACGACAGGCCGCCGTTTGCAGTCTTGCGCCGCAAAATTTCCGGCGCAAGTAAAATCTTTCAGTGTCGTCCGCCTTCGAGATAGGCGGCGCGCACCTGCGGATCGGCGAGCAGTTCCCTGCCCGAACCGCTCATCGTCACCTTGCCGTTGACCATCACATAAGCGCGGTCGGAAAGCTTGAGCGCGGCAAAGGCGTTCTGCTCCACGAGGAAGACGGTCAGCCCCTCTTCCTGGTTGAGTTTCTTGATCGCTTCGAAAATGCCCTTGACGATCAAGGGTGCGAGACCGAGCGACGGCTCGTCCAGCAGCAGGAGCTTCGGCCGTGCCATCAGCGCGCGGCCGATGGAGAGCATCTGCTGCTCACCGCCGGAAAGCGTGCCGCCCCGCTGGCTCTGGCGCTCCTTCAGGCGCGGGAACATCACGAAGATCTTCTCGACGTCTTCCTTGAAATATTTCAGGTTATCGAGATTGGCGCCCATCTGCAGGTTTTCCAGCACCGTCATGCGCGGGAAAATCCGGCGGCCTTCGGGCGACTGGGCAATGCGTTTGCGGGCGATCAGATGGGTCGGCAGCTGGGTAATATCCTCGCCGTCGAAGATCACCTGGCCGGCGCGCGCCTGCGGGCTGCCGCAGATGGTCATCATCAGCGTTGACTTGCCGGCGCCGTTGGCGCCGATCAGGCTGACGATCTCACCCTTTTTGACCTCGACATCGACACCGGCCAGAGCACGGATATTGCCATAATAGGTTTCGACACCCTGGACTTTCAGAAGCGGTTCACCGGACATTAGGCCGCTCCTCCGTCGAGTTCTTCCGCAATCACGTCTTCCACTTCATCATCCTCGACACCCAGATAGGCGGCGATGACCTTCGGGTCGTTCTTCACATGGTCCGGCGTGCCGTCGGAAATCTTCTGGCCATATTCCAGAACCACCACATGGTCGGAAATCTGCATCACCACGGACATGTCGTGCTCGATGAGGAGCAGCGACGTGCCCTCGTCGCGAATGCCGCGCAGGAGCGCGTTGAGCGCCAGCGATTCCTTCGGGTTAAGGCCGGCGGCCGGCTCGTCGAGGCACAGAAGCTCCGGCCCCGTGCACATGGCGCGGGCGATTTCCAGACGGCGCTGCGCACCATAGGGCAAATCGCCGGCCGGATCGTCGGCGCGGTCGATCAGATCGGCCTTTTCAAGCCAGTATTTGGCCTTTTCGATAGAGGCATCCACCGCCCGCCGGTAAGCGGGCAGGCCGAGAAGTCCGAGGATCGTGTAACCCGAGGCCTTCATCAGCGCATTGTGCTGCGCCACCAGCAGGTTTTCCAGAACCGTCAGCCCCGAAAACAGGCGGATGTTCTGGAAGGTGCGCGCCACCTTGGCCTTCTTGGTGATTTCGAAATCCGGCAGGCGCTCGAGAAGATGCGCCTCGCCGCTTTGCTGGCGCATGGTGATCATGCCCATGGTCGGCTTGTAGAAGCCCGTAATGCAGTTGAAGACCGTGGTCTTGCCCGCACCGTTCGGGCCGATCAACGCGGTGATCTCGCCGCGCTTCGCCTCGAAGGAGAAGTCGTTGATGGCCATCAGGCCGCCAAAGCGCATCGAGAGATGTTCGACCTTGAGGATCGTGTCGCCAATCGTATTGGGTGTCATTGTAGTTGTTCCGGAAGCCATCAACCGTGACCTTCCTTGGTAAAGCTGCCGGAGACGGCCTTGCGTTCCTTGAGGAAGGCCGTGGGTTCACGCGAGCCGACGAAGCCGCGCGGCTTGAACAGCATGACGATGACCATGGCAAGGCCGAAGAGCAGCATACGGTAAAGTTCAGGCGTGAAGTCGGGCCCGAAGACATGCTTCAGGAACTCCATTTCACGCAGAAGCTCGGTGCCGCCGACCATGACCAGCGCCGCAATGGCGATACCCGTCAGCGAGCCCATGCCGCCAAGAACGACGATGGCGAGGATAACGGCGGATTCGAGGAACACGAAGCTTTCCGGCGACACGAAACCCTGACGCGCGGCGAAGAAGGAACCGGCAAAACCGCCAAACATCGCGCCCGTCGCAAAGGCGGTGAGCTTGGTGATGACGGTATCGATACCGAGCGAACGGCAGGCGATCTCGTCCTCGCGCAGCGCTTCCCAGGCACGGCCGATTGGCATGCGGCGCAGGCGGATGGTCACATAGGCCGTCAGCATGCAAAGCAGCAGGATCACGTAGAACAGGAAGATCTTGTAATAGGCCGACGACATCGACAGGCCGAAGGCCTTGGCGAAATTGTTCGACGCGCCCACATCGAAGGACCAGATGCCGAAGACGGACGCCTTGGCGATGCCCGAAATACCGAAGGTACCCTTGGTCACATCCGTCCAGTTCAAAAGCACGAGGCGGATGATTTCACCGAAGGCGAGCGTCACGATTGCCAGATAGTCGCCGCGAAGACGAAGAACCGGAAAACCGAGGATGATGCCCCAGAAGCCCGCGAGAATGCCGGCGACCGGCAGGAGCACCCAGAAGGACAGCCCGAAATGGCTGGAGAGCAGCGCATAGGAATAGGCGCCGACCGCATAAAAGGCCACGTAACCGAGATCGAGCAGGCCAGCGAGGCCGACGACGATGTTGAGGCCCCAGGCCAGCATCACATAGATCAGGATCTGGATGCCGAAATTGTCGACGAATTTCAGCGAACCCTGAAAGCCGAACAATTGCACGGCGATAACGGGATAAAGCAGCAGCAGGACCAGCGCCAGCTTCAGGAAGTGCTTGTGAAAAAAGCCCTTCTCTTCGGAAATCTCCAGCACGCCGCTCTTGGCCTTGGCCAGCTTGCGACGATCGAGCGACGGCTTGATGAAGCCGACGACGAGGAAACGGCCGACAGCGGCAATGCCGACGAAGACCGCCAGAAGCCCCCAGCGGGTGCCCCAGATCAGCTGGTTGTTGATATCCTGATAGGTGACGATGCCGACATAAAGAATGAACATGCCGAACGAGATGAGGCCCGCAATCAGGCCCTCCTTCACAGCCGCCGCCATCAGGCTCGGGCTGGAAGCAGCGTTGTCGGAAGCGATATTGGTCATGGGATCACACCTTCTCGACTTCCGGACGACCGAGAATGCCGGTCGGCTTGAAGATCAGCACGAAAGCCAGGATGCCGAATGCCGCGACATCCTTGTAGGCGATGGAGAAATAGGCCGACCACAGCGATTCGATGAGGCCGATCAGCAGACCGCCGAGAACAGCGCCCGGAAGCGAGCCGATGCCGCCGAGAACGGCCGCCGTAAACGCCTTGACGCCGGGAATGAAGCCATCGCTGAAGGAGGCAACGCCGTAATACATGAGATACATGGTGCCCGCGACAGCGGCGAGCGCCGCACCCATGATGAAGGTGATGGAGATCGTCTTGTCGACATCGACGCCAAGCAGTGCCGCCATCTTGCGATCCTGTTCGGTGGCGCGCTGCGCCCGACCGAGCGGGGTCTTGTTGACGATATACCAAAAGGCGAAGAGCAGCACCGAGGTAACGACCATGATGATGAGCTGCTTCAGCGACACGGTAATGGCGCCGAAATGATAGCTTTCCGTCACCATCGACGGGATCGGCTTGTTGCGCGGACCCTGCGTCACCTGGATGAAGTTGGACAGCGCGATCGACATGCCGATGGCCGTGATCAGCGGTGCAAGACGGAAGGAGCCTCTGAGCGGGCGATAGGCGACGCGTTCGATCACCCAGTTCCACAGGCCGGTCATCAGCATGGCGACGACCATCATCAGAAGCAGAAGAAGCGCCACCGGAATGCCGGCGACAAAGGATGTCACGATCAGGAAAACGATCAGCGCGGCAAAGCCGCCGAGCATGAAAATATCGCCGTGGGCGAAGTTGATCATGCCGATGATGCCGTAAACCATCGTATAGCCGATAGCGATGAGGCCGTAGATCGATCCAAGAGTCAGCCCGTTGATGAGCTGCTGGATAAAATACTCCATGTCTTTCCCCCGGGCACGACCTCGAATGGGCCACGCCTCGTTATGTTAATTATAGGGGCGCCCTTGAAGGCAGACCCCCACCCTCAAAATGCATATCGTGTTCGTTAAAAATGTGAAGTCAAAAACGGGCTATCCTGCACAAAATTTGGAATTTCCACATGGACTGCCGCTTTCCCGGTCAAAAGAGCCATGATTTTGGCAGGAAGTGCTGAAAAAATGACGGCCGGATGCTTATTTCAGCATTGTCCGACGCCATTATTTGACGGGCAGCGGGCAAAGGAGTAGCGAAGATCGGAACGGCGATATCCCGCAGACGGGATCAATTGGCAAAGAGATGATCGACATATTGACGAAAGCGGCGCTGGACGCCGGGCAGGCCATCATGGCGGTCCACCGTGCCGGCCCGCATGTGTCGTATAAGGACGACTGTTCGCCGGTGACCGAGGCCGATCAGCGCGCCGAGGCGATCATTCTTGCGGCGCTGGCCGCCCATTTTCCCGACATCCCCGTTGTTGCCGAAGAGGCGGTATCGAGCGGCATCCTGCCGGAAACCGGTGCGGAATTCTTCCTCGTCGACCCGCTGGATGGCACCAAGGAATTCATTTCGGGCAAGGACGATTTCACCGTCAACATCGCGCTCATCCGCAACGGCGTTCCGGTGGCCGGCGTGGTTTACGCCCCCTGCCGCGGACAGGCTTGGACGGGCGAGGACAATGCCGCCGAAAAGCTCGCCATATCAGGCGAAGGCGCCATCCTGTCGCGCCACCCCATCCGCGCGCGCCAGCGCGGCGCCTCCCCCGTGGCGCTGATCAGCCGCTCGCATTGCACGGCGAAAACGGAAGCCTTTGTGGCCGAACACGGGCTGAAGGACTGCATTTCCGTCGGCTCTTCGCTGAAATTCTGCATGCTGGCAGAGGGCGCCGCCGATATCTACCCCCGCTTCAGCCGCACCATGATGTGGGACACGGCCGCCGGCGACGCCGTGCTGCGTGCGGCCGGCGGCAGGACGCTCGATTGCGAGGGCAGGCCGCTTGCATATGCGGTGAGGGGCGATGGCGAGGATGCGCTGGCCAATCCGGATTTCATTGCCGAAGGGGCGATGGCGGTGGAACGCGCGGGGTAACGGGCGCTCGGCGCTTGCTGCGGCCATTGGTGAGCTTCGGCGTTTGCCGCTTCACCCCCCTCTGCCCTGCCGGGCATCTCCCCCTCAAGGGGGGAGATCGACTCGTGGATAGGTCTCGCCTATCACGACGTTTGCAAATGAAGCGGTGGTAGCGCTTCCTGCCGATCTCCCCCCTTGAGGGGGAGATGCCCGGCAGGGCAGAGGGGGGTAAACCGCATACGCCAAGCCCCCCAAAAAATAATCCATCCCCACTCATCCCCACCCCACGCCACCGCCCCACAATGCCCCGCAACGAAACACCGCAGCGCGGAAGGCACATCATGACGGAACAGACGGCGAGACTTCGGCTTCCCTATATCCTCCCCTCGCAGGCACAGAAACACGTCACCCATAACGAAGCCCTGCAAAGGCTGGACGCAATTGTGCAACTGGTCATCAAGGCCGTCATCACCACACCGCCCGATAATGCAGCGGAAGGGGATTGTTTCCTCCTCTCCGCCGATGCTGCGGGCGACTGGGCCGGCAAGGGCGGCAGGCTCGCCTTCCGGCAGGATGGCGCCTGGCTCTCGATCACGCCGCAGCCGGGCTGGACGGCGTGGTTTGCGGACGAGAGCAGATATCGCATCCTGCGCGACGGCAGCTGGCGCGACATGCCGCTGCCGGCCGCCGGCCGGCTGGAAAGGCTGGGCATCGGCACCGAGGCCGACGCCACCAATCGGCTGGCGCTCACCTCCCCCGCCAGCCTCTTCACCCACACCGAAGAAGGCGGCAGCCACCGCATGACGATCAACAAGTCGGGCAAGGGCGATACCGCCTCGCTGCTGTTCCAGTCCGGCTGGAGCGGCCGGGCGGAAATGGGCCTTGCCGGCACTGACGGGTTTTCGATCAAGACCAGCAAGGATGGCGCCTCATGGCACACCGCACTTCTGTGCAGCGGCGACGGCCGGGTCTCGATGCCGAACCGCCCGCTCACTGTTGCCGGCCTGCCGGCGGGCACGACGAAACCCGCCAATGGCGCGGCGGCAGGTTTTTCCGTGCTCTCCATCGCCGAGGGCGGCTTTGCGCTCGGCGATGCGGTGAGCGGCGGCGGGCGTGAACTCGTGGTGCCGGCAAAGGGCCCTTATCTGGCGGCCCTGACGCTCGCCGTGGCCTCCTCTTCCGGCCACCGGGTAACGCTTTTCATCAATGGCGCGGCGGCCAGCTTCGGCATCGCCGGCAATGCGTCGACGTCAGGCACATCGCAGTCGGCAACCTCCATCCTTTCCCTCGATGCCGGCGACCGCCTGCGGCTGCAGCATGAGGGAACGGCGGAATTTACCCAGGGCGGCGGGAAAACGTGTCTTTCGCTTGCGGCACTCTGACGGAAACAACCGATGAGAGAGAAAAATTGGGATTTTTGGAAAATTTTTTCCCGGCAAAATAAGGCGACTCGAACAAATCAGGCGAAACCGTTCAAATTCTTAATAAATTGTCACGAGCTGCTTAGGCAATTTTTAAAGGTACCGGGATAGAGTTCCCGTCATATGGTCTTGAGTTTGTATAGAGTGTCCAATGACCGAAATGATACGCCCACGAGTTAAATATGTCATCGGCCCCGATGGCAGCCCTCTGACGATCGCGGATCTTCCGCCTGCCAATACCCGTCGCTGGGTCATTCGCAGAAAGGCGGAGGTGGTTGCAGCGGTACGCGGTGGACTGTTGAGCCTCGAGGAAGCCTGCGAGCGTTATACGCTCACCGTCGAAGAATTCCTGTCCTGGCAGTCCTCAATTGCCGATCATGGCCTTGCCGGCCTGCGCACCACGCGCATTCAGCAATATCGCCACTAAAACAGTGCGCCAGCGCGAAAACGCGCCCAGACCGAGTTTACAGAACGCCCCGCCGGATTATCGACGGGGTTTTCGGTTTGATTTCGGATCCTCCCTGAGAACTGCCCCACAAAACCGGCGATTGTCGCCGGTTTGTGTCCGCTGCGTTCGCTATCCCGCTGTTTCAATTCGGATGCAAGCCGTTACAGTGGCGACAACCAACAGCAATGCGGAAGGCGCTCATCATGGACATCAAGACAACCGAAACCGGATCGCACGGCGAATATTCGGCGACCATCGACGGCCACAAGGCGGAGATGACCTATTCGCGCACCTCCCCTTCCCTCATCATCATCGATCATACCGGCGTGCCCGATGCGCTGCGCGGCAAAGGCGTCGGCCAGGCGCTCGCCGCCCATGCGATCGATGAAGCCCGCAAGGGCGGCTGGAAAATCATTCCGCTCTGCCCGTTCTTCAAGGCCCAGACATTACGCCATGCCGAATGGGCGGATGTAATTCAGGGGTAAGGGCGCTTTATCTTCTGTCTGAGGGCAGAATAATCGCAAGCGTCGCGGCATGTTTCTTCTCCCCGCCGGGGAGAAGAAACATGCAACCGTTCCAAATCGTAAAACAGGTCAATCCGGTTTTTCACGCCACCTTCAATGGCGGCGTCCCGGCATGCATGCTCCGGCGGACTTCTTCACGGAATTCGAGCGTATCCTTTGCGCCGTGCACAGCCACGGCGTGTTGCACGGCCGCTTCCATAAGCTCCTCCGGAGAATCGGCGGAGATGGCGACGGTGCATCTGCTGTCACTGGGGAATTCGCGGCAATCGATATATTGGCGGGCCATTTTTTCCTCCCTGCAAGTGCCGCCCGCACCCGCACGGGGCGCGTGCGCGTAAAAGCCTCCGGCTCACGGTCGGAACCCCCGTAAAATACGCCTTTCCCCACCTCCGGACAATCGAAATCAGGCCTGACCATCCCGGCGGGAAACACCGGCGACGCGGCAAAACAAAAGGCCGCCCTTAAGGAGCGGCCTTTCGAAAAATGCATGGCGTCCCGTCATTGAAAGCCGCCTCCTGATCCACCGGCAGCCGTCAATGAGGACGATCTTCGTAATTTCCTGCGCCTATAGATCAGGCGCGGGCGCGGATGGCTCCGTCGCGGTTTTCCAGTGCGGCGGCCTTTTCATATTCGGCCTGCACTTCTTCCAGCGAAGCTTCGGCCGCTTCCTGCTGGGCCTTCAGCTCACGGATCGAGACCTGAAGATTATCCGCCCGCTGGCGCGCGGCCTTGGCGAAGGTCGGATAGGCGAAATGCGTCGGATCGGTAATGCCCGACTTGCTTTCTTCCAGAGATATCTGATGCACCAGTTCCTTTGCCATCCGCTCGAACTCGGACATCATCTGCTGCAGCTGGTTAAGCTGCCGGCGTTTTTCATTGACCTGAAATTCCTTCAGGCGAACCAGGCTGTCACGCGACTTCATACGCAATACTCCATGGATAGCGAGACCCGGATCAAAAAGGCACTATGCCACCCTGATCGGCCCGTTTAACCCGCCCGTTTTTCCGTAAGGGTTGACCCCTGTCCCGGAATGATTCCCAAAAGTTACCCGACGTTAATAAAAAACCGCCGTCGTTAACCTTTCGTTTACGGGCATCGTTAATGATAACGACGATCATTTAAGGGTCGGTAAATGCCAGGTCCAAAAAAATGGACCCGACGATGTAAGAGTCGATTGAATCACTTAACGGGATTTCCTCACGTTAAGCTTCAATTTTGGCGATGGTGGATTCACGTGCAAAAACAGCGAAATGCCTACTTTGCTTAATAAATTCGATACACCTTGCCAAAGGCAATTAGAATTTGTTAACCATTTGGTGGCAGCCTGCAAATCAGGCAACGTCTGGATCCGCATCGCGCGAGGCAATGATTTACCGGTTCGCGGGCGGCAAAGGGGATAATTATGCGGGTTCTACTTATTGAAGACGACAGCGCGACAGCGCAGAGCATTGAACTGATGCTCAAGTCGGAGAGCTTTAACGTCTACACGACCGACCTCGGTGAGGAAGGCGTGGACCTCGGCAAGCTCTATGATTACGACATTATTCTTCTCGACCTCAACCTGCCCGACATGTCGGGTTATGAGGTTCTGAGAACGCTTCGCCTCTCCAAGGTCAAGACGCCGATCCTCATCCTGTCCGGCATGGCCGGCATCGAGGACAAGGTTCGCGGTCTCGGCTTCGGCGCAGACGATTACATGACCAAGCCGTTCCACAAGGACGAGCTTGTTGCCCGCATTCACGCCATCGTCCGCCGTTCCAAGGGCCATGCACAGTCGGTCATCGCCACCGGCGAGCTGATCGTCAATCTCGATGCCAAGACGGTTGAAGTGGGCGGCCAGCGCGTTCACCTGACCGGCAAGGAATATCAGATGCTCGAGCTGCTTTCGCTGCGCAAGGGCACGACGCTGACCAAGGAAATGTTCCTGAACCACCTCTATGGCGGCATGGACGAGCCGGAACTGAAGATCATCGACGTCTTCATCTGCAAGCTGCGCAAGAAGCTCGCAAACGCCGCCGGCGGCGCAAACTACATCGAAACCGTCTGGGGCCGCGGCTATGTTCTGCGCGAGCCGGATGGCGCGACGGAATTCCTCGAAACCGCCTGATCCATTCCGGAACAGGACAGTTTTTAAAAGACCCGCTGGAAACGGCGGGTTTTTTGTTGCGATTTGAAGATTTATTCTCCCTCATTTCTGTGCTTGTCACAGGAATGAGGGAAGAAAACCTGGCTACGCACCGCCAAGGGACAACGGCAGATGAACCACCCTATCCCCACCCTCAGGACCGAACGCCTGACGCTGCGCCCGCTGATGATCCCAGACTTTCCCGCCTATCGGGACTTCATGGCGTCGCCACGCTCCATCGGTGTCGGCGGTCCTTACGACCTGCCCTCGACATGGGGCGTGTTCTGCCACGATCAGGCTAACTGGTACTTTTTCGGCCATGGCGCACTGATGATCGAGCTTGGCGAAACGGGACAATGTGTCGGCCAGGTCGGCATCAATCACGGTCCGCTGTTTCCGGAAAAGGAACTGGGCTGGCTGCTTTACGAAGGCCATGAAGGGCGCGGTTATGCGGCGGAAGCCGCCTCGGCGCTGCGCGACTGGGCCTTCAAGACCCTGAACCTGCCCACGCTTGTCAGCTACGTCTCGCCGCAGAACCGCAAATCCGCGGCCGTCGCCGAACGAATCGGCGGCAGGCTCGACCCGGCGGCACCCCGTTCCGATCCCGAAGACCTCGTTTATCGGCACCATCCGGCCACGAGGCTTCCGGAAAACCCGACCTAGCGCATCTCCGCTTTCAGAAAGCCGAGGATTGCCTGCGCGATCTGCGCATGGATGGCCGCGCGGTCCCTACCGCCGCCATCCCGGCAGACGAAACCTTCGCCCGGTGAAAGCTCCTCCACGATCTTTTCGCCGTTCGGCCTACAAATCTGCATAAAGCTGAAATGGCTGGCATCCGGTATCTCCCGATAAACGGTCGTCGCCTTTGGCAGATGCCGGGCGATATAGTCGGAATCGGCCTTGATGGCGGCGATCTCCGGTGTTTCCACACCCGCGGCCAGAATGAGAACCGGCACGCCGACGGCTTGCAGCGTCTCGGGCAGGAAACCGGCGGCCGGCCCGAGATCGAGCGCAATGGCGGCGCGGATGCGGGTATCCTTCAAATCCATCGAAAGCCGCGGATCGGCCCTGCCGTCACCGACAACCCCGACTTTGGCGAGCAGCCGCGGAGCCTTGCATTGCGGCGGGCGCTTCTCCCCGCGGCAATCCTTCAGGGCAAGATCGGCGCTGTATCGCGCGCCAACCAGCTCGATTGCGGTCCAGCCGCCGAGGGAATGGCCGATTACGGCGATGCGCGTCGCGTCGATCCTGCCGGCGAATCGGTCATCGTCGAGCAATGCGGTCAGCGTTCTGCTGATGTCGCGCGGCCGTTCCCACAATGGAACGATCTCAGCCGCATTTTCTTCGGTGAACGATTCGCCGCCGTGATCCGGGGCGGCCACGACATAACCTTCCCGAACAAGCTCACCGGCAATCCAGTTCAGATTGCGCCAGCTTCCACCGAAACCGTGCGACAGCAATATGAGAGGGCGCGAGCCGTCAAGAAGGGAAGCGCCCGGTTGAACCTCAAGACCGTAAAAGGCGGCATTTTCGCCGACGATCTCGCTTTTGCCCGACGGCGCGGCCGGGTACCACAATGAAACGGCTAGCCTTCTCGAACCGGCCTCATCCGGCAATTCGATCTGTTTAAAACCGATGCCGCTTTCCGCCGCTGAGGACTGGACAGTGGAAAAAATGACGATGACCGCCGCAAGAAGATAGCGCATGGGATGCTCCGGAGTTGATATGGACCAACTCCTGGTTCAATCCGCCGCCCGCCGAGACCTCAAACAGGTTTCAGGTCGTCCTGAAACGCGATTGGAGACAGCAACACCGTGTGCTTGAGAAAGCCGCGTTCAGAAATGCTCTAGATATCAACGATCCGCTCGAAAAGCCGAACGGGACTGTCGCGGAACGTCGTATCGCGAAATGGCCGGAAACCGAATCGGGCGGCTATGGCCAGCGACGGGCTGTTGAGCGGATTGATCATGCAGACGGTCCGCTGGGAAATCCCGCGGCCATCGAACCATCGCAGCGCCGCCTCCACCGCCTCTGTCGCGACACCCTTGCCCACCAGCGCCCCGTCGATTTTCCACATCGCCTCGGGCACGCCGTCGAAATCCTCACCGTTACCACGGCGCATATGGGCAAAGCCCACCTCGCCCACGATGCGCCCCGTGGCAAGCTCTTCCACCACAAAGGGGCCGAAGCCGAACGCGGACCAATGGCCCAGAAAACGCAAAAGCCGGGCGAAGGCGAGTTCCGGGTCCAGCGGCGCAATCGATACGACCCCTTCGATCTGCGGAACATCCGCGCCCCAGAAGGCGCGATAGAGCGCTTCATCCGCGATGGCATGCGGCCGCAGGACAAGGCGAGCGGTTGTCAGACGTGTCATGAACATGCTCCCCAAACGAAAAAGGCCGGCGCGTCGGCAGACGCAGCCCCGGCCCTTTCACAAATTCAGATCGGCGATTGAACGGTCACTCGGCAACCGTCTTGGCGGTAAACACGATGCGGTCGTCATGCACCTTGTATTCCACCGCCATATTGGCCTCCTCGGCCAGAAGCAGCGTGTAATAGGGCTGAACGGAATGGGCATCGACCGCCTCTTCCAGCCTGCCCTCGTAAATTTCCACGAACTTGGCCGGCACGCGCATCATCCGGCCCTTGACGGTGATTTCGAACCTGGCGTCGCCGTCGGGGCTTTCCAGCAGCACATCCACATTGCCGCCGCGCGGAATGGCGCCATAAGCCACGAGGAAGAGATTGAGCAGAAGTTTGACACGATTCTTCGCAACGATGGCGCGCGGGCCGTTCCAGCTCACCTCCGCCTTCTTTTCAGCGGCGGCGAAATCCTGGGCGGCTTTTTCGGCCTCGCCGGTGTCGATGGACGCGCCGGCGGAGCCGGAAGCGCCGAAAGCAAGGCGGGCGAACTTCAGCCGCACGGATGCGTTAAGGGCTGACGTGCGGATGAGATCGAGCGCATCGTCATCCGTGCCGCCCTCGTCCAGGAGTTCGAGGCCGTTATTGATGGCGCCGACAGGAGAAATCACATCATGGCACACACGGCTGCACAGAAGAGCCGCCAGATCGGGACCGGACAGCGTGATATTGAGTTTGCTGGTCATAAAATTCTCTCCTGCGCAAGGGAGGCGCGGACGGTGTGGAAATTGTTAAGCCATAATGACACCATATTTGGTAAACCGATTGTTAATAGGATGGTTTCAAAATGCCAAATGCCTTAACAGGCCACACTGGAGCCCCGTGTATCCGCAAGGATGCGCGAAACATGCTGTAGAACTTTGACTCTGGGCATCGGCCCTTTCGAAAACCGATTCGGATTTTCGAACCGATGCGCTAACGAAACAGACGGACGGACATGACGATGCGCCTTACGAAAACCCGCACCATTGCACGCCTCGGACTGGGAAAGATTGTCGCGCTCCTTGCGAGCCTCCTGATATGGGTCGCACCGGCCGCGGCCCAGAACAGCGATCAATATTCTTTCCAGGAAGTCGTGGATGCAGGCCACGGATTCTTCGGTGAAACCACCGGCGGCCTTGCCAAGGTGGTGGAGCGCGCCTTCCAGCAATACGGTCTTCCAAACGGTTACATTCTGGGCCAGGAAGGCTCCGGCGCCTTCGTCGCGGGCCTCACCTATGGCGAAGGCACGCTTTACACCAAGAATGCCGGCCAGCACCCCGTCTTCTGGCAGGGCCCCTCCCTCGGCCTCGATTATGGCGGCCAGGGCACCCGCGCCATGATGCTGGTCTACAACCTGCCCTCCGTCGATGCGCTTTACCGCCGTTACGGCGGTGTGAGCGGCTCCGCGTTCATCGTCGCCGGCGTCGGCATGACCTATCTGAAGAGCAGCGACGTAACGCTTGCCCCCATCCGCACCGGCATCGGCGCGCGCCTCGGCATCAATGTCGGTTACCTGAAGCTCACCCAGCAGCCGACCTGGAACCCCTTCTGATAAGACGGGACGGTGCGGCATCTTTCTTCTCCCCGCCGGGGAGAAGGTGGCCCGAAGGGTCGGATGAGGGGGCAACGTTGCCGTATCTCACTACCCTTTCCCCCTCATCCCGCTGCCGCGGACTTCTCCCCCTCGGGGAGAAGAAACAAGTGGCGCCGACACCGCCTGTGCAATTGCCGGGAGCCCCCTCCCCACGGTTGCAATAATAGCGTAACGTGCTTTCGCGCCCCTCTTTCCGAATGCGCGCGCATCTGAGTTTCGGAGACTGTCCCGCGTGATCGAATATGCCATTCTCTTCGGATTGGGTTTTCTCACCGCAACCCTGCTGGCCCTGTTGATCGCACCCGCGATCCACCGCCGCATCGTCGCCTATACGGAAAACCGCATACGCGCGACGATGCCCATCAGCCCGCAGGAAGTGCGCGCCCAGAAGGACATGGCGCGTGCGCTCTACGCCGCCGAAAACGCCAAGGTCCGCCAGGAACTGGATACGGAACGGGAAAAGAACACCTCGCTGCGCCTCGCCAACGAAGCCGCTTCCAGCGATGCCTATCGCCTTGGCGAGCAGAACCGCAGCTTCTCCCTGAAAATCGAGGAGCTGACGCTGGAAATCGGCGAATTGCGCGCAGCGCTTGATGCCGCCGAAGAACACGCCGGCATCATACAGGCGAACCTCGCACAGCAGGAGCAGGCCGCCAACGAGCGCGCCAGCCAGATGTCCGATCTCACCGCCCGCCTCACCAATCTGACGCGCGAGCTGGATGATTCGAAAATCCTCGCCGCCACCCGCGATCTGGAAGCTGAGCAGGCCAAGCAGAGCGCCACGCGTTTCCGCAAGGAAGGCGAGACCGCCACCCGCGAATTGCAGGATGTGGCCGCCCGCAACAAGGAAGCGATGACGGCGGTTGCGCGCGAAAGCCGCAAGGTCACCCGGCTGGAGGAACAGGTCGCTACGCTCATGGCGAAAAATGCCGATCTCGACACGATGCTGACGCTGCGCAACCAGGAAGTCGCCCGCCTCAAGGAACAGCTTGCCGCAACCGGCGGCCGCGCCAACGACATGATCATTCGCCTGCCGAACCCGGCCGTGCCGGTCGAGAAAACGACTAGCCCATCGCAACCGCCGGCACCTGCCCCCGCCGCCGCGCTTGAAACCGCACCCGCCGCCGAAGAAGAGGCGGCACCGGCGATGGCCGCAGCGGAGCCAGCCCCCCCGGTCGTGACGGAGCCAGCGGCGTCGCAAGGTCTGGAGCAGGAAATCGAGGATATCCGCAATCAGGGCACCGCGCTCACCGAACGCCTGCTGAACGTGCGCGGCACCGGCAATGACGAACCCATCCGCCGCGAAATCGCAAGGATCGCCGCCGAGATGATCGCGCTCACCGCCGCACAGGAGGGCGAAAAATCGCCCATCCCGGCGCTACTCGCCAAGGCCTCCGGCTCATCTGGGCGGGAGAGCCTTGCGAAGCGGGCAAAGGTGGTAATGGAGAAGCGGGAACATTAGGCCCTCAACGGGTGTGGTTGTACCTCGCGTTGAGTGTGCGGCTTACCCCCCTCTGCCCTGCCGGGCATCTCCCCCTCAAGGGGGGAGATCGGCAGGAGGCAGTTGCATCGCTCCATTCGCAAACATTGACATGGGCGAGACCTAACCACGAGTCGATCTCCCCCCTTGAGGGGGAGATGTCCGGCAGGACAGAGGGGGGTGAGCCGCATATGCTGCGGAAACCCCTAAACCCGCCCCATAACCCCCGCCATCTGATAAAGCGCCAGCCCCGAAGCCGTCCCCGCATTCAGGCTATCCAGCTGCGGCGACTGCGCAATCCGCGCCGTATGAAACCGCGAGAGCACCGATTGCGGCAGCCCCTCGCCTTCCGTGCCGATCACCAGCGCCATGCGCTCGGACCGGGGAATATAGCGTATCTCCGTCTCGCCATTCGGAGACAGGCTCCAGATCGCAAAACCGGCCTCGGAAAGCCGTTCCAGCATCTCCACCGCCCCGCCGCCGCGATGCCAGGGAACCGAAAGCACCGAGCCGACGGAAACGCGCAGCGCCTTGCGATAAAGCGGGTCGCATGAGGTCTCGTCCAGCAGCACCGCATCGGCATAAAACGCCGCCGCATTGCGAAACATCGCCCCGAGATTGTCGTGATTGGAAATACCGCAGCCAACGAGTACCAGAGACGACGCAGGAAGTGCCGCCGTCATCTCTTCCAGTCCGCGATCCTGAACCCGCCGCCCGAGCGCCAGAATGCCGCGATGCAGGTGGAACCCGACGATGCCATCCAGCACCGGCGCTTCCGCTACATAAACCGGCACATCCGGCGGGAAATCGGCAAGGATATCCGCGACGCCCGAAAGCCGGTTTCTGAGGATGAGGATGCTCTCGGCCGCAAAGGCGCCGCCCGCTTTATGGGCGGCGGCCAGCATGCGCAGCACCACCGTTCCTTCGGCAATGAAGCGGCCCTGACGCCCGGTCAGGTCGCGCTCGCGAATATCGCGAAACGCGGCGATGCGCGGATCGGCCGGGTCGTCGACCGGGATCAGCGCGCGCCCGTCCAGCAGCGTATTGGCCTCACTGGCCATCGACCGTCACATCGGCGAGGAACCGGCCGGCCGCGACGTTGAAGACCAGCGCCTTGCGGGTGCCGTTGGCGAGCCGCCCGTAAAACAGCATGTCGCCGCCGGAATAACTGACATTATCGATGACGAAGCCCTGCGGCAGGCTGGCGGTGACGGCAACCGGCCCGTTGCCGGTGGGAACGGCGAGGTTCGGCGCTTCCGTCTGCGTCTGAACCGCCTTCGACGGCCCCATCGCCTTGTAGACAACCGCACCGAAGACGGCCATAAGGCTGATAAACATCACGGAGCCCGACACGATCTGCAAACGGATCATCTTGCGGCGAACTTTTTCCATGGCCGGATCAAGCGGCTTGTCTTCCTGTTCGTCTTGCTCGATCTGCGTCATCGGGTTCCCTGAAATGCTGATGGATCGGAAAAATAAGAATGAACGACCCCTTTAAACAAGGCGGAGACGCAAGGAAAGTCCTGATTGCCGGGGAAGACGCCGAAGGCCGCCTCGATTCCTGGCTGGCAGGCGAAGTGGGCGGCGACTTCTCCCGCAGCCGCCTGAAGGCGCTGATCGAACAGGGCGCGGTCTCCATCAACGGCCAGCCGGTGACGGAACCGAAAAAGAAGGTGCATCCCAAGGATCGCATCGAAATCGTCATGCCAGAACCGGAAGACCCGGAACCCAAGGGCGAGGACATTCCGCTCGACGTGGAATATGAGGATGAAGACCTGATCGTGCTCATCAAGCCCGCCGGTCTCGTCGTGCATCCGGGCGCCGGCAACTGGACCGGCACGCTGGTCAACGCCCTCATCCACCATTGCGGCGACAGCCTCTCCGGCATTGGCGGCGTCAGGCGCCCCGGCATCGTGCACCGGCTGGACAAGGAAACCTCCGGCGTCATGGTCGTGGCGAAGAACGACAATGCCCACCGCCATCTCGCCGCACAATTTGCCGACCATGGCCGCACCGGGCCGCTGGAGCGCGCCTACAAGGCCGTTGTCTGGGGCCGCCCGCGCACCCTGCGCGGCACCATCGACGCAGCACTGGGCCGCAGCGCCGACCGCACCAAACGCGCCGTCAAGCACGAGGATTCGGACGATGCCCGCGAGGCGATCACCCATTACGAGGTGATGGAGCGTTACCATGAGCGGCCGGACGCCACCTGCCTCGCCTCCATGGTGGAATGCCGGCTGGAAACCGGCCGCACCCACCAGATCCGCGTTCACATGGCCCATATCGGCCATCCGCTAATCGGCGATCCCGAATATGGCGCGGCCTTCCGCACCAAGGCGAACCTTCTCGAAGAACCGGCAAAGAGCACCGTCCGCGGCTTTCCGCGCCAGGCCCTGCATGCCTATCTGCTCGCTTTCGAACATCCGCGCACCGGCGAGGTGATGGAATTCGAAACCGACCTGCCGGATGACATGGAAGCGCTGACCGCCGCATTGCGTGGCTGAAAACCTGCATGGCGCGGTCAAAAAAACTGCGCCATGCATTTTACCGGAAGCCCCGGATAATAAAAAAAGATTAGCGGATAGCGATATTCCGCAGTCGGTCCTTTTTATAGACCGCCCCAATTTCGCTTCAATCGTCACACCTCCTCGGCCCCGCAAAGCCTGAAATCGCCGCCATTAAACCGTGGCGATTTCAAGCCTGCCAAATAAAGCCGCAGGGACGCCATTCGTTCGATCCGCCCCCGAACGGAACCGGCATGATGACGGGATCTATCGCATGAATATCGAAGACCGCCGGTTTATCTTTCAGGAGTTGCGCAGCGTCGAAGGTTATATCGACCCGCCCGATGCGCTTGTCTTCAAGGCGCTGTTGCAGGCCCAGACGAAAAGCGGCCTCCATGGCGGCATGGCGGAAATCGGCGTTTATTACGGCCGCTCCTATTTCCTGCTGCGCAAATTCGCCGGGAGGCAGGAAAAAGTGCTGGGCATCGATCTCTTCGATCTCGATCCGCCCGAAGATGGCAGCCTCGACCAATATGAACGCCTGATGGAAAACGGCCGTCGGCTGGGTTTCGCCATGGATGAGGACCTGATCATCAGGGGCGACAGCACGCAGCTGGCACCCGCCAACATTACCTCCCGCATCGGCCCCGCCCGCTTCTTCAGCATCGATGGCGGCCACAACCTGCACCACGTGCTGGCCGATGCGAAACTGGCGATGGAAGTGATCGCGCCGCATGGCGTCATCGTCTTCGACGACACTTTCAATCCCGCCTGGCCGGAAGTGACGGTGGGCGTCGCCGATTTCCTGCGCACCCATGGTCACAGCCTCGTCTGCTTCGGCATGACGAAATACAAAACCTATGTCTGCCGCCGGGAATTTCACGCAACCTACGCGAACGCGATTGCCGCCGATCCCGATCTGCAGGCGCTTGCCCATGTGGAGACGCAGTTCCTTGGCTCCAAGGTTGTGCGCCTGCACAATCCCATGCGCCGGCGGGTAATGTATGAGCTGATGGTGCGTTCCGGCCTTGGCGGTTTTTCGGAACGAATCTACCGTTCGAAAGTTAAACAGGTCAAAGAAGGTGTCACTGGAACATAACGCATGTGTGAACGCAGCGTTCGCTTGAAACGCGGCGCGCGCGTACATATCTGTCACATGGGTTCGTGCGGGGTCGGTAACGACCCGCAGCTTACGGTGTGCCTCCGGCGGGTTGATTGCCGATCAAAGAGGGTGCCGTTCCAGACCATAGATAAGGGGGTGCTTTATGGCCCGCAATAGTTTGCCTACGATTACAGCCGGCGAAGCCGGTCTCAACAGATATCTCGACGAAATCCGTAAATTTCCGATGCTGGAGCCGCAGGAAGAATACATGCTCGGCAAGCGTTATGCCGAGCATGGCGACCGCGACGCCGCGCATAAACTCGTCACCAGCCATCTGCGTCTCGTCGCCAAGATCGCCATGGGTTACCGCGGTTACGGCCTGCCCATCGGCGAAGTCGTCTCCGAAGGCAATGTCGGCCTGATGCAGGCGGTGAAGAAGTTCGATCCGGAGCGCGGTTTCCGCCTGGCCACCTATGCCATGTGGTGGATCAAGGCCTCGATCCAGGAATATATCCTGCGCTCGTGGTCGCTGGTGAAGATGGGCACGACCGCCAACCAGAAGCGTCTGTTCTTCAACCTGCGCCGTCTGAAGGGCCGCATCCAGGCCATCGACGATGGCGATCTGAAGCCGGAGCACGTCAAGGAAATCGCGACGAAGCTGCAGGTGTCGGAAGAAGAAGTCATCTCGATGAACCGCCGCCTGCATGGCGACGCATCGCTGAACGCGCCGATCAAGGCTTCCGAAGGTGAGTCCGGCCAATGGCAGGACTGGCTGGTAGACGACCATGACAGCCAGGAAGACGTGCTGATCGAGCAGGACGAACTGGAAACCCGCCGCCGCATGCTGGCGAAAGCCATGGGCGTGCTGAACGACCGCGAACGCCGCATCTTCGAAGCCCGCCGGCTTGCCGAAGACCCGGTGACGCTGGAGGAACTTTCCTCCGAGTTCGACATCAGCCGCGAACGCGTGCGCCAGATCGAGGTTCGCGCCTTCGAGAAGGTGCAGGAAGCGGTGCAGAAGGAAGCGCTGGAAGCTGCGCGCGCCTTGCGCGTGGTGGATGCTTAAGGCGACACGCGCCTGAGGCCAATGCGCTGACCACGAATCATCCTCGGCCTTTGGCCGGGGATTTTTTGTTTGTAAAAGGCAGGCGATGGCAAATGGCCTGTCTCTGAGACCCGCGATTGTTCTGGAGGAAAAACGTTAGGGCAAATATCCGCGCTTCGGAGTACGCCGCTTATCCCCCTCTGCCCTGCCAGGCATCTCCCCCACAAGGAGGGAGATTGGCAAGACGCTCTACCGCCGCTTCATCCTTGACCGTTGAGTTGGCCGCGACCTCGCGGCATATCGATCTCCCCACCTGTGGGGGAGATGCCCGGCAGGGCAGAGGGGGGTAAGCCACACCCACCAGCACCAACTAGCCCACCCATCACTCGTCGACGCAAAAACACCGCCGCAGCCATATAACGAAAAGGGCGGCCTGAGCCGCCCTTAAATCATCACTGCCCGGTCGCCGGCGTTGCCGCCGCCCATTCGCTGAGCGCCTTGTCGAAGGCGGCGATGCCGTCATTGCCCTTTTGCAGGGTCAGCAGCGCACGCCGGCCGTTGCGGTAGGAAACCGGAATGTCGATCCAGTTACGGCTCTTCAGAAGCTCGAGATTGGTCTTCATCGCATCCGGGAAGTCGTTGAGCGCGATCATGTGGAAATCGTCGGTGATCTTGGCCGGAACCGCGATCAGCGCGTTTCCGCGATCCTGCTCGGTGCTCTTCATCGCGATGCGCTGGACGCTGTCGATAGCGCCGCCTTCGAAGCCGGGCGAAACCGAGAAGACGATCTCGATCAGATGGCTGGCCGGCAGCGACGGGTCGGTATTGCGCTTGAAGGTGATCAGCGCGCTGAGGCCACGGCCGGGAACGGTGATCTGGCCCTGCACGGTCGGAGAAGGCTTGCCCTCACCGTCGTTTTCCTGCTGCAGCGACCAGGAAACACTGCCCTGAATGGCGGTCGGCACCGTCTGGCCCAGCACTTCCTCATAAAGGAACATGCGGTCGCCGGCAGCGGCGGCAGGCTGCTGCGCCGGCGGCGTGCCGGCAGGTGTTCCAGCGGGCGCACCGGCATTGTTGGCCGGAGCCTCGCCCGCAGGCGGCGGCGCGACATTCTGCTCATAGACCGACTGGCCTTCGGCGGTGACCGGCTGGCCGTTCGCACCGGCGGCAGGTCCCTCGTCACGCTCGGTGCCGTCGGCCAGAAGCCGCTGGGTGAACTTGGTGCCGGTGACGGAGCCGTCATCGCCATGGGTCGGGGCCTGATGGTTGGTCGGGGTTGTCGGCTGCTGCCCCGTGGCGGGCGGCTGCTGGGTCGCCGGCGGTGTCGAAGTCTGCGCCTCACCCGTGCCGTTCGAAGCAGTCTGGCTGGTGCCGCCGTTCTGTGCGGAACTGACCAGCCCGCCGACCATATCGTTCAGCGCATCACGGTTCATCCACACGGCATAACCGCCGCCGGCAAGCAGCGCCACGCCTACAAGAGCCAGCACCAGCGACGCATAATTGCGGCGCGGCTTCTTCTTGACCATATAGGCGGGCGTCGCGGCGGCAGCGCCCACGCCATTCGTTTCGCCCGAAGCCTGACGGGTGGAGGACGACGCGCCGTCATAACCGATCAGCTCGTCCAGATCGTCCCAGGGCGTGCGTTCCTTATTGTCCTTTGCCGCTGCCTGATCGCCGAAGAGATCGTTATCCGCGCGCGGCAGCGCCGGCGCGTCCTTGGCGGGAATGGCAATATCCGCATCCTGGAAATAGGACGAGAAATCCTCGACCACGGCCGCCTTTTTCGGAGGCTGCTCTTCCGGCTGGCGATGGTCGTCAAAATCGTGCCGGCCGCCAAACGCCGGAGCATGCTCCACGGCGGCGGGGCCGAAATGGTCGTCCGCCTCGCGCCGCTCATCCTTTTCGTAAGGGGCGGGCTCGAAACTTACTTCCGGCTCCTGGTAATGCTGCGCGGCATAACCGGCAACGAGCGGACGTTCGTCGGTCTCGTTGCGAACCTCTTCATATTCCTCGGCGGCAGGACGCACATCGTCGTCCTGCGCTTCATCGAGCTTGCGCCAGTCATCCTCATCCACCGGCTGCGCCCAATGGGAGGGAACGGAATCATCGGCAGCGCCGAGCGCCGTTTCAGGCTCCGGCTGGTGAGCGGGCTCTTCATCCGTCCGTGTGAAATAGGTGCCGACGGCTTCGTCGGAGGCGTGTGCC
Organism: Agrobacterium sp. 16-172Ci; assembly: GCF_053522725.1. Classification (NCBI taxonomy): domain Bacteria; kingdom Pseudomonadati; phylum Pseudomonadota; class Alphaproteobacteria; order Hyphomicrobiales; family Rhizobiaceae; genus Agrobacterium; species Agrobacterium sp. 16-172Ci. Next base: position 93,485 of record NZ_JBNWBW010000014.1, read on the forward strand.
GGGGCGGGAGCGGCATGAACCGTTTCCGGCGCATCATAAAGCTCTTCCGGCGCGCGGTCGCCGTGATGCCGCTCCTCATCGGCAGCGGTGTCAGCGTGCCGGGGCTCTTCCTCTTCGGCCGCGTCTTCGTAAGCCGGCTCCGATTGCGCGGGTTCAGCGGATGCCGGCTCTTCGTAGGCCGGCTCGTGCCGCGCCTCTTCCCAGTCGGCATCCTCTGCCGGCTCGGCGGCGCGGGCCTCGTCTTCGTCGGCAGCATCCTGCTGGTAGTAGGATGCCGCCGTCTCTTCCGCAGCGGGAGAGACAGCGTCATCTTCCTCCAGCGCCGGAAGCGCCTCGGCATATTCGCTGTCCACCTCGGCTATGGCGGCGTCCAGCTTGGCGATCTGCCGGCGCAACAATTCTTCCGGCGGACGTGGCTTCATATTCTCGAGTTGGCGCACAACCGCACTGCGCGCCTTGTCGTAAACCTTCGCCCGGTTTTCGGGAGTATTGTTCGCCAAGCCATCCACGGCCTTGCGAATGACTGCTACAAAATCCGCCATAAGCACTTTCTCGTCGTGACCGGCGACGTACCGGCCCGATATGGTTTATGAATCTAGATCGCCGAGGACATTAATCCTCAAACGGATCAGTCACAAGTATGGTGTCGTCACGCTCCGGACTTGTCGACAGAAGTGCGACAGGCGCCCCGATCAATTCCTCGACCTGACGGACATATTTGATTGCCTGAGCAGGCAAATCCGCCCATTTTCGGGCACCGACGGTAGATTCCTTCCAGCCTTCCAGCGTGATGTAGATCGGCTCGACGCGCGCCTGCGCGCCCTGGCTGGCCGGAAGATGATCGATTTCCTGCCCGTCAAGCTTGTAGCCGACGCAGATTTTCAGCTCGTCGAGACCATCAAGCACGTCAAGCTTGGTGAGCGCGATGCCGGTAATACCATTGGTGGCGACCGACTGGCGCACCAGTGCGGCGTCGAACCAGCCGCAGCGGCGCTTGCGGCCGGTGACGGTGCCAAATTCATGGCCCTTTTCGCCCAGGAACTGGCCGATCTCATCGTTCAGCTCCGTCGGGAACGGACCTTCGCCGACACGGGTGGTGTAAGCCTTGGTGATGCCGAGGATATAACCCAGCGAACCCGGACCCATGCCCGAACCGGCGGCGGCTTGGCCGGCAACCGTGTTGGAAGAGGTCACATAGGGGTATGTGCCATGGTCGATATCGAGCAGCGAGCCCTGAGCGCCTTCGAACAGGATGCGCGCGCCGGCGCGGCGCTTCTTGTCGAGCAGCAGCCAGACGGTTTCGCTGAAGGGCAGGATGCGCTCGGCAATCGAGCCCAGCTCTTCCATGATCGTCTCATGCGAGACTTCGGTTGCACCGAAACCGCGGCGAAGCGCATTGTGATGCGTCAGAATACGATCGACCTTGGCGGAAAGCGCCTCCATGTCGGCCAGATCCATGACGCGGATGGCGCGGCGGCCAACCTTGTCTTCATAGGCCGGGCCGATGCCGCGACGGGTGGTGCCGATCTTGGTGCCGCTGTTGGAGGCCGCGTCTTCGCGCATGCCGTCCAGCTCGCGGTGCAGCGACAGAATGAGGGTGGCATTGTCGGCGATACGCAGGTTTTCCGGCGTCACCTTCACGCCCTGCGCTTCCAGACGGCCGATTTCGGCGATCAGCGCATGCGGATCGACCACGACGCCATTGCCGATGACGGCGAGCTTGCCGGGACGCACGACGCCGGACGGCAGAAGCGAAAGCTTGTAGCTGATGCCATCGATGACAAGCGTATGGCCGGCATTATGGCCGCCCTGATACCGCACGACGACATCTGCCCGCTCGGACAGCCAGTCGACAATCTTGCCTTTGCCTTCGTCGCCCCACTGCGAGCCGACCACCACAACATTCGTCATTTCTTGCTTTCCTGCTCATGGCGCTTGCGCGCCCGATAACCCGATGGGAAACCCAAACCCGCGAATGTATACTGTGTTGTTTTACGGAAAGCGACCCTGTTTCTTATGGAGAATTTTGCTTTTTCCGTGACAAGGCGCGGATTTCCCGCATTATCTCGCCCCGTGGGGGCCAAGCGCGGGCGCAAGACCGCCATTCACCCCTTAGCCGTTTTCCCGCCCCGTGAAGAAGCGAAACATCAGCGTGCCCTCCAAAGCCTATATCGCCCTCATCATCGCCACGCTCTGCTGGGGCGGCAACACCGTTGCCGGCAAGCTCGCCGTCGGCCACATCAGCCCCATGGCCTTCACCTTCCTGCGCTGGGTCTTCGCCGTCGCCATCATCTTCGCCATTTCCGTGCCGCAGCTCATCAAGGACTGGCCGGTGGTGAAAAAACGCCTGCCCTATTTCCTCGTGCTCGGCAGCGTCGGTTATACCGCCTTCAACGTGTTTCTCTACACGGCCCTGCAACACACCTCCGCCATCAATGCCGCCGTCATCCAGGCCGGCATTCCCATGGTCATCTTTGTCCTGAACTTCATCCTGTTCCGCACCCCTGTGCTGTTCGGCCAGATCGCCGGCTTCTGCCTCACCATCGCTGGTGTCGCGCTTCTCGCCTCGCATGGCGATCCGGTCTCGCTGCTGCAACTGGAAATGAATGTCGGCGACGCGATCATGCTGCTGGCCGTGCTGGTCTATGCCATCTACACCGTCATCCTGCGCTGGAAACCGGCGGTCGACTGGCGCACGCTGATGGCCATTCCCGCCTTCTTCGCGCTCCTCACCTCCGTGCCGCTGATCTTCTGGGAAATCTCACGCGAGAGCGTCGTCTGGCCGGATCAGAAGGGCTGGGTGCTGGTGGTCTATGCCGCCATTTTTGCGTCGCTGATCGCGCAGATCCTCTATATCAAAGGCGTTGAACAGATCGGCGCCAACCGCGCCGGCCTCTTCATCAACCTCGTGCCCGTCTTCGGCACCCTGCTGTCGGTTATCGTGCTCAGCGAGACGCTGCATACCTATCAGATCGTCGCTCTCATCATGGCGCTGGCGGGCATTGCCGTCGCGGAACAAAAAAAATCGCCGGCTTCCTGAACCAACAGGGTCAGGAAAACCGGCGTAGTCTGGCAGGCATGAAAGAATGGAGCATCGGATCGCAAATCTTTCCGATGCTCGAACGAAAGGTCAGAGCGCGGTTTCGCGCTCAGCCGGAGAAAGGACGGCGTTGCCAAGGACGATATCGCCCTTGTCGGTGGTGACGATCAGCACTTTTTCGAGCGACCCGTCATTGTTCAGCGAAAAGGCAAGGCGCAGCGCGCTGGAAGACCAGCCGGCGCCGGCAAGGGCCGTGCGCTTGATGGCGGCGCAGTCACCGCAATCGCCAAGGCTCAACGACGGCGTTGCCGGAACATCGGTTGCAAAACCAGAAAAATAATCGTCGAGCGCGCCCATGGTGGCGTTTACATCGCGGTTGACGCGCAGCAGTTCCTCACGGCGCTCGACCGTCAGCGGCGCGGCGATGGTGGAAACGCATTGACCGGCGGAAAGAACGCAGCCATCGAAACCGCCCCGCGCGGAAACACCGATCTGCGTCACCGCGGATTTCTCGACGGCGGCAAAACCGCGGGCAAAACCGGCAGCGCCAGCCGCATCGGCATGATTGGACATGGAAGCAACGGCAATTCCGCAGATGGCGGCAGCAATAATCTTCTTCAGCATTTCATACCCCGTTTGCGATCCGCCGGCTTGTGCCGGTCTCGATTTCTGTTGTGTGGAGCGTCTCTCTAAAAGGCCGCTCCCCGTCTGTGATCCCACAATGGCACAGCACTGTTTTCAGCTGCTTTAAGCCGATTGCTACAATTTTATCGGTTTTCATTTTTGTACAGCGGACAGCTTTTTTTTCAGTTTTACCGCCCTGAAACACCGAAAAAACGGCGGGCAAAAGCCCGCCGTTTAGCGATATGCACATGGCTGAATCTCCTGAAAAAGAAGAATCAAATAAGCCTTATGAAATCACGCGAGGGATAACTTCTGTTGTTCTGACGGGCCTCATCGCCATCCACGCCGCCCTCCCCGCCTGTATTGCCCTCAATGGTGTCGAAACTCGTCGGCCCGATGGACAGAACAAAACCGACATGGGTCCAGTCCTTCGCATCTTTACGGATGACGAAAAGATAACCCGGCCGCAGCCTGGATGCGCGAAGAAGTGTGGTGTTTACTTCGCTTTCAGCAATAAACCGCCCGCTCGTCTTCGCGTCCGCAACCAGCGCATCGACGCCGGCCTGGCGCTTAAGCGGCACCTTGATACCCATGTCCCGCGCCGCCTGTTCGAAGATGAGCGAGACAAAACCGGCGCACCAGAGTTGATCCGCCCCATCCGCTCCGCGCATATAGGCACGCACCCATGGACCGCAATTGTTGCCGCCGGCCTCCTTCGGCCGCTCAGCAATATGCTGCCGAGCAACCTTCAGCACGGTCTCCTCAAAAGACGCACCGGGAACGACCTTCGCCACTGCACGGCGAAGCGGAGCGGTCAGGACTGCCCACAACTCCTCGTCCAGCATCGTCGCACCGCTTCGCCCCTGCGCCTTTCCGAAACGGTCCAGCATCGTCTCGGTGGAGGCGCCGAAATCGCCATCGACACTGGTGTAATAGCCGTTCAGATGCAGCCATTCCTGCAAGCGCTTGACACCCGCACCGGAGGAGCCAAGCTTCAACGCGCCGGGAAAGGCGAGTTCCTGCTCGATGGATTTGAACGCGGCTCCGGGCAAATCGTGAGACAGAAGCGACAAATTCTCCGTCGCCGCCAGGGGATTGGCTTTGAGCACATTCGTGGCGCCGAGCGATACAGCCCCCATTTCGATCAGCGTCTTCAGGATGATGGCAGCGCCGACCTGTTTGGATGGCACCTCTGGATCGAAATAACGGTCGCGGGTGTATTTACCCTTGTCGTAGTGATAGCAACCGCTCCACAAATAAGGCGTGGGAATTTTCCGCCGCTGATATTCGTTTTTGACACCATTATAGCGGTGCCATCGGTTCAAGACGTTGGGCAGGGACCAGTCGGTTATCTTGTCCAGCTCTTCATAGGTCATCGCATATCGCGCTGCCGTCTCCCAGTCATAGGGTGGCGACCCGAAAGGCGGCTGGTTCGCAGGCACCCGCACCGTGCGCCCGCTCAAGGGGTCGCCGTTCAGCAGATGACGATCGAACTTGAACCCGCATTCCATGCAATGGACAATCGCCACGAACCACCAGGGCACCGTGGTCCCCGAAACGACGGCGGCATAGCGCTTCTGGTTTTCAACCGCTTTACGCGCTGCAAATTCCGCATCGTCGCGCCATTCAGCACGGATTTCCATCGTATCCCAAAGCGTCTGATAGTCCTCGGACCAACCCGCCGGCTTGCCGGCCGCAACCTTCGCCGGCTCGGCAGACGGTTGTTTCGCCGCCGCCGCATCCAGCTGGGCATCTGAAAACTCGACCTTTTCCGGCGGCTCGAAGGGGTCGGTTGCCGGCGCAGGCAATGGCGAGGCCCGGACTGCGGCGGCTTTACCTTCAAATTCCACACCTTTTGCTGCGAGAAGCGCGACTGCGCGATCATATGCTCCGAGCGCGAGGAGGGAAATTGCCGGGATCAGGATTTCCTGACGGGCGAGCGCCATTTTCATTCCCGCCTCGTCGCCCTTTGCTTTGGCTACATCATATTCATTGTAGGCTGCATCAAGTTGAGCATTGAGGCGCTTGGTAAGTTCTGCGGCATCGAGCATTGCACGTCCCCCGGCTTTATCTGAGGCGTTCCGACCTTATTTTTTCTGCAAGCACGCGAAGTTCGATCGAGGCGTCGTTGAGGCTGCTGATACTGACACCGGCAGGAGCCGAGGCGGCGGCCAGCGCCCTTGCGAGAGCCACCCGCGACTGGTCAATCAACAAGACCCATCCCGCCAGACGAAGCCGGTTGCTCTCAAAAGCCGCGTTTCGCGTGGCCGCGCTGCCACCATCGGTGGAATAGCGATTCTGTCCCGCATTGAGCAGTAAATGCATGGAAGGCGTCGCGTCCCGTAGGGCGACAAGGAAAGCATCCATGTGCTTGCCATTGGCGACGAGACGGCGACGAAACTCCTCACGGCCCGCCGCCGCCAGCAGGGCTTCGGCGGCAATTTTCGCCTGCGCCAGCCCTGGAGAAAGTGTCAAAGCGGCCTGAGCAACCACCGGAGGAGCGGTTTTCCCGTCAATTGCCCCTATCGCCGCTGAAGCACTTTTGATGTTCAGCGCAAAACCGGTAACTCGATCAACGGCCGCAGCGGCATTTTCACCTTTTCCCAGAGCAACGAGGGCGGCATTGTAGTCGTTGAGAGCCTGCAGCGATCGACGCAATGACGCGGTGAGCGGCGGCTCGACGCTTTCCACATAATAGGCCGCATCATCCGGAGCAAAGTTTTTGTCCTTGCCGTTGATATCAAACCACGCCTTTCGCTCGGCTTTGGCAATATCCACAAGAAGTGCGTCCGCTTCGGCAAATTGAGCCTCGTAAGCCTGCCGGTAGAGCTCGAATTCGCGCAGGCCCGTGGCCGTACAACCCTGCAGGAAAAACACTATTACAAAAAAAATATACAAAAAATTACTTGAAAGTCGCACTATAGCCCCCGCCAGCGACGTATAATTCCTAAAAATTACGCTACACCCTTGGCGGCAATTGTAAAGAGAAAACGTGACGCAATACACCTCAATATTGAAAAATCGCTGCGTTTTTTTTAACCATAACCGATCCCCGCCGCCCCGAATTCGGAAGCAACGTTGGAAAACGATAAAGAGGGCCGCATCGCTGCGGGGGTATCAAGGGGTATTGCAGGGTTTGCAGTCGATGCGGCCCCGGCTTGGGACATATGACCCGCCCGCCAAACCGGTTCCTGTTTGGAGGATGGGCATATGCCGGCCGCCTCAACCGTGACATCGGGAAACTCCCCGGTTTCGGCCGCCTGGCCCGCCCACCTTGCGCCGCGCGCACGCCTGATGACCGGGATGGGCCAAGTATAGCCGGGCCGGCGGGACCGTGGACACGCGGGGATGAACGCTTCTTGAAAAAAAAAACGCGCCCGGGAGGCGGCCTCGCCCCATCCCGGCCACAGGAATTTTCAGCGGGTTAACGGCCGCCCGATCGGCGGCATTTGAATTAACCTTGTCTTAAAACCCGACGTTAATGGTTAGCAATTTAAGAATAGCGGAACGAAAGGGTTCCGTTATGCGAGGCGTATTTGCCGTTGTTTTTCTGATGCTCGTTCTGGCCGGCTGCGCCACCGCACCGTCGCAGGTGACCAATGCCTGTGCGATTTTCGAGCAGCGGAACGGCATCTTCAACAACTGGCGGCGCGATGCGAAAGCGGCTGAGCGTGAATTCGGCGTGCCCGTGCCTGTCATGATGGCGACGATCTATACCGAATCCGCCTTCCGCCCCTATGCGCGGCCGCCGCGCACCAAGCTTCTCGGCTTCATTCCCTGGACACGCCAGTCGAGCGCGTATGGCTACGCACAGGCGCTGGACGGCACATGGAGTGTTTACCAGCGTGAAACCGGCCGCTGGTCGGCAAGCCGCACCGATTTCACCGACGCCATCCACTTCGTCGGCTGGTATCACGCCAAGAGCCGGCGCGAAAACGGCATTTCGCTGAACGACCCCTATAATCTCTACCTCGCCTATTATTCCGGCCATGCCGGTTATGCGAAGGGCAGCTGGCGCAACAATTCCGCGGTCCAGAAGGCCGCCCGCCGCTCCGCCAACATGGCGCTGCGTTACGAGGCGCAGCTACAGCAATGCGGATATCGCTGAGGCGGCGGCACAGGCGAATGCCGGCTTAAAAGCCGGCATAATGCAGACATTCAGCTAAGCGTTATAAGCCGCCAGAAAACCCCTGACCGCATCGATCTCGCCGGAGCGGATTTCGTGTCCGCCCGGATGCCACACGGTTTCCACCGTGCCGCCCTGCGCCTTGAGGCTCTGTTCCAGCGCCTTCGTCAGCGGCACCGGGCAGATCGGATCGCGCTCGCCAGCCGTGATCAACACCCGGCGGGAAGCCTTGGCGGGCAAGATTTTCGGTTCGAACGGGATGAGCGGATGCATCAGCACCGCCGCATCGAAAAGCCCGGGTTCTTCGATCAGCACATTGGCGAGAATATTCGCGCCATTGGAAAAACCGAGGCCGATGACCGGACCGGCCTGATAATGCTCCCGGTTCGCCTTGATGAAATCCACCATCTTGACGGTCGCCCGTTGAAGGTCGGCCATGTCGTAGACGCCCTCTCCCGTGCGCCGGAAAAACCGCGCCGCGCCGTGTTCGGAGACATCGCCGACGGGCGAGAGAATGGTCGCCTCAGGCAGCAGGCGCGAGCCGAAATCGAAGAACTGGTTTTCATCGCCGCCGGTGCCGTGCAGCAAAACGAAGAGCGGTGCACCGGCAGCGCCGGCGCGTGATTTGTGGAAATAGCTGTCCCTGGTCATGGGAAGGATCCTTTCTGAAAGGAAGAGGTTCAACGGCTTCCGCAAGGCCTCTTCGGCCAAGCGGAGCAATCATATGAAGCGAACGGACGCGGCTTGTGTCTTCTCCCCGGCGGGGAGAAGAAGCAGGTCGCAACGTCCTGCCAAGCGCTATCGAGAGGTTAAGCCTCCTTCTCGTCCCCCAGCGGCTCCAGATGCTCTTCAAGCACGGAGCGCAGATGCGCGTGCTGGGTCGGCAGCTTCAGCGCCTCGCCGAGATGGGCGGTGTCCTCGTCCCGGTCGAAACCGGGTTCGTTGGTGGCCACTTCGAACAGCACCCCGCCCGGCGTGCGGAAATAGATCGCCCAGAAATAATCGCGGTCGATCACCGGCGTCACCTGATAGCCGGTATCCATCAGCGCCTTGCGCACCTCCAGCTGCTTTTCACGGTTTTCGACCGCAAAGGCGATGTGGTGCACGGACCCCGCACCCAGCCGCGCGCCAGAAATATTCGGCATGGTTTCGATGTCGATGAAGTCGGCACCGTTGCCGCCGGGAATACCGAGGCGCAGAACGCCATCCTGACGGTCCACTTCCTGATAGCCCATGAATTTCAAAAGCTCGGCCGTCGCACCTTCATCGCGAAGACGCAGCGAGGCGCCCTGAAAACCATGGATCGCCTGATCCGCGCCGACGCCATTGCCGATCCACTGCGCACGGTTGTCATCCCTGACCTCGACCAGCGCAAAACCGTCGCCATCGGGACCTGCGAAATGCAGACGCTTGTTGCCGAAGGCTTCATCGGCCTTCAGGCCATCCACGCCGGCCTTGGAAAGACGGTCCTGCCAGTAGCCGAGCGATCCTTCCGGAACGGAAAACAGCGTCGTGCCCACCTCACCGGTGCCGGGACGGCCGCGGGCGATATGCGGGAACGGAAAATAGGTCATGACGGAGCCGGGCGTGCCGACCTCATCGCCATAATAGAGATGATAGACGTCAGGCGCGTCGAAATTGACCGTCTTCTTCACCCGGCGCAGGCCAAGCGTATCGGTGAAAAAACTGTTGTTCTGGCGCGCGCTCGCCGCCATGGACGTGACGTGGTGCAGGCCCTTGATCTGGTTGAGCATGATAAAACCCCTTTTGCCTGGCGGGCCTCACGGTTGGGGCCTGCCCTGTTCATGGCGTAAAGATGGGGTAACAGCGCTCTCAGGCATAGAGTGGACAACGGGAACGGATTGTTCCCGAATGATGAACGATAAAACCGACTGTTCAACGGGCCCGATAAGGCAGCTCAATGATCGTCGGCGACGCCCAGGGTCCAGTAGCCGACAGCGCGCAGCGATGCTTTCGGGAAAGCAATCTCGTCGGTGAGGAAGGATTTTGCCGCCCTCGCCTCGGATTTTTCGCAGGCGACAAAGACATGCAGACCGTCATGATCCGCGCTCCAGCCATGGTCGCGCAGCGCCTTTTCGATAAGGCCCGCGGTGCCGGCGGGCTTGCCGCGGCGATAAAGCCATGTCCACTCGACATTTGCCGCGCAGACGATCTCCTGCCGCTCGGCTTCATCGTCGATCTCCGCATAGACGCTGAGCTTTTTCCCGGCCGGCATTTCGGCGGCCATGCGCAGCATCACCGGCAGCGCCGTTTCGTCACCGGCAAAGACATAACGCTCGGCTTCCGGGCAGACACCGCTCGGGCCGATGATGCCGAGAACATCGCCGGGCTTCGCCGTCGCGCCGAAGGTCGCGCCCGGCATGTGGTCGCCCTCATGCATGACGAAGTCGATATCGACTTCACCGCGCGCGATATCGCCGGAACGGATGGTGTAGACACGCCGTGTGAGAAGATCGTCGCCCGCCGGCCAGACGATGGCGCCGGTGGGCGCAAGATAAGGCCAGACCGGCGCGCGGGCCTGATCCGGCACCAGAAGCAGGCGCACATGCATGCCGCCGGTCAGCAGCCTTTCGATGCCGCTTTCGATGGAAACCACCAGCCGGCGCATATGCGGCGTCAGATTATAAGCGCGGGCAACCTTGCCGACGAAAAGATTGGGCAGTTCACGCTGCTCCGCGCCATGGCCGCTCCAGCGGAAATCGAGCCCCGTCTCGCCGGAGAATTCGACGATATGCTCGGCGACCATCGCCTTTACCGACATCAATATATGTTCGGAAATGCAGCTCACCCTTGCGGCGAAACGCCCGCCCTCGGCGCTGAAGCTGCCATGGCCGTATTCCGTCTTGAACCGCACCGTAGCACCTTCGCGGTCCATCTCCATATGCTCGGAAAAATGATCCTCGAAGGCATCGACGATCGACAGCGGATCGGGCAGCGAGACGGAGGTTTCGGCAGACAGGAGAGACACGGGCATAATCCTTCACTTCGTAGTCCGGTTATCTTTAATCCCGACAACCGCAAAGCGTAAAGGTTTTTTATGAGTATCTAGAGAAGGTTTTTGTCGCTTCCCACCGTTTCCGGCAATTGCCAGTCGATCGGCTGGCGGCCATGGGAGACGAGAAAGGCGTTTGCCTTGGAAAAATGGCCGTTGCCGAAAAAGCCGTTATGGGCCGAAAGCGGGGACGGATGCGGCGAGCGCAGCACGAGATGCTTGCGCTGATCCACGAAGGCCGCCTTCTTCTGTGCATAGGAACCCCAGAGCAGGAAGACGACATGGTCGCATTCGTCGTTGACGGCGCGGATCACGGCGTCGGTGAATTTTTCCCAGCCCTGCCCCTGATGCGAGGCGGCGCGGGATTCCTCGACCGTCAGCACGCTGTTGAGCAGAAGCACACCCTGTTTCGCCCAGCTTTCCAGAAAGCCGTGACCCACCGGGCGAATGCCGAGATCGCTCTGCAATTCCTTGTAGATATTGACGAGCGAAGGCGGAATGCGCACGCCGGGCTGGACGGAAAAGCACAGCCCATGCGCCTGGCCGAGCCCGTGATAGGGGTCCTGGCCTAAAATGACGACCTTGACCTCATCGAGAGGCGTGAGATCCAGCGCCCGGAAATATTCCGCACCCTTCGGAAAGATGCGCTTGCCGGCGGTCTTTTCGGCAAGCAGGAACTCTTTCAGCTTGAGCATATAGGGGCTGGCGAATTCACCGGAAAGAACGCGTTTCCAGCTATCCTCGAGTTTGACGCCTGCCTCTGCCATGCCCGCCTCTCCCATAATCGCGTTTATTTGAACCGGTTACCGCGTTGCAGCACTTCGATCTTGTAACCGTCCGGATCGCAGATGAAAAAGTATTTCGCGAAAGGCTGGCCCTTATAATCGGCTTCGATGATTTTTCCCGGGGAAAGGCCGATCTCGGTGAAGCGCTGGTGCTCGCCATCCACATCGGCCACGCTGACCGCAAGGTGACCATAACCGTCGCCCAGCGCATAGGGCACTTCGCGACCCCGGTTGATGGTCAGTTCCAGCTCGAAATCGCCCTCGGCATTGCTGAGATAGATCAGCGTGAAGTTTTCGAACTCGGCGCGTTCCGTAACCTCAAGCCCGAAAGCCTGTTTGTAAAATTCCACCGAACGCTTTTCGTCCAGCACCCGGACCATCGAGTGGATCAGCTTGGCCATGGTGTTTTCCTTCTTCTTCCTGTTGACGGCCCGGTTATGCTCCGGGCATCGCGGCCAAGGGGATAAAGACAGTGTGCTTCGCTTTCAACCCTAAAGGCGCTCTGCGACAGGACGTAACGGCCCGATCACGGCAAATGTGATGGCAAAAACCCGTTAGTTTTTCCGGTGCGGTTGGGACCTGCGGCAACGAGACCGCATGGTTTTGGCTCTGCCGCTCTATCCTGAGTGTTGAACTCATGATACCGGCTAGGCATGCGCCTTTTATACCTCTGTCTTGGCTGGCTTATGGTCGCGACCGGCATTGTCGGCGCGTTTCTTCCCGTTTTGCCCACCACGCCGTTCCTGCTTCTGGCGCTCTGGTGTTTTTCCCGCTCCTCGCCAAAACTCGAGGCATGGCTGCTGGCCCACCCTAGATTCGGCCCTTCGCTGCGGCGATGGCGCGAACGCGGCGCAATCGCCCGCAATGCCAAGGTCGCAGCACTTTCCGCCATGTCCGTCAGTTACGCTGCTTTCTGGTTTCTGAGCGAGCCGCCGCCGCTGCGGGCCGCCATCGTCGCCGCCGTCATGCTCGGCTCCGCGCTTTTCATCGCCACCCGGCCGGAAAGCTGAGGCGAAGGACAGGCCCTTAACGGTGGCGCGACTGCGGCAGCACGTAAGGAATATGCCGCGCCGGCAGCCGGCCGACGACACCGCCAATGCCATAGACCCTTGCAATCGTCTCGTCGCTGATCGTTTCCAGCGAGGGGCCGCTCGCCGTCACCCGGCCGCCATGCATGACGATAAGTTGATCGGCAAATTCGGCCGCAAGGTTGAGGTCGTGCAGGATGGCGAGCACCAGCCCGCCGCCGCTTGCAAAGTCGCGCGCCGTTTCCAGCACGGCAATCTGGTGGCCGATATCGAGACTTGCGGTGGGCTCGTCGAGGAAGAGCGCCCGCGCCTCGCCATTTTCCATCGGGTTCGGCACCTGCGCCAGCGCCCGGGCAAACTGCACCCGCTGCTGTTCTCCGCCGGAGAGCATGTTGTAGGACCGCTGCTCGAAACCGCGCAGCCCGGCCTTGGCGAGTGCGCGGCGGGCCTGCTCTTCCGGCGCGCGGGAGCCTTGTGCAACAGCCCCCATCCGCACGATTTCGAGCGCGGTGAAAGGGAAAGCAAGCTGGGTGCTCTGCGGCAACACGGCCCTGAGACGGGCGAGCTGGACCGGCGTGAAGGCCGGCAGGTCAACGTTGTTATAGGTCACCGAACCGCCCTCGGCGCGCATCTCGCCCGAGAGAACCTTCATCAGCGTGGATTTGCCCGCACCGTTGGGGCCGATGATGACATTGACCTTGCCGGGCTTCAGATCGACGCTGACCGCATCGAGAAGCCGGCGGCCGGAGCGGATGAGGGTGAGGTTTTCGGCCCGGATCATGGCATGTTCCGCATGGAAAAACCGCCGCGTCCCAATAGCAGGAACAGGAAGACCGGCGCACCGATGAGCGCCGTGACGACGCCGATGGGCAGTTCCGCCGGTGACGCGACGGTGCGGGCGAAACTATCGGCCAGAAGCAGAAGTGCCGCCCCGCCAAGTGCCGAGGCCGGCAGCAGGAAGCGGTGCGACGGGCCGATGGCGAGCCGTAGAAGATGCGGCACGACGATGCCGACAAAACCGATGGAACCGGCCGCCGCCACGCTCGCCCCGCAGGCGGCGGCAACGGCCAGAATGACGATCCGCTTCAGCCGCTGCACCGGAATGCCCATGTGAAAGGCGGCGGCATCCCCGAGGATCAGCGCATCGAGCCCGCGGGCAACGAAGGGAATGATGGCGAGAACGACGATGATGAAAGGGAGGGTCGCGAGCACCTTGGCGGGCGTGGCCCCACCGAGCGAACCGAGCGACCAGAAGGTAATATCGCGCAGCGCCCGGTCATCGGCCATGAAAATCATCAGCCCCGTCAAAGCACCGCTGATCGCCGCCACCGCGATGCCGGCCAGAATGAGCGTGGTGGTGGAGGTGGCGCCATCCTTCGTCGCGATCAGGTAAAGTACCCAGGTGTTCAGCAACCCGCCGAAAAACGCCATCAGCGGCAGAAAATGCGGGCCGAAAAACACGGCGACGGTGGCAAGCGCGCCTTCCCCGAGAGAAATGGCCGCGACCGCGAAGAGCGCTGCACCCGAGGTGACGCCGACAATGCCGGGATCGGCCAGCGGATTGCGAAACAGGCCCTGCATCATCGCCCCCGAAACGGCAAGCCCCGCGCCGATCAATATGCCAAGCGCCGTGCGCGGCAGGCGAACCGCCTCAAGAATGACCCTGTCGCGCGCATCGAGCTGATCCGCGCCGCCGGTGAAATAGGCCCAGAGTTCGGACATGCCGACGCCCGTGGGTCCGCTGACCAGCGACACGCCACAGGCAAACAGCAGGATGCCGACGAGCACGGCGAGGGTGACGACCCCCTGGCGGGATCTGTCGCCCGCAACCCTGCCTTCAGCGGAACTCAAGGCGGCAAGGCTCACGGCTTCACCACCTCAGGATAGAGCTTGGCTGCCAGCTCGCGGCCCGCAGCAGGCGTGCGCGGACCAAAACCGATGAGATAAAGCCCATCCATGCTGATGAGCGCCTTGCTGGCGGCAGCAGGCGTGGACTGGAAGGCCGGCAGCGCGAAGATCTCTTCCGCCTTGGCGGCATGGTCGCCGCGCGCCATGGTCAGCACCAAATCGGGTGCCGCGGCAATGACCGCCTCATCCGTCAGCGGCTTGTAACCATTGATCTCCTGAGCCGCATTGATGCCACCTGCCATTTCGATGATCGCGGCGGCTTCTGTATCCTTGCCCGCCGCCATGATGCGGCCGCCGGCGGTGGAAAGCACGAAGAGAACCCGCTTCCTGCCCTTTTCCGGCACGGCGGCGACATCTTTGGCGAGCGCATCGAGCCCGGCCTTGGTCTCGGCAGCCAGCGCCTTCGCCTTGTCAGAGAGACCGACTGCCGCGCCCACATCCTCGATCTTTTTGGGGATGGCGTCGCCGCTCGGCGGCGTATCGACGGTGACGAAAGGCACCGCACTTGCCTTCAGGATGGCGATGACATCGGCCGGGCCGGACCCGTCTTCGGAGAGGATGAGATCGGGCTTTTGCGACAGGATGCCTTCCGACGAAAGCGCCCGCATGTAACCGATATCCGGCTTGGCAAATGCATCTGCCGGATAGCTGCTGGTGCTGTCACGCGCAACGACGCGGTCTCCTGCGCCCAGCGCATAAAGGATTTCGGTGACCGTGCCGCCCACCGCGACAATGCGTTTCGCTTCCGGATTGCCCTTGTCCGAAGCCATGGCGGCAGGTGCGGCAAAGGCGATTGCGGCGGGCACGAGAGAGGCGAAAACAAAGGAACGAAGGCGGGAATTCAACATGGCGCTATCCTGAAACACGACCCGGCGCGGCTTTGCCCGCACCAATTAATCTTGAGTTCTTTACACATGTTTATGGGCGGCGCAATCGATAAGTGGAGTAAATTTGTTCGCTTTGTCGTGAACCCCTTTCCAACCTCCCCGCGGCTGGATATCCTGACTCAAACTGGAAACTTAAAGGGAGAATTTCATGTTTATCGCAATGAACCGCTTTCGTGTCGTGCCGGGCTATGAGGAAACCTTCGAATCCATCTGGCGCGAGCGCAAATCGCATCTGAGCGAATTGCCGGGCTACATCGAATTTCACATGCTGAAAGGCCCGAAGGCGGATGACCACACGCTTTATGCCTCGCACACCGTCTGGGCCACCAAGGACGATTTCCTCGCCTGGACGAAATCCGAACAGTTCCGCGCCGCCCACGCCAAGGCCGGCGAAAACCGCGGCAAGGTGGAATATCTCTCCGGCCCGCATTTCGAAGGCTTCGACGTCATCATCCATGAAGACAAGAATGGCGAACGCCGTTCGATTGCCGCCTGAGGCCGTCCGATGAGCATTGCAGCCCAAAAGACCGACGACGACAGGCAGGCCCGCGCCGCCGCTGCGCTCGCAGAAAAGCCTGACGGTATCGTGGAGGCCATCGCCGCCAAGGCCGAGGTGACGCCGGCCGAAATTCTGGCGATCCTGCCGGAAGGCGCCGCCGTTTCCGCTGCCGCCGACCGCTTCGACGCCATCTGGAACGAGATGCGCGGCTGGGGCGAAGTCCTGATGATCGTGCAGACCGGCGATATCGTGTTCGAAGTGCCGGGCCACCTGCCGGAAGGCAGCGAAAGCCACGGCTGGTTCAACATCCACGGCGACAGCCCCATCGGCGGTCACATCAAGAAGGACAATTGCGCCGGCATCACCTTCGTCGATCGCGGCTTCCACGGCCGCCGCTCCTGTTCCGTCTGGTTCATGAACGCCGCCGGCAACGCCATGTTCAAGATTTTCGTCCGCCGCGACGAGAACAAGGAACTGCTGGCCGGGCAACTGGCGAAGTTCGAAGCGCTGCGGGACGGTTTCCGCGGCTGAGACCCGTGGGGAGGCTGCCAGCTGCCTCCCCACTGCTTTCATAATCGCACGCGTCATCATTCGCCCCGGGACCTCTCCGGCTGACGCGTGAAAAAACAACCACCGGTTCATCGCCCGTTCAGTGCCGTTTTTTATCATCCGCTGAAATTCGAACGGCACCAGCACGGAGCAAGCACCATGACCGACCGCCAACCTCTTCTTTCTCGCCGCAGTTTCGCCGGGCTTGTTGCGCTTGCGCCGCTTTTTGCGGCGGGCGGTGCGGCTGCCGCACCGGCAAGCCTGCGCGGCAGCGTTTCCTATCGTGAACGCATCGCCCTGCCGCCGGGCGCGACCGTCACCGTGCGCCTGATCGATGTCTCGCTGGCGGATGCGCCGTCGCAGACGATTGCCGAAACCACCATCCGCCCGCGCGGCCAGGTGCCGGTACCCTTCGTGCTGCGTTATGATGACCGCGACATCCGGGGCCGCCGCTCCTATGCACTGAGCGCCGAAATTCGCGACCGCGACCGGCTGCTCTTCACCACCACCCGCCGTTATTCGGTGCTGACCGGCGGTCGCGACGATACCGACCTCGTACTTGAGCGCGTCGGCGCGGGTCCGGGTCGGCCGGAGCCGGAAGCCGGTATCGACGGGCGCTGGCTGGTGCAGGACATCCGTGGCGAGCGGGTTCGCGGCCGCCGTCAGGCGACGCTGGAAATTACCCGCGAGGGCCGCGTTTCCGGCAATGCCGGTTGCAACGGCATCGGCGGCGAGGTGAAGATCAGCCGCAACCGCATCGATTTCGGCCGGATGATTTCCACCCAGATGGCCTGCGCGCCTGACATTATGCGCCAGGAACGGCAGTTCATCGAAGCGCTGGAAGGCGCCCGCTCGTTCAGGCTGGAGCCGCGCCGGGGCACGCTCGAACTGCTCGACGGCCGCGGCCGCACGGCGATGCGCCTGCGCCGCGCTTGAGGCCGGCAACCTGCCGCAACACCCTGCGTCGCCGTGCTGGCCCAAACGGTGCTGGCCATGGAACATTCCATGTCGCTTCCGGCACGGCGCGCTGCCCTTTCCCGCCCTATGACTTTGGCTGCGTTCGTCTTGACGCTTTGCTCCGCCGCAGAGCTGCGCTATGGAACGCGCCAAACTGCGCCGGTTGATGCCGGTGCGACGTCTTTGAGGGAAAACGAATGACATCCTATGTTCTGACCGTAGCCTGCAAATCGACCCGTGGCATTGTGGCTGCGATTTCCGGTTATCTGGCGGAAAAAGGCTGCAACATCGTCGACAGTTCGCAGTTCGACGACCTCGAGACCGGCAAGTTCTTCATGCGCGTCTCCTTCATCTCCGAAGAAGGCGCCACGCTTGAGGCCATCACCGACGGCTTCAAGCCGGTGGCGGAAAAATTCGGCATGAAGGCGGATATCTATCCGGACGGCCAGCGCATGAAGACGCTGTTGATGGTCTCCCGTTTCGGCCATTGCCTCAACGACCTGCTCTATCGCTGGAAGATCGGCGCATTGCCGATCGACATCGTCGGCGTCGTCTCCAACCATTTCGACTACCAGAAGGTCGTCGTCAACCACGACATTCCCTTCCACCACATCAGAGTGACGAAGGAGAATAAACCCAAAGCCGAAGCTCAGCTAATGGACCTGATCGAGACCAGCGGCACGGAACTCGTCGTACTGGCGCGCTACATGCAGGTTCTTTCCGACGATATGTGCCGGAAGATGTCTGGCAAAATCATCAACATCCACCATTCCTTCCTGCCCTCCTTCAAGGGCGCCAACCCCTACAAGCAGGCCTATGAGCGCGGTGTGAAGCTGATCGGTGCCACGGCCCATTACGTCACCGCCGATCTCGACGAAGGCCCGATCATCGAGCAGGACACGGTGCGCATCACCCACGCACAGAGCGCCGACGATTATGTCTCGCTTGGCCGCGATGTCGAAAGCCAGGTGCTGGCTCGGGCCATCCACGCCCATATCCACCACCGCACCTTCATCAACGGCAACCGCACCGTCGTCTTCCCGCCAAGCCCTGGAAGTTATGCTTCCGAGCGGATGGGGTGAACCCTTCGTCATTGACGAAATGACAACCACAGTTTACATTGCGCCATGCTCACGATCCGGGAAACAAGCGAGTTTGCCGACTGGCTGGCGGGTCTGCGCGATGTGCAGGCGCGCGCCCGCATAGCACGGCGCATTTACCGGCTGGCGGACGGCAATCCCGGAGACGTGAAACCGGTTGGCGAAGGCGTCAGCGAACTCAGGATAGACCTTGGACCCGGATATCGGGTCTATTTTGTCCGGCACGGCGATGTCGTCATCATATTGCTGTGTGGCGGCGACAAGTCATCGCAGTCCCGCGACATCGCCAGAGCCAAGAAACTGGCCAGAGCGCTCAAGGAGTGAGACCATGCCACTTGTGACACGCGATTACGATGCTGCCCGCTACCTTGATAGTGACGAAGCGCTTGCCGCTTACATCGCCGACGCCACAGAAAGCGGCGACGCACAGGAGCTCGCCCATGCGCTGGGCGTCGTGGCGCGGGCCAAGGGTATGACGGACCTTTCGAGGCAAACTGGCCTTCCCCGCCAGACCTTGTACAAGGCGCTGAGCGGCGACGGAAATCCGGAACTGGCGACGATTGCCAAGGTCGCCGACGCGCTGGGCTACAGGCTCTCGCTGGTGGCGAAATCGCCTGCAGACACAGCCGCCTGATAAACCCGGCGGGCTACGGCGCCTTTTCCACGCCACCAAACATCACCCGCGCCCTCAGCCCACGCCCCTCCGCGCCATCCTCCAGCGTCAGCCGCCCGCCGAACAGCCCGGCGATCTCTTCGATGATGGCGAGGCCGAGGCCGGCGCCGGGGGCGGCGTTGGCTTCGCCGCGGGCAAAGCGCTGGCGCACCATGGCGCGTTTTTCCGGAGGGATGCCGGGGCCGTTATCTTCCACTTCCAGCCAGACGGCGTCCGTCTCCTTGCCGACGCGGACGGTGACTTCCGCGCCACGACCGGCATAGTTGATGGCATTGGAAACGAGATTGCCGATCAGTTCGCCGATCAGGAGCGGCTCGGCGGCAATGGCGACCTCCCCCTCGCCTTCGAAACCGAGATCGATGCCGGCTTCGGCCGCACGCGGCACGAAATCGGCCGTCACATTCTGCGCAACGGCCACGAGATCGATTGCGGAAAAATCATGTTTTTCGCTGGAGCCGGCGGCATCGATATTGGCCATGCGCAGCAGCTGGGCGAGGATATGTTCGGCATGGGCCACGGACGCCCCGCCCTTCAGCGCCGCCGCCTGCGCTTCCTCAAGGCTCGCGGCGCGGGCGGAAAGCGCAAGCTGCGTGCTGATGATGGCAAGCGGCGTGCGCAGCTGGTGGCTGGCATTGCCGGTGAAATGCCGGAGCGCATCGAGCGCCGATTGCAGCCGCACCATGAAGGAATTGACCGTTTCCACCAGATTTTCCACCTCCACCGGCACGGATTGGCGGATGGGGTGCAGGTCGTTCGGGCTGCGCTCGGCAATCGCTTCGCTGAGCCGGTAAAGCGGCCTGAGCGAAATCGTCACCGCGATCCAGACGATGATCGCCGCCCCCACAATCATCAACAGCAGGCGCAGCGCGGAGCGCAGGATGATCGCTTGCGCCAGCTGGCTGCGGGCAATGGTGGTTTCGGCGACCGTTACGGAAAAAGGCACGGAATTGATGCCCGTGGAAGCGAAACGGCGGATCGCAGCGATGCGGATCGGCTCGTCGCGGAACACGGCATCGCGATAGGCAGGGATATCGCCCGCCGGGTTCTCCACCGTCGGCAGGTTCTGGTAGCCGGTCAGGAATTGCCCGTTCGGCCCGTCGACACGGTAAAACACCCGGTCCTGTGCGGCCGATGTCAGCATTTCCAGCGCCACATAGGGAATATCGACTTCCAGCGAGCCGTCCTCGGCCACCACCACCCGCTCGGCAATGGCAAGTGCGGAACCGGAAAGCACCCGGTCGGAGACGACATTGGCGGTATTGACCGCCTCGCGCCAGGTATCGGTCAGCGCAACGCAGCCGATAATGGCGGTGGAGATGAGAAGCCAGCCTAAAAGTCGCCGTCTGAGCGAATAGGCGGCCTGTCTCATTCAGCCATCTCCGGCAGCTTTTCGAGATAATAACCGATGCCGCGCGCTGTCTTCACCGTCAGCCCATGGGGCGCGAGCCGCTTGCGCAGGCGGCTGACATATTGCTCGATGGCATTGGCGGAAATATCGTCGTCGAAGCCGGTCAGCGACTGCACGATGGCCTCCTTGGCGACGACCTTGCCGGCCCGCATGAACAGCACTTCGAGCAGCGCCACCTCGCGCGCCGGAATATCGAGCGGACGTCCATCCGCCGAAAAGGTGCGGGAATTGAGATCGAACAGCACCTTGCCGAAACTCAGCGCCGAGGAGCGCAGCCCGGCATTGCGGCGCAGCAGCACCCGCACCCTCGCCTCGAATTCGGTGATGTCGAAAGGCTTGATCATGTAGTCGTCAGCGCCGAGATCGAGCCCCTTGACCTTTTCCTCCGGCGTGCCGCGCGCCGTCAGGATCAACACCGCCGCCTTGTCCTGGCGCGAACGCATGGAGCGCAGTACCTCGATACCGTCCATTTCCGGCAGGTTGAGATCGAGAATGACGAGGTCGAAACTTTCCGCCGCAATCGCCGCATCGGCGGAAGCGCCATCGGATACCACATCCACGGCATAACCGCTGCCGCGCAGCAGCGCCGACAGCCCCTCCGACAGCACCTGATTGTCCTCGACCAGCAAAATACGCAAATCGTCCCTCCCACAGCATTGCCGAGTTTAACCAGACCCTTACCGCTTGTGAATGGCCAGCGCCTGCTGCATGATCTTTTCCATGCGTATCTGCCTTCTCCTCTGTCTCTGTCTTTGCACGGCCTCGCCGGCGCTTGCGCAAGTCGCCATCTTTCCGGCACCCTCCGGCAAGGCGGATGCCGAAACGCTGGTGGTCTATTCCTCGCTGGACGAACCGCTGGCGACGCCGATGATCGAGGGTTTCCAGAAGGCCAATCCCGATATCGCCGTCCATTATGAGGATATGCTGACCGGCGAGATTTACGACCGCATCGTGAAGGAAACCGATGCGGGCAAAAAAACCGCCGATTTCGCCTTTTCCTCCGCCATGGATCTGCAGGTGAAGCTGAGCAATGACGGTTATGCCCAGCGTTCCGACCTCGCAATGAGCGCCCGCTGGCCCGCCTGGGCGAACTGGCGCAACACCGCTTACGCGCTGACTTTCGAGCCGGCGGTTTTCGTTTATCACAAGCCGAGCTTCACCACCGAAGAACCGCCAGCCAGCCGCGCCGAATTCGTCGATTATCTCGAACGCCACGCCAGGCAAATGCATGGCCGCATCGCCACCTACGACATCGAACGCTCCGGCGTGGGTTTCCTGTTCATGTCGCGCGATCAGGAGCAGTTCGGCGATATATGGAACGTCATCAAGGCCATGGGCGCGGCGGGCGTGAAGGTCTATTCCACCTCCTCGGCCATTCTGGAACGTGTTTCCGACGGGCGCTTCGTGCTGGGCTACAATATTCTTGGCTCCTATGCGGCCGACTGGGCCTCGCGCCACCCCGATGTCGGCATCGTGCTGCCGAAAGATTATACCGTCGTCATGTCGCGCATCGGCCTGGTGCCGGAAGCCGCCGCCAACCCGGCGCTCGGCCGCCGTTATCTCGAATTCTTCATGTCGAAGGAGGGCCAGACGATCATGGCCCGGCAGTTGCAGATCCCCGCCGTCAGCCCGGAAGTGGCGGGCGAAAACACCGCCAACACCATGCAGGCCATCCACGGCGCACAATTGCGCCCCGTGCCCGTCAGTCCCGGCCTGATGGTCTATCTGGATCAGGTCAAGCGCAGCCGCCTGATCGAGCGCTGGAACGAGGCGTTGCGGTCGCAGTAGTTCCCCCCTCATTCCTGTGCTTGTCACAGGAATGAGGGTGTGGAGAAAGCTTCAAAGGCGCAAAACAAAGCCGTCCCACACGCCACAGTAGACGTCCGATACAAATTAATAGAGAGTAAATGCGCAAGGACTTGCGTAGCGTCAGTTAGATGACAGCTTTCTGTGATGCTCTGCAATTCTTCTTCATTCCGTGGAGGCGGAAGAAGATGCGGGAGGAAATCCAGGATTGCCAAGGCCCCACGCTGAGCATTCAGCGCCGGCGCAGACGCGTCCGAAAAGCCCCCCGCATAAACGAAAAACGACGCCCAAAAAGGGCATCCTGAGGAGGGTTTTCCAAGTGAAGCATTTTCTTATCGGCACATTCCTGGCGGGCGTGATTGCGCTTCCGGCGGTTGCAGCGGACTACACCATCATCGCCCCGGCAAATCCCGGCGGCGGCTGGGACCAGACCGCGCGCTCCCTGCAGACCGTGCTGCAGGAAGAAGGCATTTCCAAGAGCGTTCAGGTGCAGAACGTACCGGGCGCAGGCGGCACCATCGGTCTTGCGCAGTTCGCCAGCCAGCAGAAGGGCAACCCGAACGCTCTCATCGTCGGCGGTTACGTGATGGTTGGCGCGATCCTCACCAACAACGCGCCCGTCACCCTCAAGGAAGTGACGCCGATCGCCCGTCTGACCGGCGAATATGAAGCCATCGTCGTTCCGGCATCCTCGCCGCTGAAGACCATCGGCGACCTCATCGACCAGCTCAAGAAGGATCCGGGCAGCGTTTCCTGGGGCGGCGGCTCCGCCGGCGGCACCGACCATATCGCCGTTGGCCTGATTGCCAAGGCAGCCGGCGTCGATCCGACCAAGATCAACTACATCGCTTATTCCGGCGGCGGCGAAGCGCTTGCCTCGATCCTCGGTTCGCAGGTGACTGCCGGTATTTCGAGCTACGGCGAATTCGAGAGCCAGGTAAAGGCCGGCACGCTGCGCCTGCTCGCAGTTTCCAGCGAAGAGAAGCTGGAAGGTGTCGATGCCCCGACGCTGAAGGAAAGCGGCCTTGATGTCGTCGTCCAGAACTGGCGCATGGTCGCCGCTCCTCCCGGCCTGACGCCGGAGCAGGAAAAGGCCGTCAATGCCGACATCGAAAAGCTGGTGAAGTCCGCCAAGTGGCAGGAAACCCTGAAGACCAAGAGCTGGATGGACACCTATCTCGCCGGTGACGAATTCAAGGCGCAGCTCGCCAAGGATACCGACGCCACCGCCGCCATCCTCAAAGACATCGGACTGGTAAAATGAGCCAGGGTTCCAACCCTTCGCAGCATCAAAAGCGCCGCCCTGACTGGGCGGCGCTGGCGATCGCCATCTTCCTCGTCATCATCGCCTGCGTAATCTTCTGGGATAGCGCCCGCCTCGCCAGCGTCACCGGTTATTCGCCGGTCGGCCCGGCAACGGTGCCTTATGCCATCGGCTTCTGTCTTATCGGCCTGGCGCTGTGGACGGCCATCGAGGCCTGGCGCGGTGATTTTCCCGAACGCGACAAACAGGAAATCGCCCCGGTTATCTGGGTCGTTGCCGGCCTTGCCGCGCAGATGTTGCTGCTCAACGTCGCGGGTTTCTCCATTGCCACCGGCCTGCTTTTCGCCTTTACGGCGCGCGCCTTCGGCAAACGCAAGCTCTGGTATTCGATCCCCATCGGCATCGCCCTGAGCTTCTTCATCTGGTTCATCTTCGCGCGGCTGCTGCAACTTTCGCTGCCCGCCGGGCCTCTGGAACGGCTGTTGTTCTAACAGCCATTCCGACCAAAATTTGAGATCACAGGAAACCGCAGGCGCGCAATGACGCATATGCCAGCCGTTCCGCCCGCCCATCGGGTCCACTTGGGGGACATCTGTCCATGAGTACCTTTGAATTCCTGCTGCACGGTCTTGAGGTTGCCGCCCAACCCATGAACCTGCTCTATGCGCTGATCGGCGTGACACTCGGCACCGCCGTCGGCGTTCTGCCCGGCATCGGGCCTGCGCTGACCGTGGCGCTGCTTCTGCCCGTTACCTACAGGCTCGATCCCGCCGGTTCGCTCATCATGTTCGCCGGCATCTATTATGGCGGCATGTATGGCGGCTCGACCACCTCGATCCTGCTCAACACGCCGGGCGAAAGCGCCTCGATAGTGACCGCGCTTGAAGGCAACAAGATGGCCCGC
The DNA here is from genome assembly GCF_053522725.1 of Agrobacterium sp. 16-172Ci. Lineage (NCBI taxonomy): Bacteria > Pseudomonadati > Pseudomonadota > Alphaproteobacteria > Hyphomicrobiales > Rhizobiaceae > Agrobacterium > Agrobacterium sp. 16-172Ci. The sequence goes on from NZ_JBNWBW010000014.1 coordinate 118,056, forward strand.
AAGGGCAGAGGCGGTCCGGCCCTTGCCACCGCCGCCATCGGCTCCTTCGTTGCCGGCCTTATCGCCACCATCGCACTCGCCTTCATCGCGCCCTATATCGTCAAGCTGGCGCTGGTCTTCGGCCCGCGTGAATATTTCGCGCTGATGGTGCTCGCCTTCGTTACCGTTTCCTCCGCTTTCGGGGATTCGGCGCTGCGCGGCCTTACCTCGCTGTTCATCGGCTTTGCGCTTGCCATCGTCGGTATCGACCAGCTGACCGGCCAGACCCGCATGAGCTTCGGCATTCCCGACCTCCTCGACGGTGTGGAAGTGACGACGCTTGCGGTCGCCATGTTCGCCATCGGCGAAACCCTGTTCATCGTCGCTCAGGGCAGCACCGGCCCGGACAAGGTCGAAGCCGTGAAAGGCTCCGTCTGGATGAGCGCGCAGGACTGGGCACGCTCGTGGAAAGCCTGGCTGCGCGGCACGCTCATCGGCTTCCCCATCGGCGCCATGCCGGCGGGCGGCGCTGAAATCGGCACCTTCCTGTCCTATGCCACCGAAAAGAAGCTGACCAAATATCCGGAAGAATTCGGCCATGGCGCCATCGAAGGCGTCGCAGGTCCGGAAGCCGCCAACAATGCCTCCGCCGCCGGTACGCTGGTGCCGCTCTTGACGCTCGGCCTGCCGACGACGGCGACCGCCGCCATCATGCTCGCCGGCTTCCAGCAATATGGCCTTCAGCCCGGCCCGCTGCTGTTCGCCACCAATCCGCAGCTGGTCTGGGGCCTGATCGCCAGCCTGTTCATCGCCAACCTGATGCTGCTGGTTCTGAACCTGCCGCTCGTCGGCCTGTGGGTGAAGCTGCTGACCATTCCGAAGCCCTGGCTTTATGCCGGCATCCTGCTGTTTGCGACGCTCGGCACCATCGGCGCCAACCCGTCGGTCTTCGAACTCGGCATGCTGCTCGCCTTCGGTATCCTCGGCTATATCATGCGCATCTTCGGTTATCCGATTGCGCCTGCGGTCGTTGGTCTCATCCTCGGCCCGCTTGCGGAACAGCAGCTGCGCCGCGCTCTTGCCATCGGCCAGGGCGACCCGACGGTGCTGTTCACCTCGCCGATTGCCGTTGGCCTCTTCATCGTGGCAGCCGCCGCCTTCATCATCCCGCTCATCATGCGTATCCGCGGCCGTGGCGAGGTGCTGACGCAGCTTGCCGCCAACGAGGACTGAGAAACCAAGAACCTCCCAAGGCAACTGGCCCTGTTATCTTCGGATGCGGGGCCTTTTTTATTCACGCCAACGGGATGTGTGATGCGCACCCGCCCATGATAGAATTGCGCCAACCGCAGGAGAAAGACATGCGCACGATTGCGATCATGATGGTTCTGGCGCTTGCCGGCTGCACCACCGCCCCCGATGTCGAGCCCATTCCCGGCAGCATCACCTATGGCGGACAGCCGCGCACCAAACTCACCAAGTCCCCCATCGGCAGCACGCTCAGCAATGAATTCGTCATGGGCGACGGGCGGCTGGCGATCGAAACCTACCGCGTGCAACCGGACCGGTCGCTGAAACTCGAGAGGCGCGAAATCGTCGGCGACTGGCCTCCGGATTGAGACGTGCGGATAGAGACCGGGTTAGCGACGTGTGCGAAAAGGGTGCTTCCGTCATCCTCGGCCTTGTCCCACTACTGTCCGGTTTAAATTTGCGGCCATTGGAAGGCCATCTGGTTTTGGTTTCTGGGTTTGTCTGGTGGCGGGTTTAGAAGCCGATCGGTGCGTCGCCGGTGCATGAGGTTTGCGCGTACCAGCCGGGCGAAGGCGAGTGGGCTTGGCACGGTCTTCTGGTCAGCCTGCGCCAATCGCAGGAGCAGGTAAGCGATCAGGGCGACAGCGATCTGGATGCGCACGGTATTTTCTGACGTGCCGAGGAAATGGCTGATCTTCAGCGTCTGCTTGACCCAGCGGAAGAACAGTTCGATCGCCCAACGGCGCTTGTAGAGATCGGCGATCTCGTGAGCCGGTGCATCGAGATCATTGGAGAAGATGCGCAACACCTTTCCCGTCTCGGTCCTGATGGTGATCTCGCGGACCGGATCG